>JAXDQF010000126.1:0-27117 GCA_034668025.1 Gammaproteobacteria bacterium | reverse complement strand
GTAATCGGCAGGTCGGATGGCTGGATGACATCGCGACCGTTGGCATTCGCGTTGGCCTCGCCCCGCAAAAGCAGGTCGTAGGCCTTCTGGTTCACGAAGTCGTCGTAGCGCCGTAAATCCTCCTTGTCGATATCCAGGCCGGCGGCGCGGCGAAAGAAGCGTTCGAATTTCGCGATGTTCATGAGCTCGCCCACGGTCCGAAGATAGCAGCAGCCGCCCGGCGCCACCTTGATGCAAGTCAACCCGCTGCAGTGGCGGCAGCCAACCCTGGCACGGCAGTTGCGTGCACTCGGATGATGCCCGTCTGTGAGTCACATGCAGATGAGCCTTATTTCCAGCGCCGACTGCGCGAGCGGATGGACGAGCTGCGGAGCAAAATCGAACGCGCGCGGGCGTACCTGCGTCAGAAGCTGAAGGAGTTCGGTGCAGTATCATACAAACCGGATAACCTAACGTTCGATCATGCCGTGCAGATGTGCGGCGGCGCTTTCGATATCCGTATGCTTGTATTGGCCAGCTCTGCTCTCCGCGGATAACACCGCGCACCGATGGACGTCGCGAAAGTCTCCGTACGGAAATTTGTAGTGTCTCTTCTCGTGCGCCGAGTGCTCGTCATCGACGCCGAGATGCCACTTTCCGTACTCGACGAAGCCATGCTCCCGGATGAACTCGTTCTCTGCCTGGCTCGAGGGCTGATGCTCGCTCCAGGCACCGCGGTCGTCTTTCACCAGGTGCCCTCCCCGAACGAGTTGCTGCGCATGCGCGAACCCGCCCTTGTGCAGCTTCAGCGCCATGGTGGCACCTGGGACCGCACTCTGGTCATTTTTTGCTCGGATTGAGCTTGTCAGCCATGCGCTTATGTTCCTGCAGCATCGGCAACGTCTGCCTCGCGAACTGCGACAGTTGGGGGTCCGGTGTCTTTGTCGCGCGCTTGAAGAGGCTGATCGCCTTCGCGTGCGCGTCCTCCATCGTCTTTGCGTAGGCAGCATCGAACTCGGGTCCGTTCCTGGAGCTAAGATCCTGCACCAGGGCGGTGTGCTCTGGATCGAGCTCCTTGGCGACGATCAGGTTTTTCTGCTGAGCGATGCCCGCGAGCTCGGTATTCGCCTTGCCATGGTCATTGATCATACGCTGAGCAAAACGGTGCACGTTCGGATTTCTGGTGTTCTGCATTGCCAGCTCACCGAGCTGCACCTCGGTCATGTTGTCCTGTGAGGCAAGCGTGACGAACGCTTTTGGGTCAGGAGGCGAAGCTGCGTCCGCGGCTAATGCACTGCCCTCGTACAAACACAACAACGACAACAACGACAACAACGAGATTCGTAATCCAACCATTCTGACGAGCATATATGACCCTCCACACGGGGAACCACCAGCTCACTTTATCTTGAACGCATTTGCCTGCGCTCGAATTGATCCGGGTCAACGCGGGTGGTGCCCAATAATGGTTAGATCCCCCGGAATTGGCGGTACTCGCGGGCGAATGAAACACAAGACACTTGGACTGTGGTTACAGTAGAACATCGATATTCGCAGGTCGTTTCGGCACTTACTTCTCGCCGAGGCGTATGCCTGAACACGCCGCGAAAGCGGGGGTTTGGTCCGACAGCCCTGTGTATTCACGACAAGATCTTCGCAATGTTGACCTCCAACGAGCAGTTTGTCGTCAAATTGCCGGCGGAACGCGTGGGCGCACTTGTCATGGCCGGAAAGGGAGCACACTTTGAACCGAGCCATGGCCGGCCGATGAGTCAATGGTTCGTTGCAGGAGCGGCCCTCGAGGAGAGTTGGCTGCTTCTTGCCGAAGAATCCTTGTCGTTCGTCGCAGGCCAGGCGAACCCCCTGATGAATGAAAGATTGCACGAGGTCACGACGGTATAAGACGCCATCGCATTGATCCAAATCAATGCTCCGTATGGATTTGCCTTGCATAGTGTTCCCACTTGCTACACAGGTCTTCTCGAGCCAGTGTCGATTTATCATCGCATTCTGGTTGCTGTCGATCTCACCGAAAGCAGCTTCACAATCGCCGAATGCGGCCGAGCACTTGCGGCCGCCCTCGGCTCGGATCTCGAGATACTCCATGTGGTAGAGCCACCGCCCGTCGTGGCGCCCATTCCACCTGACGCTGTGACACCAGCACTCATCAAGACTCAGGAAGAACTGATTGAGGCTGCGCAAAAACACGTGGCAAATCTCGCCGGCGAACCGGGCTCCAAGCAGGCGCGCTGGCGAGTCGAGGTCGGGAGTGTGAAGGTAGAGCTCCTGCGCGTGGCGCGCGAGTTCCACGTTGATTTGATCATACTCGGCAACCACGGGAGGCACGGTCTCGCTTTCATCTTCGGTCCTACAGAGGATGCCGTGCTGCACTCTGCTCCGTGCGATGTCTTAGCCGTACGAGTAGCCCGATAGCGCACCGTGCCGCATTGATGATCGTCAAGGACGAGCGTCGGTGTTCGGTCACTGCGCCGGAGACTGAGACGCCGCCCTGAGAGGGGGGCAGCATGGGCCAGGCTCGCTTTACGGCGCGAGGCGTCGCGCCAACTGCACGGGGGTGTGCGGTTCGTACAGCGATTCCGGATTCGCGATCATGGCCCCGGTTGTAGCGTCGACTGCGAGCTGGTGGCGCTTGCTACCCTTAATCGTCTCCACGAAGTAGGCCAGGACGGCGTTGGTACCTCCCAAGGGTTTCGCAATACCCGCATCGATGGCCGGCGACTTATCGTTCTGTTCGGCCTTGGTGATTGCCTGGTCGATGGCTACTCGTGCCTTGGAAACACTGCGCCGATAGGCATCCAGTTGATAATTTTGCAGCCACTGAGGTAGGTGACTCACTTCGATCTCGCTAACGTCGTCACTGGGAGATGCAATTCGCATATACACGACGGTACCGCCCTTGGTAAGCGCGGCTTCGAATGCAGGCGCGCCCGTTTCATCGGCAAGTCGGATCTCCAATATCCTTCCGCCTGTATCTTTCTCGAGAGCGGCCGCTGCCTGGGCCAACGCACCCATCGGTACGATTGGTTCCACATCGCGGCCCAACGTCTGCTGGCTGAGCCCAGACGAACCCAGGACGAGCACTAAGAGGGTAGTTTTCGACTTGAGGATGTGCATGGGAGGTCCCTTCAGATGAGGAGGCGGCGCCGGGTATGAGCCGGCGCCTTCGTGCTTCGATGGCACCTGACTGCGCGTAGCGCTACACGCTGATCGAGATGCGGTTATCTACTCTGGTTACTCCCGGCGCCGCCCAAGCCGCACGTTCGGCTTCCTGCCGCTCCGCCCATGATCTAACCGTACCGCGCAGGACGACCTCGCTGCCGTTCGCTTCCACTGTGATGCGGCTCGCGTCAAGCTCGGCGCTGCGGCGCAATGCGTCTTCGATTTTCCTGCGAACTTCGTAAGGAGCGACTTTTGGCTTTAGCTCTATCGAGTTGGTCACACCCTTCACACCGCGAATGTTCTTGACAGCACTTTCTGCACGCTCGCGCGCGTAGTTCCATTCCACAGCGCCCTCGAGCGTGAGCCAGCCCTCCCTGGCGACAACCTTGATGTTCTCGGAGGAGAATGGCAACTCCAACTTCAGCGCACTCACGGCATCCCGCACGATATCGGGGTCTGGCCGCTGATCGATGACCGGCAATCGCACCTCGATGTCGTCAGCGACACCCACTACGCCGGCGACCCGCTTCGCATCTCGCTCAGCCTGGGTCCTTTGCCAATAGCTGTGTACGAACCCGGAGAGCGTGACTACACCGTTATGGACAGCCACACCGATGTCGGTCGCGTCTACGCCGGGATCCCACCTAAGCTCGTCCTCGACGTCCCGCTTAATGTCTGAATCCAGTCTCATTTCATGTACTCCCGCGTTGTCTCATCGATACTTGAACTCTGGCACCTGTTCGAGCTGCTGCTTGGTTGCGCCTGGCAGCACGATGCGTCTGCCATCATCACTTATCTGCAATGACGTGTACGGCACGGCGATCAACCGGCTGCCCAGACCAAGAAAGCCGCCCACCTGTATGATCGCGAACAACACACGGTCCTTACCGACGACCAAATCGTCGATCTCCCCGATTTTCTCGTTCTTTGAATTGACGACCGTGGTGCCACGAAGCTTGCTGGCGCGATAACCATCGGCTACTGCCACCACATCGACCACCACGACTTTTACGTCGGCTGCGGCAACGGGGAGCGCCAAGGCGCCTGGTATTGTCACTCCCAGGAACACTGAGATCAGGCATGGAAGTGGAACTCGACCGCAAGCTCGCCTGAAGCGCACCGGGCGTTCCATATTCTCGTTCACTGTCATGAATGGATCTCCTTCGTAACCTGTTTGAGACAGTAGCCGGAAACTGGGTCCCATTTTGCCCATGACAAGCGGATCGGCCTTGATATCGATCAACACGCGAATGCCCCCTCAGACGTACGGTCGAACAGTGATCGAAGCCACAGTCAACCCGGCGCCCACCCCGTTCCGCGCGCGCTTCAACGTCTCTGGAACTAAAGAACGCTAAGTCACGACTTCAATTCGATTCTCGACCTCGAGTATGCCCGGCGCTGCCGCGGCGATGCGTTCTGCTTCCTCCCTCTGTGCCGGCGAGCGCACCGCACCGCTGAGAACAATCGTTCCGTTAGGCGCGATTTCTACTGTTATGTTATCGGCATCGATCTCGGCGGCACGCTTAAACGCCTCCTCAATCTTGTGCTGGATATCAACGGGTTGGATCGGCAGCCCGATGACGAGTTGGTTGCTGAAACTCCTAACCCCCGTCACGCTCCCGGCGAGCTCCTCTGCCAGAGATTTTTGATTCTCCGTCTCGACTTGGCCTTGCAGCGTAACTCGCCCATCCGCCACACGCACCAGGATCTGCTCGCACACCGTCGGCATCTCACGCTTGATGCTCGCAAGCACCTCGCGTGCAATTTCGGGGTCCGGCTTCCTCTCAAACAGCGGCAACCTTACTTCGATGTCGTTGGCAATGCCGAGTACACCCGCGACCCGTCGCGCATCTGCTTCCGCCCTGGACTTCTCACCGAAGGCGCGCACAAAGCCGGCGAGGGTCACCACGCCGCTTCGCACCGCTACGGCGATGTCACGTGCGCTGATTTTCGGGTCCTGATCCAGCGTCTCTTGGACTTCCTCTCTGATCCGCTGGTCAGATCGCATGAGCTCATGTCCTCGGGAGCCGGGGCGCTGGCAACAACAGCGGGTCCCGCAACGTGACGATCTGTCGCATCCCCTCTGCGTCGATGACCTCAAAACTGATGATGCCGAGTGGCTCCTCGTCCACATACAGCTCACGGGGCGACCGGATGAAGTAGCTCAGCGTGCCAAGGAGAAGATGCAGCACATCGCTCTTGGGATCATAAGACATACCGATCAACGGCAGCCGACGCGCCTCGGGCTGAAAACCTATTTGCAGCGAAACGACCTCGATATCCGCTTGCTTACCGAGAAAGAAACGTGACGCCCGGATGCAAAATCCGCCCCAATCGTCGCGCTCGAGTCTCCGGATACTCATAGGCTTTCTCCATTGCTGTGAGCTCTGATCGTCCACACCTGCGGGTGTCTCGGCATTGATCGGCGTCAGTCGGCCTCAGAACGCAACGCTCCCTGGACGACCATCGGGAGCCCGGAACGGCGGTTTGATCACGATCAATGCACTCACCGTCCGAAGCGCCAGGATCACGACGATGAGGGAAAGGCAATCATATGAATGTGACAGGCTCGACATCCACATGAGTGCGAATTCGTCGGTAAGGCCGCTGCGCATTGCCCTGGTCGCTCCGCTATTCGAGAGCGTTCCGCCAAAACGCTATGGCGGAACAGAGCGTGTGGTTTCCTACTTGACCGAGGAACTGGTCCAGCAGGGACACTCGGTCACGCTGTTCGCCAGTGGAGACTCGGTGACGGCGGCGCAGCTGGTGCCCGGATGCAAAAGGGCGCTAAGGCTCGACCCCGCGCGCCCCGATCCCTTCGCGTTGCATACGCTCATGTTGGAGAACGTGTGCAGGCGGGCCGAGGCTTTCGACGTGATCCACTTTCACACCGATTCGCTGCATCTGCCCGTCGCTCGACGCTTCGCAAGTACCTACTCGTTGACGACATTACATGGACGGCTCGACATCGCAGGCCTCTCCCCGCTGTACCAGGAGTTCAGCGAAGCGCCCTTGATATCGATTTCCGACGCCCAGCGCAGGCCGCTCGCCCGCGCCAATTGGGTAGCAACGGTTTACCACGGCCTGCCAGCGCATTTGCACAGAGCCAGCGAGTTGCCTGGTCAGTATCTCGCCTTTCTCGGCCGTATCGCCCGCGAAAAGGGCATTGAGCAGGCGATCGAGATCGCGCACCGTAGCGGACTGCCACTGAAAATCGCGGCCAAGATCGACCGCGCCGACGAGCAGTATTTCAATGCGCGCGTTGCGCACCTGATTGATGGCTCGCTCGTAGAGTTCATCGGCGAGATCAGCGAGCTCGAGAAGACGCACTTTCTGGGCGACGCGCTCGCGCTCCTATTTCCAATCGACTGGCCCGAGCCCTTCGGGCTCGCGATGATTGAAGCGATGGCTTGTGGGACTCCGGTGATCGCGTTACGCCGCGGATCTGTCCCCGAGATCATAGACGAGGGTGTTACCGGTTTCATCGTCGATGACCTGAACGCGGCTGTAAAGTGCATCGAGCGGATAAGTACCATCAGTCGAAGACGGTGTCGAGAAGTGTTTGAAATGCGTTTTCGAGCCTCGCAGATGGCGCAGAACTACTGTCACGTGTATGAGCGTGCGACAACAAAAACACACAGGCCCGCCAGCAGAAAACTGGGTGAATTGATGAGGGTCAAGGACTGAGGGCCCCGCGTCGTTATTAATGAGGCCGTCATTCAGAGCAAGCACTCGCGAATGGCCGCTCCATGGTGGACGAGGCCAGTGTCAGCTCCCGTCCGGAGAGACGATCCACGCTGAGTTTCCACCATCCTGACTTCGCAAATAAACAGGAGCACAGCATGGCGACTATCACGCAAACTATGGGGTCCGATGCAACCGTCGCCTCATTCGGACACCGTTGGGGATGGATGCTCGCATTGGGCATCGTGCAGATCATTGCCGGAGCCATTGCCATTGCCGTCCCCGTGGTCGCCTCCCTGGCAGCCGTTGCGGTTTTTGGCGCGGTACTGATCTTGTCAGCGATCGCACAGCTCGCCTACGCGTTCAAGATCAAAGCGTGGCCACGCTCGGCTTGGTATGGGCTGGGCGGCGCACTCTATGCGATCGCGGGGCTGCTCGTGGTTCTATACCCCATAGGGGGCGCGCTTACCCTGGCGGTAATTATTGCAGTTCTGCTCATCGCGGAGGGCGGCCTTCGTGTGATCTTCGCCGCGGTGGTCCGGCCAGCCGCGGCATGGGGTTGGCTCACGGCGGCCGGGGTCGGGAGCATCATTGTCGGCGTCATTCTGTTGCTGGGTTGGCCCCTCACCGCGTTCTGGGTTACCGGCCTGTTGCTCGGTATCAACCTGATATTCAGCGGGGCAACGAACGCTGCTGTAGCCATTGCCGCTCGCAGGAGCCTATCTCCTGCCAGCCCCTAAACGTCCTCCTGGCCGCCTTCGCGGATGAGCCAGTATGTCACCGCCAACGCCAACGTAACGGCCGCCAAGCCCAGTAGATAGGCAGGCGCCGTCTCATGTATATCGAAAATGATGAACTTGCGTGCCAGTGCCAGCAACGCTATGAGGATTACAACGCGCGCCTGGATAATGCTCTGATGCCTGGTCACGACGTAGCGCAACGTGTGATTAAACTCGAGCGCGATCAGCAAGGTCATGATCTGGCCGAATACGGCTTGGAACACCCCGTGCTCCAGCGGATCCAGCGCTCCAAATACCAGCGCGCTCACCACCGCAACGGACAGCCGATACAAGGCGACGAGAACGATCAGAGCGATGACCAGGGTGAGAACGAGAGCAACCACGCTCTCGAATCGCTGATAGTAGGTCAGGAGGTCCCACTGCGCCTTCGTGTTATTCCAGCGATCAAATACCCTCGAACCGGCCCATCGAGTCAGCGCCTCAGGGAATCGCCAAGCTGTTGCATTCTTGCGCACGGGATTCCAGTAATTCCCGCCCGTTTGCGGCAGGTAAACGCACTACGAACTCACTGCCTCGTCCCAGTCCTTCACTGTAAGCGTTGACCGTCCCGCCGTGCAACTCGATCAAATGACGCGCAAGCGCAAGCCCAAGGCCCAGCCCACTGGCAGACCCAGTGGAGTCGCGCTCGGCCTGCACATATGCATCGAAGACACGCTGCAACATATCAGGCGAAATGCCAATGCCTGAATCGCGCACTTTGACCAGCGCCCAACCGGGCTCCCGCTCTATCAGCACACAGATCCGACCGGCTTCGTCCGTGAATTTCGCGGCATTTACGAGTAGATTCCCAAACACCTGCGTCAGTCGCCCGGCATCCCCGTTCACGACCGTCGTCTGAGATGGCATAACCACACTCAAATGATGCCTACGCGAGGCAATCAGAGGCTGAGCGTCCTCAATTGCTGCTTCGACGGCGGCTTCCAGCTCGACCTTGCCGCGCGTGAGGATCATCTGGGCGTTCTGAGATCTGGCGAGATCGAATAAGTCCTCAACGAGGCGCCTGAGCTGTGCAAACTGGCGTGCTATCCGGGCGCACGACTGCTCGACAAGCCGCGGCTCATCCACGTGTCCTGCCAGTAGTTGTAACGTAGTAAGGATCGGTGAAAGTGGACCGCGTAACTCATGGGCGACGAGCGCGAGGAATTGGTCCTTGCGCGCTATCGAGCGCCGCAGCTCTGCGATGAGCCGCCGATCCTCGTCTGCATCGGTTGCGAAAATGATCCATTCAGGGTCTTTTCCATCGATATCTCGAACGGGATGGCCCCATTCCAGGTGCTGCACATATTTCGATTCGGCTGTGAAGCGCAGACGACACTCCAGTGCGTATGCCTCTCCAGAGGCCAAAGCGTGGCCCCAGGCTCGTTCCCAACTCGACCGATCCTCCGGATGCAGGAGCGGCAGATAGTTCCGAACGAATTTCGCCCCCGCACCGATGCCGGTGTGCGCGTACCAGCTCGAGTTGCCATACGAGATCCGCCCCGAGGCATCTACAACCCACACGAGCTGTCCAACTGAGTCTGCGAGACGATGAAAATGCATCTCCGTAGCGCGCATCACTGCTTTCCTCTTCTGCGCCCGTGCGCCGATCGTCTGACAGTATCCAGGCTACTGAAATTAGTATCGGTTACCGTCGTGGAACTCACCGTTACTTCGCACCCCGGGTCCGTTTACGTGGTGATCGTGAAGTTCCGGGATATGAGTGCCTTGACCGGTATCAATTCCATGGTGACTTCTTTGCGTGCCTTTGGCATGCGGTTTCAGCTTGTCCATCGGCGGCAGATGTGCGGCCCGCCCGCCCAGACCATTCGCAAGGTCTTCGAGTGCGCCGCGATCGCCAATTCGCACGTGGCGAGCGCTGGGAAATGCGATCACTCGGCTCCTACGCAGCTCCGTGAGCGTGCGGCTCACTGTTTCGACAGCCACTCCAACATAGTCGGCAATGTCGTAACGAGACATCGGCAGTAGCACCGCGTGAATTGGCGAACTCTGGCTGCGGTCGGCGATCTCCAGAAGAAAGGCACTTACCTTTTCGAGCGCGCTGGTTCGCCCAAGAATAACCATGCGCTGTTGCAGATGGACAATCGACGTGAATGCAGCCTCGCGGATATAGCCACCCACCTCAGGATCGGAATCCGCGAGCCGCTCGGCGGCACCGCGAGGAAAGCGAGCAATGAGAGTTCCGGGGACGAGTGCCTCGACACAAAAGTGGCGCAGGCCGGCCGCTGCAAGCCCGAATGGATCGTTCGGCAGGATGAAATCAACAATGTGCCGACGTCCGTCACTGCTCAACACGCTCTTACGCGCCGCACCGCTGACGAGCTGATACCAGTGCTCGATCTTGTCAGTACATCGGTAAATGGACTCGCCACTTGTGTACCGAGCGAGGACTGCACACTGTGCCAGCGCCGGCGGAATTCCTTTCGGGAGCTTACGAACCGAAGTCAATACTGGAGTATTCACGCTGGCCCTCCTGGTCTGTGTGTGCATCACAGTGTGTGAGGACACTAGGGGCCGTTACGGAGAACCGCCAGTACACATTGGTTTAAGGGGCACACCTCGCGGTGCCACAAACGTAGCGTGCCTTAACGAGTTCCTCGAGCCTCAGCCGCAAGCCGAACCAGTCGGACGAGCTCTTCGGAATCGAACGGCTTATGTAGGACGGCCAGCACACACGCTTGCGATAGCTGCTTCTTGGCGTCGTCTTCTGCAGTAACGAAGATAACCGGTATCGTCAGACCCTTCGCCTGCAGAGCACGGTGCAGCTGCAGCCCACTCATGTCAACTAGCCGCAAATCGAGGATGAGGCAAGCCGCCTTAGTGACTTGTCGAGATCGCAGGAACTGCTCTGCGCTCGAGAAGCCCCAGCACCGGAAGCCGTTCGACTCGAGCAGGTTCTGGATTGCCGCACGCACGCCGGCATCATCGTCCACGATCGCAACTAAGAATTGACGTTTTCGTGTAGCCACGACGACCCGAATCACTCCTTGGGCTAACGAGGACATGCCTTCGCCCGAGTAGGATTGCTCCGAGCCCATATTAGTTGCTTTGATGCAGGCCACGTTTCCAGCCGAGCAGTTCGATCATGTGAACCAGTTCCGCAAAGTTGGCCGCACGCATTCTTTCCATAATGCGCCGCCGGTGCACCTTGACTGTGTTCTCGCTGAGCTCGAGATCAGCGGCAATTTGCTTATTGAGCCTGCCGTCTAGCATGCGCGTCATGATCTGCCGTTGACGTTGCGTGAGACGAGCTACCCGATCTTGCACGCTGTCCAGCTCGGCGCTACGCACCTTGGCAGCTCGATCTAGGTCAAGTGCATGCCAAATCGCATCTAAGAGATCCTGATCACGAAAGGGCTTGGACAGAAACTCGACTGCGCCCCCTTTCATGGCCCGTACGGCCATTGAGACATCACCGTGCGCCGTAATGAAGATGATCGGGATCCGATAGGGTGTGCTGGCCAACTCCCGCTGCAGGTCGAGGCCGCTCAGACCAGGCAGGCGCACATCGAGGACCAGGCAAGCAGGGCCGTCGCTATGCAGTTGGCGCAGGAATTCCTCGGGAGAAGCGAAGCACGCCACCCGCAGACCCACCGAGCCGATCAAGCTCTCCAGAGCCAGGCGCACCCCGGCGTCGTCATCGATGACGAATACGGTGGCGGTTGCCGTTTTCACCCGCGCCCCACTTCCTCAAACGGCAATCTGAATTTGAATATTGCGCCCGGCACGGGTTTGCGCTCAGCCCAGAGGCGACCGCCGTGCCCCTCGACGATTGAACGGCTGATCGCCAGACCAATTCCCATGCCATGCACCTTGGTTGTGTAGAACGGCTCAAACATGTGCTTTAACACCTGCTCATCCAGCCCGAGGCCAGAGTCATCTACGCAGACGTTCACGCCCCTAACATCGGCCAGGGTCTCAATCAACAGTAACCTGGGACGAGTGTCGACGGAACCCATCGCCTCGATTGCGTTCATGATGAGATTGAGCACAACTTGCTGTATTTGAGTCCGATCGCCCAACACCAGCGGCAGATGCTTCTCGAGCTTGGTACGCAGGGTAACACCGTGCCGGCGCAGCTCGGGCCTGGTTGAGGCGATCACCTCCTGAATAACGGCATTCAGGCTCAGTGGGTTCTGCTCTACTTCGGCTCGCCCCAACAACGCCCGAATACGCGCGATTACATTGCTGGCCCGATTTCCGTCGTCAACGATCTGCAGCAGCGCCTGCCGAGTTTTGTCCAGTCGCGGCCGGACGCATGCCAGCCAACGCAACGCGGCACCAGCGTTGGTGACTAATGCTGTGAGAGGTTGGTTCACTTCGTGAGCTATGGCGCCCATCAGTTGTCCCGCGGTCGCCGCATGCGATGCTCGAACGAACCCTCCCGTCATGCTCTCGAGTGACTTCTTCTCCTGTTGCCTCTGGTCAGTGATATCTACAACTGTACCGACATACTCCGTGAGCTCAGCGGTCTCTCCGCAAAGGGCGTGTGCGCGACTGTGTATGTACCTGACTGATCCGTCGGGACGCACTATACGGTATTCCGCGTCGAAGTCGCGTCCTGCACGCACCGCTGCCTCAAACTCGCAGGTCACATGGGCGCGTTCCTCAGGATGGACCATCTGGAAAAAAGCATGATAGGTGATTCTCGTGAGCGCGGGATCCACTCCGAAGATGCGGAAATGTTCCAGTGACCAGAAGAGCCGACCGGATGAGGGGCTCCAGGCCCAGCTGCCTGTCTGGGTGATTCTCTGACTGGCCATCAGATATTCCATCGACCGTCTGAGCTGGTGTTCCTCCCGTTTGTGCCGTATGGAATCGGCGGCAAGCGCTTGCACCGCGCCCGCCGAAGCCGTCACAGTGTTCAGCACTTCTGTCAGCCGTCGATCCAACTTTTGAAGATGTTGTGGCTCCCAATATGATGCGGTGTCACGTAAACACTGACTGCGGTTGCTGGCGAGCATCCGGTCCACCGCGCGCTTGGCCCTATCAGATGCGTTGTACTCCTCCGGAGGGACATGAAACGTGTTTTCGCCGATCGTGCCCCGATGAGCCACCATGCGATGAGCCCGAAGCGCATCCAGGACGAACTGCGCGGGCTGCGCCAGGCGGCTGTACAAACACAGCATTGTATTGCCGCGCGCGGCAAGTTCCTGCGTCAGGCGATTCTCATACTCCATCCAGCGCATGAGCGTCTCGGGGCGACGGAGCGGCCGGTCGAGTTGAACGACGGCGCGCAAGCCCGTAAACCCCTCAGCCGCTGCCTGTTCTGCAGCGTTGCGCCAGAAGTTGAGTGCGCGCTCGGTGAGAAATACTTCGCCCGTGAGATACGCGCGCTCGATCGTCGTGAACTCAACGTCTCCACGCTTGACCGCCTGGAGGATGTGAGCGCTCGCGGCGCGCATCATCGACCCGGTCGATTGCCGCGATCCCGTCGAGATGACGCAAAGACACTTCTCACGCCGCGCAATTCCGATCTCGAGGAAAGTCTTCAATAATCTTGAGGATTCTTGACGTGTTTCGTACAGGGCGCACACGTGCCCTGATTCAAGCGCTCCCAACGCCCGGCGTAGTCCCTGCGCGGTCGTGTCGCGGCCTTTGGGCAAATCCGAATCCGAAACAACTCGCGATTCTGGCCGCTCCAGACCGCGAGTGCCTCGACCCGATTTACCGCGGAAAGTAACTTCGCGCATACAGGAGTTCTCTGGCATGCACAGGAGCCGGCAACAATTCGGCCGGGTGAATTGTAGCGATCGCGAGCGGCTGGTGTCTTGAGTCCATGAGCCGGGGACACTCGAATTGATGTGAATCAACGCCGATATTGGAGCCGGTGCCATAGTGACGCTCACAGCTCGCATGGCCCACCTGAGGCCGCATCACTCCATTAGGCTCGGCCCCTCCGAGCGGGAAGCCTACGTTTATATGTCCTTCATGTTTCCTTTAGTTGTCCTTTATAGGTTGATACCTCGACTCACGGGATTGCCATTGGCGAGGGCGTGCATTCTCGGCACCATCCTGATCAGTGGGACGTTGCCAGTCGTCAGCAGAGGTCAACCGTCCGCGGCACCTGAAGGCAACCGGCCGTCTTCCGAGACAGTGCGTAGTCTGTTGATGAATAACTGGACCGATACTGTGGCGGTTCACTACGCAAGGCAGCTGTACCCGAAGGACTCGCACCTGTTTGGCCCGTATCTTGCGGCGCTGCACAATGGAATCGACTGGACTGTGAGTCAGATCGATGGTGCCGCGGCCTTCTTTCACGCAGACGTGCTCAATAACAACGACAATGGGCACGGTACCAAACAGTTGACCGGCCCCGAGCGCGCACCCACCCTGTGTGAATCCAGCGGGGAGGCGAAAGGAGACGATGCTCCGGCCGACCCCGGGCTGCGACAATCGTACCCCTCGGTCATGTGCTTCGATGACGGCGGTGTCTTGAACGTAGAGTACCTGCGGGAAACGGAGCGCGGGCTGCCAATTCAGATCGAGAAAGCCTACGCGATGGTACCCGCTCAGCGCTTTCTCGTCGTCCGGTACACGCTTACGAACAACATCCCCCCCCAAGACAACAAGAGAGTCCGCGCCCGATTCACCGAGGTCGTGGACCTCCACAACAAAGCCGCGCCGGGCCGCCAGAAATCCGCCGATGCACTCGTAGACACCGGCCTCTATGAGCCGTTACCCGGCCAGCCACGGAATGAAATGCAGGCACAATGGCATCCGGAGCTGAACGCCTGGATTGCCGATATGAGCGCTTCGAACGGGACATTCCTGGTGTTTGGTGCCTTTCAGGACATGGACCGGCACCGAGCTTTCCAGCCCACCGCAGACGATGTTGAATTCGATCGTGCCGTAGCGCCCGAGATGGATACGGTTGATCAGCCGGGACCACCCAACAGCGTGGAGCAGATGTCCTCCCCGGATCTTGGTCTTTCGCTGTGGAAAGAAGTCGTCCTCGACCCTGCCGCCAAAGGACAGTACTACTTCTTCTACGCAGTTGCATCGAGCGCTGATGATGCCCTGCAGATCGCGGTGGCAGCGCGCTCAGCTGCGACGCCCGAATTCTGGTTCAGTGAGACTAAACGCGCGTACCAGACCTGGTTACAGCAGGGCCGGCAAATCGAGGCACCGGATACGGGACTTCGCACCGCACTGAACAGGGCGCTGATCGCCACCAAGCAGGCGCAGCAGCCCGAATTTGGCTCCTTCGTCGCCGCCACTAATCCAGCCTACGGCTTCAAAGTCTGGCCGCGCGACTCGTCCGTTACGGCATTGGGACTCGCCGCGACAGGTCACCTGGATGAGGCCGTGAAATTCTACCGCTGGATGGCCTCCGTACAGGAGGATGGTAGTGCGTCGAATCATCCGCTCGGCACCTGGTTCTCGAATTACAGCTTCTGGATTCGGAAATGGCCGAAGACTTTCGTGGAGCCCGAGTTGGACGCTCCGGGTCTCTTCCTGATTGGTGTCTACCACACGTGGCGGCTTCTGCGGGACCGGGACCCGCAGGCAGCCTCGAACTTCCTGACCGACTGGATCGAGTCGCCCGGAGCGGGACCCACTTCGGTATATGAAGCTGTGCGGCGAGCCGCCGATTTCATCAACGGCAGCATCAACGAGCACGACTTCGGTCCCGGCGATTTCTCCATCTGGGAGGAGGATTTTGCGTGGAACACCTTTACGCAGGTGACCTATGCTTCCGGCCTCAACGCCGCTCATCTTCTTGCTCAGGGGACGGGTGACAACGACCAGGCGAACCAGTGGTTCGCCGGTGCAGGCCGCGTCCTGGAATCCATCGACAGGCCCGCCTCCTCCCAACCTTGCCCCGGACTCTGGAACGACACGGAGGCTCGCTGGAATCGTAGTGTCGCGGTTAACTGTTCGCGTGACGACCGACTGGATGCGTCAACAGACCTGGTGTGGGTTTTCGGCCTGGTCGATGCAACAGACGACCGGGTCATGTCCCAGCGACAGGCAGTCCTCGCGAGACTCACCCCCGGAGGGGATGACATCGGCATCGCGCGATACGAAGGGGACGAGTTCTACCATCAAAAAGATGTCAGTCCCGGCGGCCCATTCGAGGCCAGCGCATCCATGCCGAGCTGGCCCCAGATGGACATGTACATGGCCATGCTGGAGCACTGGCGCGGTCTCGATGACATCGCCCTCCAGCGCCTCCAATGGTATGTGAGGGCCACCAACGTCGGCTACATGCCGCCCGGAGAGGCCGTCGACTGGCCAACGGACCGCCCGCTGCCGAGCACCTCCACAGAGCCCGTCACAGCGAGCTGGTACGCCCTGGCATTGCTCAACTATCTCAACCTGTTCGATCCGAGGCTGATGTCTCTTCAGTCGCCGCCGGGTTCCTGACTGAGGTCATCCGGGCGACCAGACACAGCTCGTTGAATGTCTAACACAGCATAGGCCGGCCTGTGAACAGTCGTGTCGAAGGATTGCATGGACAGTCGACAACCCGGTCGACCGCATCGCTGGTCTTCGCGCTCACGGTGCATGGATCACTGGCACTGGCGCAAACGGCGCCTCCAGCCCCCTCTAGTCCTGCCGACGCCCTCGCACCGAAACCCGATGCAGCACGCGTGTATCCTCTAGCCGCCCGCTTCGCGCCTGGCGAGGAAGCCGCAGTAACGATACAGGCAGTCTCTCCAACAAATACTCCGTTCATCGGACCCATTGAGCTGACCGTCTTTCACTTGAACGATCAGGTGTATCACGCAACCAGTGATCCGATCACGCTGCGGCCCGATGCAACCGTGACAACGTCGTTCGAGTGGATGCCGCCACCGACCGACTTCACCGGCTATCTGGCAGTCATGTCCGTTGACGGTCGCGTCATCGGCTCAACTGGCATCGATGTCAGTTCCACGGCGCTCGGATACCCGCGATATGGTTACCTTTCGAACTTTTCGCCAACTCAAACGCCCGAGGTTCTCAACCCGATCGTACAGCGGCTCGCACTGGACTATCACTTGAACGCCTTCCAGTTCTATGACTGGTTCTGGCGTCATGAGAAACTGATCGAGCGCGACAATGCCAACAACCTGCTTCCGACCTGGGACGACCTCTTCGGCCGGACCAACTCGGTGCAGGTCCTCTCCGACCTCATCAGCTCCGTGCACCAATACAAGGCCCTCGCCATGGCGTACGTCATGATCTATGCCGCGCGCGAGAATTACGCCCAGCTCTGGCCGATCGAGCCTTCCTGGGGCATGTTCACGCAACCGAACGCTGTATCGCAGCTTTCGCTCGACTTCAGCGCCCAGAAACCGGGGGAGAGGCTCTTCTTGTTCGATCCGTCAAATCCCGGCTGGCAGGCCTGGATGACCTCCGAATACGTTGATGCCATCCGGACGTTTGGTTTCGACGGTGTCCACATTGACCAGCTCGGCGAGCGTCGGGACGTCCTCCGAGCCGACGGATCACCGCTCGACCTGCCGCACGCTTTCGTGAGTTTTCTGGAAGCGGCCGATCTGCGGCTCGCGCAGAACGATCCCCAGCGATCGGCCTGCACCTTCAATATCGTTGATGGAACGGTGGACGGCTGGGCCGTTCGTGAAGTGGCGCAGAGCGCAGCCTGTAAGTTCCTCTACAGCGAGATCTGGTTCAAGACCAACACGTATGCGGACCTACGCCGCTACATCGAGCAACTTCGCTCGATCGGCCGGGGCCGGCCGGTGGTGCTCGCGGCATACGCACAGTACGGCGAGGAAACGGGACCCATCTATGAAGCCGAGGGGCAGACGACGCTGAACGGTGCCGGCATCTCGAACAATGTTCCTGGCTTCACCGGTTTCGGGTTCGTTGATGGCATGGATAATGCCGGCGACTCCATCCTCTGGACGATCAATGTCCCCGAGTCATCTACGGAATCGCTCGTATTCCGCTATGCCAATGCGAGCGGCCGCGCCGTGAAGGCCCAAGTGAGTGTGAACGGCAGCCCGCTCGGCGAGGTCGAGTTTCCCTCGCTAGGGCAATGGAGCGTTTGGGCGACCTCGTTCCACGCCGATGCGCAGCTCGCGGCGGGAAGTAACACGGTCAGTCTGACAGTCGGGCAGAACACAGGCGGCGCGATGTTTGTCGACAGCCTGCGCCTGAGTCAGTTCGACGAGAACGCGGTGCGCCTCGAGCTCGCCGCCATCTACGCATCCGGCGCCACACCCATCATCATCGGTGACGATCAGCAAAGTCTCGGCAGTGAATACTACCCGGACCGCTCCAAGGCGATCCCGCCGCCACTCAAGCGAGCCATTCGTGATGACCAGTCATTCATCAGCGCCTACGAGACACTTCTATTCCCGCCGGAAGTCATCTCGTTGGGCGACGGGACGAGTCGGTTGGTTGCCATATCAGGCGAGCGGCTGATCGACAACGGCGGAAACGGCATCTGGGTGCTGCCGCGGCGGATTGGTCCGTACGACATGATCCACCTGATCAACCTGGTCTCACTCGACGATGCCTGGCGTAACGCGAAGCAGTCGCCACCGATCCAGACGGACATCATGCTCCGCTACTACGTCGACGCCGACATCAGTGGTGTTTACATCGCGAGCCCTGATCTGAGCTTCGGCCAATCTACTTCACTCCCGTATGCCAGCGGTCGAGACGACCGCGGACGTTACGTAGAATTTACTGTCCCACGCCTGGACTACTGGGACATGGTTTACCTGCGGCGTGGCGGCTAGCGCCCGGCTTACTTTCGTTGCACCGCCAGGGTCTTTCCAGACAGGGAATCCAGATTGATGCTCAACAGTCCGCCATTGGACACGACCCCCGCGCTCTGGCCGGCGACGACGTCGGTCGCCGTCTGACCCGCCACCGATGCCGGCGGAATGCCTGGCGGAACCTGGGTGAGGTTCACCTGAACCGAGGTGTTCCCGCGTCCATAGTTGAGTGCCGTGATCGCGAGATTCTGTGAATCAGGAAGCCGCATGACGAGCACGCAGACCCCCTTGTCGCTGACCGGTGGCACTGCAAGCATCTGACCCTCGGCAATCCGGTACTGCTTACGCGCGGCGAGCATTTTCATGACTTGGCTCGCAAACGAGCTGGGAGACTTCAACTGGTCGGGCAACGAGCCGTACAGACTCTGCGCCTTCGGAATTCCAAATGACGAGCTCGTGGCGTTGGGGTTCGTGCCAACCAGATCCACGGCTCCACGATTGACCCAGCGCCAGTCCCCGCCGGCAGTCAGGTTGTTGGGAATGCTCTCGGCGGGTATCGGCAGCGCACCCACCAGGTCCCACGCCGAAATGCCAAATACTCCAGGCTGCATGGCATTAGCGTGCGCGACGAGCAGATGTCCGCGCTGGATGAGCGCCACCTGATCTGCAGTCGCGTGATACGGGTCGCTGACACCGAGTGCCGGAGCAATGAAACCCGCAAATGTGGTGGCGAGTCCATCCTGCGCCGCGCGGTAGAGTTTGTTGTAAGGCGCCGCGTTGCCGGCGACACTGGAGCGCATTTGATTGAGGATCTGGTCCTTGAGCTGCTTCCCGTTGAGGCTTTGCCCCTCGTATTCGAAGTCGTCATGGGAACCGACCTCGAAGAGCTGAAAGGTAATCTCGTCATGGTTCTGCAAATCGTGGATGAGCGTACCTTCTTGCACACCCGCGTCGAGCAGGAAGTGATGCGCGAGGCGCAACGGCAACACGTCACCGGTAATCAGCGGCACCAGGGCCTCTGCGCGCGTGAAAAAGTCGTAGGAAAGGTCTGGACCATTCATGGTGAATGGTTTCAGTTGAGCGAGTGGAGCGGCCAGCTCCTGGTACGAGAAGCCACCGAGCTTGCGGATCGAAAATGCGAGATCATCCGTACCGAGAATGGCCAGCGGCGTCTGATACACAGCAGCCTGAGTGCTGTTCTGTTGCGGCTCGAGGCCGAGGAACACAGCAGCGTCGAGACGTAGAACCTTTACTCCGCGATCCACGATGTTCCGGCCCGCATCGCCGTACTGCGTGCGTCGCGCAGCGTAGGAAGGGTCCAGCCAGTTGAGTGTCGGCTGGGCTGGCTTGAAGACATGAAGGTAGACCCATCTGCGTGTCTTGCCATCGACCCCTACCACTTCAGGTGTCGCACTCCAGCCGCTCCAGGTCCCGGCGCTCGGATCCGCATCAGCCGAATTGATGAGACCCGGTATGTAGCCCTTTTGCTTTAATTGAACTGCTATATCTTTCGGCACCAGTTCGTGACCCCACGGATCACTCACCGCCGGCAACAGTCCCCAGTCCTTTTGATCGATCTCAACCATGTCATACAGGCCTGGATATTCTTTGTAAGCGAGTTCGGCGAGCCGGAAGTCCGGACCAATACCCGTGTGCAGCGGTACCAGATCAGCGGCAATGGAGGCCGCCTGCTGTCCGGCGGCGCTGACCATTTGCTTGAATTCCGCCTCCGTCCCGAGCTCGGGAGCGATGTCCAATCCGATGCGGTCGAAGTATCCATCGATCGTGGGGGTGTATGTTGTCCCATTGATTCCGCCCGCCCGCTCGACAGGATCCGTGTGGAGAAGATCGATGCCGATTGTGTGGGCGGCTGTCCACAGCTGCGGGTCGGCCCAGGTACCGATGATGGATGTGCCCTGCTTCGTGATTACGGATGCTGGATAGTAGAGCAGCCAGACAGATGATTGCTTGGCAACCTGATCCGGCTTGGGAGTACTGTAGTCGTCCTGCCACTGAACTGCCATGCCGGAGATCTTGTCGGCCTCCTGGTCCGCCTGGTAGAGCATCGACTGCTGCTCGAGAAAGTTGATGTAGTCGGGACTCGGTGTCGGCGCAGGGGCGCTCGGCGTCGAGGGTTGCGGCGGATTACTGGCTGAGGAGGCCTGCGAAGAGCCATGATCGTCATGGCAGCCATAGCCGACCAAGACGGCGCAAACAGCGAGTAGCGCCACCAGATCGAAACGGCGGTTTGGCGCGGCATGCATGGTCGTACTCCGGTAGTGCAAACTTTGCATGCACGATGCCCCTCTCCATTAGCACCGCCTTGATCGACGTCAACTCACTACAAACATGTTCTGTTTGTTCGTTCGACACTGCAGCGGCGCCGGCAGCGGCTTTGCCGTTTGACTCGCCCCGCACAGGAAAGCAATTGATTAGAAGGGCAGGCCTCCGCCCAGGTCACTGCGGCAGCGATGATCACTTGCAAGCGGAAAGACCTGATCGAAGCCGGGGATAGCAAACTCACGCTCAATTCCCGCGAGAACCGTCCCCGAGCGGCGCGCACAGGGCTCTTGATATCGATCAAGGCGCAAAGGGGTGTACGGCTTCACGCTCTGATGGCAACCGGAACATCTGGCTGTGACTCGATCCTGTGCATCATCAGTAACCGCAAACGGAGGCTCACCATGGCGCAACTTCAATCTCAAACCCAGCCATCTTCATCGACCTCATCGGGCAGAACAACGCCCGCGACCCGGTCACAGTCACGCGGCGGTTCGCTCGTCTCGCGGGATCCGCGTGCGTGGGCTGCCAGTCCATTCGGTTTGATGCGAAGACTTTCGGACGACTTGGATGAGTTATTCGGTCAACTCGTCGGAGGCCCCGCTACTTCTCGTACCGGTTCAGTTGCCGCGCCGCTACCGTTCGTGGCCGATGCGCCCGTGGATTGGGTGCCGGCGATTGAGGCGTTTCAGCGCGACGGCAAACTCGTCGTTCAAGCGGATCTGCCCGGCCTCCAGGCAGACGACGTTACAGTCGAGATCGACGATGGAATTCTGACGCTCTCCGGCGAGCGCTGCGAGGAACATGAGGTCGATCAAAAAGGTGTTCGACGAACGGAACGCCGCTACGGACGGTTCACTCGCAGTATCGCCCTTCCGGAGGGGGCGAGAACCGAAGAAGTGCAGGCTTCGTTCCGCAACGGCGTGCTCGAGATCACCATGCCGCTGTCACAATCATCGCAACAGCGCCGCATCGTCCAAATACAGAACGCAACGGGTGAAACAGCCAAGAGCGAAGGAGCGAATGGCGGGCGCGCATCGGCGACCAGTAGTTCGGGGTCGTGAACCTACACACGAATCTACGCCGACACAGCCCATGGACGTGGTGGAGACTGCGATCAGCTCGATGCGTGATCGCGGTCTCCTCCAGGGCAGACCTGCCTGGTTACGGACGCGCTTTTCGATCAGGTTTCGAGTCAACCTTGAATGCGGCCATCACGATGGCGGTATCGAAGATGTTGCGGAGATAGTTCAGGCTGAAGTCGACGGTGTCATTCTGCGCCGGGCGGTAGGCAACATTGTATTCACCGCCTTCGAAGTGGCTCGCTGCGAATTGACAGTCGGAAAGAGCGTTTGGCCGGCCAGAGAAGGCAGCGCATTGAAGTTAGGCCTCCCGAAACAATACTGTGGGCCGGAGACTCAGGTACCGCGTTGCAGGGGAACGCTCTTTGCTGTTCTATGCATGCAGTGCTCGCCCTGCGGGAGGAATCCGTGGCATCGACATGAAGATCGCGCAGATACCGCCGCTCTATGAGTCGATTCCTCCAAAATACTATGGCGGCACCGAACGGGTAGTGGCCTGTCTGTGCGACGCGCTTGCGGACTTGGGGCATGAGGTCACACTTTTCGCAGCGGAAGATGCCAAGACGAAGGCTCGGCTAGTCATCACGCGCGACCAGTCGATCCGGTTGGATCCTGCTCCGCTGAAGTCAGACCTCGGCGCGCACTTGGCCACACTGCACGAGGTCAAACGACGAGTTGCACAATTCGACATTCTCCACTTCCACCTGGATGTACTGCACTTCCCGATGTTCGATCTGCATGCGCACAAATGCGTCACGACATTACACGGCAGGCTCGACTTAAAGGACTTGCACCAGTGCTTCGAGAGATGGCCCGGATTCGGACTCGTGTCTGTTTCGGACAGCCAGCGTGGGCCGATGCCCGACGTCAACTGGCTGGCGACCGTGCACCATGGCCTCGCTGCTGCCCCTTGGTCAGCGCCTCCCCTTGCCGCGGCCCCGTACTTGGCATTTCTCGGGAGAATTTCACCCGAAAAGGGGTGTGACGCCGCGATCCGCATCGCCAAGCGTGCCGGCATACCCCTGCGGATTGCCGCGAAAATCGACAATGCGGATCGGGCTTACTTCGATTCCGTCGTACGGCCGCTGCTAGATGATCCTCTCATCGAGTTTGTAGGCGAGATCGGGGACTGGCAGAAAGCGGAATTTTTCCGCGGTGCGCGCGCCCTGCTTTTCCCTATCAATTGGCCCGAGCCGTTCGGCCTAGTTATGATCGAAGCCATGGCACATGGAACTCCCGTTATCGCGTACGATCGCGGTGCAGTCTCTGAAGTGCTGCGTGACGGAGTGACCGGTTTTATAGTCAACTCTGAGGATGAGGCGCTGCTGGCGATTGAGCGCGCGGGTCAACTCGACCGCAACCTCATAAACGCCTGCTTTGAGCGCCACTTCACTGCCGAGACCATGGCGCGCGCGTACGTGAGCGTGTATGGCAGCTTGATTCGACCGCGCCGGCTGACCAGATCCGAGGGGTTACCATGAGTACTGGTGACGACGCTGGTGAAGCGCGTGGCCTACTGCCCCGATTCACCCTGAAGGATGGCAACGCCTTTCTGCTTGCCGATGCCCTCGGTGACGTCCAGGGTAGAGATGATGGCCTATTCGTCAACGATACCCGGATCCTTTCAAGATTCGAGCTGACCATTGCGCATCGCCGACCGTCATTGCTCGGTGCAGCAATTGATCAGAACAACACACTTTTCACAGCTCACCTCACCAATCGGCCGCTGCCGTCGCTCGGCGAGGAGTCAATCCCGAAAGGCGTCATACACATCGAGCGCCAGCGGTTTCTGTACGACGAGCGTCTGTTTGAGCATCTGCAACTGCACAACTTCAGTGAGGAGGATGCGATCCTACCGGTCTGCATTGGCGTGGCCGCGGATTTCGTGGATATTTTTGAAGTACAAGGGCATGTGCGCGCTGCGCGAGGCGAGATCCTTCCCTCTCGTGCCGACGGGCGAATCATAGAACTGGGATATCGCGGCCGTGACGGCCGAGTCAGAACCACATGCATCGCGTTCTCCAGCAATCCCCAATCTATTTCGGCAACCGGCGCGGAGTATGTCATTCAGGTCGGGCGCGGTTCGGTCGCAGAGCTGTTCATCGAGATAGCAAGCTCCATGGCGGAACTTCCTTCGGCGCAGCGCTACACCTCAGCCGAGCAGCAGCTGAACCAAGGCATGCATCGCCGACTCGCACAGGGCGCTTCGATCAACACTTCCGGACGACTCTTCAACGAATGGATAGACAAATCCCGGTCGGATCTGGCGTTGTTGACGACTTTACTGGAAACAGGACCGTATCCCTATGCTGGAATCCCTTGGTTTGCCACGCAGTTCGGGCGGGACGCAATCATCACTGCGATGCAGACGCTCTGGGTGAACCCCGAATTGGCGGCCGGCGTGTTGGCATTTCTCGCCTCTACGCAGGCTCGGACTGAGTCCTCGTTCCGCGACTCGCAGCCCGGGAAGATCCTGCACGAGACCCGACGCGGTGAGATGGCCTTGCTCGATGAAGTCCCATTTGCCCGGTATTACGGTGGAGTCGACACCACTCCACTGTTTGTGATGCTCGCCGGTGCGTATGAGAAGCGGACCGGAGACCGTACCGTGGTTGACAAGTACTGGGACAACATACTGGCGGCGGTGGGTTGGATAGAGCAACGCATGCGCGCCAGTCCAACAGGCTTCCTGGACTACGCCCGGGGGGAGAAAACCGGGCTCGTCAATCAAGCCTGGAAGGACAGCCAGGATTCCATGTTTCACGCGGACGGACATTTTCCGCTTGGGCCACTGGCAGTTGTTGAAGTCCAAGGTTACGTCTACGCGGCGTTCAATTCGATGTCGGAGCTGGCCGCGGTTCGAGGGGACCGGCTCATGGCCGACGATTGGCAAGTACGAGCGGAGCAACTTCGTCGAGCCATCGAGCAGCAGTTCTGGCTCCCCGAACTCGGATTCTATGCGATTGCGATCGACGGCGACGGCACTCCGTGCAGGGTGCGCGCTTCAAATGCCGGCCATCTTCTTTTCTGTGGCGTGCCGGATACCGAAAGAGCTGCGCGCGTCTGCGAGCAACTCCTGGCACAGCGATCATCCAGCGGATGGGGTATTCGAACGCTGGCGTCCGACCAGGCCCGCTACAATCCGATGTCTTATCACAATGGATCCATCTGGCCGCACGACAACGCAATCTGTGCAGCGGGAATCGCGCGATATGGCGGCAGAGCGAGTGTCGCAAAGCTCCTGAGCGACATTTTCGAGGCAGCCAATCACTTCGGAATGCGCCTGCCTGAGCTGTATTGCGGCTTCGAGCGTGTACCGGGACAGGGTCCGGTTGCCTACCCCGTAGCCTGTTTGCCGCAAGCCTGGGCCTCCGGGGCCGTGTTCATGCTTCTGCAGTCGGCCTTGGGGATTCAAATCAATGGCCGCAACAAGGAAGTCCACATTGAGCGGCCGGTACTGCCAATTGGAATAGAGTCGTTGACGATCACGGACCTAAAAATAGGTGAATCGAGCATTGATCTGGAATTCCATCGCCTGGGGACCGAGGTGGTCGCCGTTCCCAGCAAGCGCGCTGATATCAAAGTAATGGCACATCTCTAGGTCGTCGGCCCCGGGGGCCGCGACTGAGATCATCTGATTTGGTTCGACATCCGGCTTCTGGCCCGGAAGTTAGCGAAATCGCAACGCTTTCGGGCAGACCGGCGATGCGACCAACATCAAGTTCTGTGCCTTGCAGTCGCCTCGCGAGCTTCTTTCAATGCCGCCCAGTGGGGCGCGTACTCGAGCGCCTCGTTGTATTTCGCGAGCGCGTCCTCTCCACGTCCCTGCTTGACCAGCACGTCGCCCCAATTCTTGAGCGGGTCGGCCCAGTGCGGCCCATGCCGGTTCGCCTCTTTGAACTTTGCCTCGGCCCCGGCGAAATCCCCGTGGCGGGCAAGTGCGACGCCCCAAGAGTAATAGGCGGCCGGTAAATCCGGGGCCAGCGCCACAGCCTTGGCGTAGGCCTTCTCTGCGCTCCCCCAATCACCACGACCGTCCAGAATGTCACCGCGAAACCGATAGCAATCGACGAACGTTCCCCCAGTCTCGAGTACGGTGTCGGCCTTGTCCGGATGTCCTGCGGCCTCCTCGGCGAGCGCGACCCAACAGCTGTAGCCCGGAAAGTTGGAGCGGACGTCTGGGTCGACATTGGCGATGGCGAAAGCCTCCATCTCGCTCGCGGCCCGTTGCGAGTCACCGGCCTCGGCAGCCAGGCGGCCACGTACGAAGTGAGAGATCGCGGCAATCGTTGGGTCCTGTTCGACAGGTCTCGTTGTCTCCAGCTCCAACTGCGCCGACGCGGCATCGTGCAACCGAGCGTCCACCTCCGCGAGCGACGGCCCGACTGAGCTATTGGCCGAACCTATGCCGCCAGTTGTGTCCGCCTCGGCCACGAGTGAGTCGCGCCACGCTGCAAGGTTCCAGGTCAGCGTGTCCAAATTACCATAGAACCGCTCTGGCACCCGCCCGGGGCGTCCGCCAGCCACCTTAAGCAGGTCGTTTTCGACGCGCCATGCGCCTTCCTCATCACCCAGGTGCCATAGCGTCTGACTGACATTGCTATAGCCGGTCCAAAAATCCGGCTTTATCTTCAGCGCCGCGCGATACAGCGCCAGCGCTTCCGTGGGCGAGCCACCACTACTGACAAGCGAAGTCGCCCAAAAATTCAGTAGGTAGGGGCGATCTGACTTGTCGGCGCTGGCGTATTCAGCGCGACTGAATGTGATCGCCTCGGCATAACGCCCCGTGTTGCTTAAATAGGAGGCCCACAGCGCCGGCTCGGACTGCGAATAGACGTATTCCGCCGCGGCGATAGTGAGCTTCTTGAGGTCGCCGCCGGGACCCGCAAACGACTTCGCGGACACGCCGTCACCACGGACTGTGAGCTCCAGGCCGGGAGTTTCTGTCTGGACCAGTTCGCCGTCGATGTGAAGATCGTGACCGAAGCGTTCCTTGAGTAACCGGGCGATCTCGCTGACCGAAATGCCGGCCTCCGGGACCGCGAGCTTGATCTCGTTTGTCCAGGCGTTGGAAAGGTTTCGTTTCGCAGCGCTTGTGCGGGTTGCGTTCTGCAGTCGCATCAGTTCGTCGAGGAGGCCAGAGGCGACCACCTTTCCAGTCAGACCACTCGCAGCCAGCGCGGGAGGCGCATCGAATGGCTCAACAACCACACCGCTCGACGCGAAGGCATCATGCAGCGCCACCACGAACCCCGCACCGAAAACGGTCGCTACAAGTGCCAAGAACACTTGGAACGCGACGCGCAGACGCAGCCCTACGCGCCGTATGTCCCCCTCACGGGCTTGGCCGCGCAAATGATGGAGACGAATCGCATGTTCGTCCTCGAGGTGATTTTTCTGAACCTTCAGCAGCGCCGAGTGTTCGCGCAGAAAGGC
>JAXDQF010000125.1:0-22639 GCA_034668025.1 Gammaproteobacteria bacterium | reverse complement strand
AGTTATACCGCCGCACCATCCTGCGCGACGTGCTGGGGGAAATCATGCTTCACCCGGTGAAGACGGGTCACTCTGTTATGCGCGCCGCTCTGCGCCTGCTCGAGGAACGTGAGGCACGGATGAGCGCACTGCGGGCCGCTTTAATCGAAGGCGAGGAAAGCGGTCCCTCGACGCCGTTTGATTTCGAGGCATTCATCGCTCGCAAGCGGATGCAGAAACCGAAGACCCGATGACGGGTCACTTTGTCCTCACCCCGCGCGCTCAGACGGACCGAATACTAGATCGATCCGGATTCTTGAATCGGTCGACTCGCTGCCGCGATTTTCCAGCGCGGCGGCTTGCGAGTTGCTTGATGCGCAACCATGTTGTTCAACTCGTGGCGCATGCCGAGTTTCCGAGCGCCAGCCCGAGCTGCTGACGCTGGTGCGTGTCGCTCACTCGGACAGCCCGTCGGCGTCGCAAGACCGTCGCAGACTCCGCGTTGATCACCACTCCGCATGCGGACAATTACTTTCTAAACGCGCGGATCCTGCGCGGTGGCCTGAGTCATAACGCCGCATCCCGCGCGGCCTTGGAAGTTTTAAAGCTATCCTCCAACATCACGAAGCGCGTGATCTCGCTGCCGACGATGGTCAGGATGATGGCAAAAGCGGTGTCGATGATCTTACCGGTACTTTTGATTCGGGTTGACAATCCTCCCAGGATGACGGCGCGATCATTGTTCGCGAGCACATCATGTACCTCGAAACTGATGCGCTCGATCATGCGTCCCGAGTCGCGCACGAAGTCTGCAACGGCCCGCCGCCCGGTTTTGTGCCCGACCCAGGGAAGCACGCCGGCGTCGCCCGACCGGTTGTACAGAAATTCTACGGCGAGCGCGGCGGCAGCCGGATCATCGAGATGCGCGCGATTAATTCATCCAACCGAGACAGGAATAGCTTCAGGACGGGTGAGTTGTTCGTCTTGCTATAACCGATGACCAGGTCGATTGTCGGCACATCACCGTCAAGCGGGCGGCTGACGACCGACCAGGGCATCAGATTTTGCACATACGCTGGAATCAACGTGATGCCTCGCATCGACGCCACCAGGGATATGACCATCGCGGGGTTGTCCGCGTCTTGTGTGGGCGTGATCTGGACACCCGAGCGCTCCAGATAGGCATCGATCACCGCGCGCAACACCTTGGCCTTATTCCCCATCGCAATGAAGGGCTCGCCAGCGAGTTGCTGTGGGCGAATGACGTCATACGACGTTAGGGGGTGGTTGCTGGGCATCAACACCACGAGTGGTTCTTTGCCCACGACCTGATAGGCGAGGTCGAAATCCGGATCGGCACGCAGGAATGCCAGATCCAACCTCCCGCGCGCCAGTCCTTCGGCGAGATCCGGTGCATAGTCGCTGGAGACTGTGACATCCACAGTCGGCAACTCGTCGCTGAGGATATGCATGGCCGCGGGCAACCAGGTCATTTCCTGCCCGGTAAGAAAGCCCAATGCAAAGCGCCGTTTGTCGGGTTTCGCCGCACGGCGGGCTGCCTCAACTGCAGCGTCCACCTGGATCAGCGCCAATCGCGCGTGGTCCATAAAGGCGCGGCCGGCGGCAGTCAACTCCACGCCCCGTGCGCCGCGACTCAAGAGTTCGACCCCGACCTGATCTTCCAGATCGCGAATCTGCCGACTCAGAGACGGCTGGGAGGTATGCAGCCGCCGCTGGGCCGCCAACGTCAGGCTGCCCGTCTCAGCGACCGCCATGAAATATCGAAGATGTCGCAGCTCCAAAGGATCCTCCCGTCAGCCATGCCTCAGAGGTATGTACCCCATTTATTAAGTCTTTTTCAATGTCGGCACAACCCCCTAAATTAGCCCACAGAACGGCGTCCCTGGCAATGCACCTTAAATCCTGACGGCGACGCCTTTAGCCGCATCCATACACTCCAGTCATACCTCGCGTAGGAATTACATCATGAACAAGCCCGTCGTCCTCATCACAGGTGCCCTGACCGGCATCGGTCGCGCCACCGCAGTGGCATTCGCCGAGATCGGCGCTCGTCTGGTTGTTTCCGGCCGCCGTCCCACTGAGGGTAAGGCCCTCGAAGTTGAACTCCAGCGGATCGGGGCGGAAGGCGTCTTTGTCCAAGCCGACGTACGTCACGATGATGAAGTCCGTCGCCTGATCGACCAGGCCGTGGCCCGCTTCGGCCGCCTCGACGTAGCCGTCAACATCGCCGGCACCGAAGGTCAGCCCGGCCTCATCGTCAATCAGACCGCTGAGAGCTATGCCGCTACGTTCGATACCAACGTGTTGGGCACACTGCTCAGTCTCAAACACGAGCTACGCGTAATGACCGCCCAGAAGAGCGGCAGCGTCATCAATGTCTCCTCGACCTACGGCCACGCAGGGGCGGCGTACGCATCGGTCTACGCGGCCAGCAAGCATGCGGTAGAGGGCTTCACCAAATCGGCGGCGCTGGAAGTGGCCTCGACCGGAGTACGCGTCAACGCCGTAGCACCGGGACCGACCGACACCGGCATGCTAGACCGCTTCACCGGGACGCCCGAGAACAAGAAGGCGCTAGTCTCCGGCGTCCCGCTGGGCCGAATCGGCAAGCCCGCCGACATCGCCAACACCATCCTGTTCCTGGCTTCTGACGCTGCGTCCTTCATGACCGGTCAGATCGTCACCGTCGATGGTGGCAAGACAGCCGGCTGATGAGTCCGGGCATCCATCCGTCACCCAACACGAATCATCGTCGGTGCGACTGGCGCACCGACATTTTGAGCAACAGATTTGGAGATTTCACATGACAGACAACACGATCAAGCTCTACCAGTCCGCAGGCTCGCCCAATTCGCGGCGCGTGCGTGTTTTCCTCGCTGAGAAAGGGCTCTCGATCCCCCGTACGGCGGCCAGTACGATTTGTCAATAGTCACTCACGTGTGCGTGAATATCTTGGAGCCAACTCGGGCCGCCTTCAATCCCACATTCCGGCTATCAATGTTGATGCAGGCATCCAACAGGATGCCCTTGCCATCGGCGCGCCGCACCGCCGTCAGTTGGAAGTGGATGGGAATGCCGGCCCGGATCATTGATAAAATGTGCGTCGATAGTGCGTGGCCCGGGGATTCGCGGGAATTCCGGGTTCGGCCACCACGTGCAGCGCGAGGGTCAAGCTCATGAGCGACGGAACAACTGAAATTGTCTGCAGCCATCCCAGCAGCAAACTCCCTATATTGCGTCACCCCATTTTCAGTTCAACGCTCAATCGCCTATGCGCGACCTACTCCGTCCACTCACCGGGCGATCAAACAGCGCTGCGCGTCGATGTTAAGACTCGAGTCTTTGCCGAGGGCCGGTGCGCCATAGTGGCACTCGTCGCCGACTCCGGCACCCCTGCGCATGCCGGGGACGCGATATCAAACGGGTAGATTCATCTGCTTGCGGAAACTCTTCTCAAACAACTTTTCAGGAACAAAGCGCCTCATCAACCGAAGACGGCCCGCCGTTTTTCCAGGCGTGTACCGGATTCGCGGCAATTTGTCGGTTGCCGCCTCCACCACCTTCTGCGCTACAGCTTCCACCGGGTCGCCAGCAGCGATGCTATTGCGCCAGGTCGAATTCATGGCTGAGCGCCCCTTCTCGTAGACGCTCGAGATCCGATCAGGCTGTTCCCCGTTCTCTTCCAGTGCGGTGCGCGTGAAGGCGGGCTCTACCAAGGAGACGTGGATGCCGAACGTACGAAGTTCGTGATCAAGCGACTCGGAATATCCTTCGACTGCGTGTTTGGTAGCGTTGTAGAGAGCCGTATACGGGCCGGGTAGGAAACCGGCCACTGAACTGATGTTGATGATCCGACCCTTGCCCTGCTTGCGCATGATCGGCAGGACTTCGTTGGTCATGCGAACGATGCCAAAGACATTTATATCGAACAGACTCTGGGCTTGGCGCAGCGATGATTCCTCCGCGCCGCCGATCAAGCTGCGGCCCGCATTGTTGACGAGCACGTCAATCCGACCGGTACGAGAAACGACATCCTTGACCGCTTGCCTGACTGACTCGTCATCGGTCACATCGCAGCGCAGCATGTGAATGCCCTGCCGCACTTCATTTGGCGCAGCGTGACGGCTGGTGCCGATAACCCGAAAGCCCGCGCGGATGAGCGCAAGCCCGGTTGCGAGCCCGATGCCACCGGAAGCACCGGTAAGCAGAGCGATCTTTTCACCAGTCTCACGCGATTGACTCTGAATCATCTGAATTTCCTCCTCAACAACGACTCTGTGGGTAGACGCCGGTCCTTCCGAAAATAAACATCTCAGGCACCGTAGTGTCATTTGTGCACCGCAGTTCCATTCACTCCCGACGAATCCGCCGGGAGTAATGGCATCACCAACACAGTGGAGCTGGCGGAAGCTCGAGATTTGACAGCAAACTCATGTCGCCGTCACCAAGGAGCGCTCCTCGAACGATTGTTCTGCAGGCTTGCGCACCCGGAACCAGATCGCATAGAGAGCAGGTAGGAAGAGCAGCGTCAGCACCGTTCCGGCGGCTGTGCCCCCAATCAGAGTGCAGGCCATTGAGCCCCAAAACACGGAGGTTGTGAGCGGAATGAATGCGAGCACTGCCGCCAGCGCTGTAAGAATGACGGGTCGCGCCCGCTGGACAGTGGCTTCAACGACTGCATGATAGGGATCCAGACCCTCGGCTTCGTTCGTGTGGATCTGGCCAATCAGAATCAAGGTATTGCGCATCAGAATACCCGACAGGCCAATCAATCCTAGGATTGCATTGAAGCCGAAGGGTTGATGCAGAATGAGCAGAATCGGAACCGCACCAACCAGGCCCAGGGGTGCAGTCAGGAACACCATGGTCATCGCTGATAGCGAGCGTGTCTGCAACACCAACACCAGCAGAGTCAAGAGTACCATGATCGGAAATATGGGCACCAACGCCGAGTTCGCCTTGGCAGAATCCTCGATGTTGCCTCCGGTCTCGATCCGATAGCCGGACGGCAGATTGCGGATGATCGGCGCGAGCGCTTTCTCAATCTCCATCGAAACTTCCGGCGGCTGCAGGGCCTCATCGAAGTCGGCCTGAACGGTGATGGTGGGTGTGCGGTCGCGCCGCCGGAGGATGGGCTCCTCGGGACGGAGGTCAACATGCCCGATTTGACTCAAGGGAATCATGCGTCCGGTGCGATTCGTCAAGGTCAGCTCAGCGAGGCGCGCGGGATCCAGGCGAGGGTTCCCTGCGCTTCGCGCTACCACTTCCACGGTGCGAATGTCTTCACGGACCTGAGTCACAGGCACGCCGGTCAACAGGAATTGAAGCTGTTCCGCTGCATCCCTGGAGCTGAGTCCCAGCAGCTGCAGGCGGTCCTGATCGAGGGCGAAATGGACCGTCGGCGTGCGCTCGCCCCAGTCCTGGTTGACCTGACGGGTATGGGGATTTGCCCGCATGACCGCTTGGACCTGATTGGCGATTGCACGGAGTTGCTGGGCGTCGGGGCCCATGACGCGAAAGTTGACCAGGTAGCGAGGATAGGGACCAAAGATCAACTGCGAGACACGCACGCGGGCCTCGGGTGCCAGTCCTTTGGCGACCTCGCTTCGTAAGCGCAACTTGAGTTGATCGCGCGCACGCGCATCTGGAGTCAACACGACCAGCTTGGAGAAGGCGGGGTCCGGCAGCTCGGGGTTGTAGGAAAAGAAGAAGCGCGGTGCGCCCTGGCCAATGTAGGTCGTCACGACCTTCGCCTCAGGTTGTTTGCGAACCCATTGCTCAACTTTGATGGCCGCGGCCGTGGTCGCCTCGATACTCGTTCCTTCCGGCATTTGCAGCTCGACGAGGACCTCGGGCCGGCCGGAGCTCGGGAAGAACTGAGCCTTGACGAGACTCATACCGAGTCCAGCCAGCAGAAACACTGCTACGACTGCCGCAGCAACTTTGACCCTATGGTCTACCACCCAGGAGATGAGCTGCCGCAGCCGCTGGTAGCGCGGTGTTGAATAGATTCCGGCATGGCCGCCCGGCACGGGTGCGATATCCGGCAGCAGCTTGACACCGAGATACGGTGTGAACACGACAGCTACGAGCCACGAGACAATCAGAGCATAGCCCACGATCCAGAATATGTTTCCTGCATATTCTCCCGCGGTGGATCGGGCGAAGCCTACCGGTGTGAAACCAATGATCGTGACCACTGTCCCGGAGAGCATCGGTGCCGCCGTGTGGCTCCATGTGTATGCAGCGGCTTTTGCTCGTTCGAGGCCCTCTTCCAGCTTCACCACCATCATTTCAATGGCGATAATCGCGTCATCCACCAAGAGTCCGAGACCGATCACGAGGGCTCCCAGAGTGACCCGATCAAAGACCCGATTGGTGAGGAGCATGACCACGAAGACGGCGGCGAGAGTCAACGGCACAGCCGCCGCGACCACAATACCTACGCGCCACCCGAGACTGATCAGGCTCACGATCATGATGACGGCAAGGGCGACAAAGAACTTGAGCATGAATTCGTCGACGGATTCGGAAATGTTGACAGCTTGGTCGACCACCTTCGTGAACCGCACGCCTGCGGGCAGCGTACGCGCGATCTGCTTCTCTTCCGCGTTCAGCGCCCGGCCGAGATCCAACCCATTCCATCCGTCCTGCATGACGATGCCGATTACAAGAGCGGCCTCGCCATCGTGACGGACCAAGAAGGTCGGCGGGTCTTCGTAACCCCGTTTGACCTCTGCAATGTCTCCAAGTCTGAGCGTACGCCCGCCCGCGGCGATCGGTGTATCGCGAATCTTCTGCAAATCATCGTATGCGCCGTCGAGGCGTATGAACACTTGCGGCCCATTTGTATCGATCGAGCCGGCAGGAGTGACGGCGTTTTGACGTTGCAGAACGTCAAAAATATCTCTGGGACTGATGCCGAGGCTCGCCAGCCTGGCATAGGAGAAGTCGACGAAAATGCGTTCGGGTCGCTCGCCCTGAATGTTCACCTTCTTGACACCCGCCACGTGAAGAAGGCGCTGACGGAGCGCCTCGGCTTCACGAGTCAGCTCCCGGGGCGGCATGCCGTGAGCCTCGAGCGCGTACACGGCAAAGATGACATCGGAGTACTCGTCGTTGACGAAAGGGCCCTGCACACCGGCAGGAAGCTTGGGTGCCTCATCGCCGAGCTTTTTGCGCGCTTGATAGAACTCTTCGGGAACGTCGGCAGGGGGAGTGCTGTCGCGCAACGAGACCATCATCACTGCGAGACCTGGCCGCGTGAACGTCTCGACCCGGTCGTACCAGCGCAGTTCCTGTACCCGCTTCTCGAGAGGCTCGGCCACGAGGTCTTGCATTTCCTGGGCTGTCGCTCCGGGCCATACAGCAGTGACCGTCAGCGTCTTGATGACGAATGCAGGGTCCTCGGCGCGGCCTAAGCGCCAGAATGCGTAGGCACCCGAGAGAATGATTGCGAAGATCAGAAACAAGGTGATCGACCGCTCGCGGACGGCGAGCGCGGACAGGTTGAACCGCTGCATGTTATGTGCGCCCCTCACGCACCTGGACTCGCTGTCCTTGGTGCAGGAAGTGTCCACCGACGGCGATGATCGAGTCTCCGATATTGACTCCGCCGCTCACAATGGCGTGCTCACCATCGAATCGGACCCATTTCACCGATCGATACGATACCGTCGAGGATTGGAGGTCGAGGAGCCAAACTCCCGGGCCCTGCCCCTCATCGTCGATCGCCCCGAGTGGAACCGACACTGCACCAGTCGGCTCCGAGCCGTTCAGGTATACGGTTACCGTCGCTCCGAGCGGAGCTCGGGCGGCGGCTCCGTCCAACACATAACGTGCCTCGAACGTGCGAGTGAGCGGATCGGCGGCGTCGGACAGCTGCCGGAGTCGGGCCGGATATCGTGGGACTGACGCCGCATTCTCTCCATAAAGGATCGCGTGAGCGGTCGTACCGAGAGCTGGACGCAAAGTCTCAGGCAGGTTGACCGCTGCTTCGCGTGCTCCGGCTCGCGCCACGCGGACCACGATCTGACCAGCGGACACAAATTGCCCTGGCTCCGCCAAGGTCTCCAAGACGGTGCCGTCAGCATCTGCTGCCAGCGTTGCATATGCGCCCTCGTTCTGGGCGACTCTGAGCTGAGCTTCGGCGGCTGATAGCAAGGCTCGAGCGCTATCCGCCGCAGCCTTGACTTGATCGTAGGCCGATTGGGAGACGGCGCCGGAGGACACCAAGCCACTGTAACGTGCTTCCTCCGCGGCGGCCTGCTGCAGGCGGGCGCGCGCCGCATCCACATTCCCAGTCTGAGTTGTGATGACATGGCCGTAATCTGTTCGATCCAGACGCAGCAGTGGCTGGCCCTGGCGCACGCTCTGACCACTATCAACCAAGCGCTCAATCACCTTCCCCGCGACTCGAAACCCCAGATTGCTTTGCACGCGGGCTGACACAACTCCGGTGAATGCTCGCTGGCCCGCCTCGGCGGGCTGCGCCACGGCGACTTGCGCAAGTTGGGAGACGGTACGCGGATCCTCCATAGAGTGCGAAGGCGTGCAGGCCGCGAGACTCATTGTGGCCGCCCAGGCGCCGCCAGTGAGGACCAGAGTTCTGACTCGCATCATGATTGTGCTCCCAACAAATTCGAACGACCCCATCCGGGACATGTCACCATCCCCCACCGAGCGCCCGGAATACTCCCACTGCCGCCCTGGCCGAATCGGCCCGTGTTTGCGCGAGCTCACCCTGGGCGCTGAGCAATTGGCGATCGGCGTCGAGAACATCCGTCAGCGCGATCACGCCGCCTTGGTAGGCTTCTTGCGAAGCATCTCGTGCCCGCTTCAGTGCAGCGACCTCCGTAACCAACTCCTGTTGGTGGGCCTCGAATTGCACCAATGACGTGAATGCATCCTCGATCTCTTCGGCGGCGCGCAGTACCGTATGTTGGTAGTCGGCGAGCGCTTCGGCGTTGGCTCCCTTGGCCTGGGCCACTTCGGCGCCCACTTTGCCGAAGTCGAACACCCGCCAGCGCAGTCCCGCGAGCCCCTGTGGCTGGAATGTCGCGGCTTTAAAGAGATCACTCGGACGTGAGCTCTCGTACCCGAGCAGTCCCGCAAGGGAAATCTTCGGGTAGTAGTCAGCGACCGCTTGGCCGATGCGGGCGTTGGATGATGCTAGACGCCGCTCAGCGGCGATGACATCGGGGCGCCGCCGTAACACCTCGAGCGACCTGTCGTCGAGTGGAACATTCGGCACGGGTGGGATGTCGGACGGAACTTGCAGCTCTGCGGCGGAAGTTCCCGGCTGGACCCCGAGCAAGACGTCCAATCGGTTCATTTGCGCCTCTAAGTCGATATGCAACGGCTGCAGTGAGGCGCGGGCCTGTGATAACAGCGCTTCGGCTTGGGCGAGCTCCCGCACTGCCGCGAGCCCACGGCCGAATCTCTGACGGACGAGGTCGAGCAGGTGCTCATCGGTGGCGACCTGCTGCTCGGTGACTTCGATGCGCGCCTGATCTCCGCGAATACGCAAGTACGCGTCCGCCGAGTCCGCTGTCACGGAGATCCGCATGCCAACCTGCGCGGCGATGGCGGCTTGCGCCTCGGCCGAGGCGGCCTCTTTGCCGCGGCGCAGGCCGCCGAACAGATCCAACTCCCAGCTTGCGCCCAGGTTGACATCATAAATTGACTCATCCCGATTGAAGCCGGGAACGTGGCTTGCAATCTGACCAACGGGACTTTCCAGGGATTGATGTATCCTCGCTGCCTGCGCGTTCAGATCAATGGTTGGCAGCAGCTGCGCGCCGGCTTCCCGGGCTGCGGCCCGAGCCTGTTGGACTCGACCCAGTGCTGCCGCAAGATCGAGATTTTGAGCACGCGCCTGTTGTATCAGGCGCGAGAGCATCGGGTCGTTGAAGCCATCCCACCAGGATTCGAGCGCGGGCGCTGGAGCGCTCGTGGAGCGAGTCGCCAACGCCGCGGCGCTGTGAAACTCCTCGAGCGTCGGTGCGGGCTTGTGATAAGAAGGGCCGACAGCGCAACCTGACACACAAAGCTGCGATAGGAAGCTGATCGATGCGAGGGCCCCCAGCAGCGGCCGCACAACGATGGCTCTTTCCGAGACAAATCTCATGGGGGGCCCTTTTTTCCAGCAATGCGCGAGCCGTCGGGTCCTCTACGGACGGCGGGCATCGGCGGTCGGCGGGTTGATCATGCCGCGGGACAGGTTGCTCTGATGCTGAGTGCCCAGAAGAAACTGCTGCACCGCCGGTTGTATGTCGCGGTACGGGCGTTCCTGTGGCTCGGTTTCGGCGGAAGCGACTAGAACCTCAGAGTGCTTGATCGCCTCAGCGCCTCCAAGACGGGGGCCCGTCGTCCCGCGCAAGAGCTGCCCGGCGAACTCCTGTGTATCGGCGGTCCAGGTCGTCGTCTTGCCGTCGCGCGGGCTGAATCCCGCGGTTGAGTGGGCCTGGGTGGCACCGGCGAGCAATTCCGTCATTTTCTGTTGGATATCGCTCGTGGAGTCGGCTGCGGTGGCGACACCCATATGGATGGCAAATGTTGCCAAGACCAGAACTCGCGAACGGCTAAAAATCTGCCTGATGGATAAAGACATAACTGCTCCTTTCGATATATTTCTATGTAGATACATGCTTTAGTTCGAAATGCGTCGTGCAACTCTATATTCAAACCGAGTGCAGCCTGGTGGCGGAAAAATGCGGCACCGTTGCACAATAAAAGGGGAGATATATAACTTAACGTACTACACAGTATATGTATATACATGCACAGTCAAGCACTTTCTACGCGCTGCGCAACGGGGCTGATGGCTCCAGTCGAGGGCGTAAAGCTCTCGATGTTGTCGAGCCCAACCGACATGACTCCCGGCACGGCTGAATTCGTGTTGACGTTGCTTATTGACTCGATCATGCACGCCGCGCGCGTGCACGGCACCGGGTCCGGCAATCGAGATGCGCGAAGGTCTTGACATCACATGTATATACATGCACAATACTTCCATGAAACTTCTATCCCTCCCCTGCTACTGCGCAACGCTCCGGCAAGCCGCCCGGGCGGTAACGGTGCTCTATGAGGAAATACTGGCCGACAGCGGCCTTCATGCGACGCAATTCACGGCGCTGCAGCTCATCGAATTGGCCCCAAACCTGACCACAACGGAGCTGGCGGAAGGCCTGGGCGTTGACCAGACCACGGCCACGCGGACGTTGGCGCTGATTAGAAAGGGTGGCCTTGCAGTCGACACCGTGGGTCTCGATCGCCGGCAGCGCCACTGGGCTCTCAGCGCCCAAGGGCAGGCGCTACTGAAGAAATTGAAGCCGCGCTGGGAGGCCGCGCAGGCAGCTTTCGAAAAGCGCTTGGGACGAGCGGAAGCCGCCGCTCTGAAGAAAGCATCGTTTCTCGCCGCCAGCAGGCTGGCCTCGAGCTGAATTCGTTAGTGGCCTGCAACGTATAGAAGGATCTGGACGCAATTTTTGGTCGACCTATCCATGTATATACATGATTATTACTTTAATGTTCAGGAGATCACTCATGTCACTGCACAATGCCAAGCACTTCAGCCGTCCGCTGGCCCTCGCCTCGGCAGCATTTCTGATTCATATCGGCGCCGCCACCGCGGCCGATTCCACCGGCGACCTCCAGGGGCAGATGAATGCATTGCTCGCTGGGACCACCCCTGCTTACTCTGCCCCGCAGTCCGGACCACGCGACGCCGCGGCAAAAAAACCGACTGCCAATGCGCAGGAGCTCGTCAGCCAGGTGTTACTGGGAACCACCACCGGATCTCGTCTCGAAAGCACTGCAACGACCACGCGCTCTGGGTTTGCACGAGTTTCAAGCGAAACCGAGTCCGGGGAACGCCTAGTTTCCTACGGCAACACCCAGGTGGCCGTAGTGCAGCAGTTACTGCTGGGCCAGCATCACGCGAGCGACGCATCGTAACTCGAAGCACGTCCGACGTACTGAGCACAGGATGCTCGGCGTCGGTGCGGCGAGCGACCTGGTTTCGGGTTTGTAAGCCTGCAAAGTAACCCTTCGAGGAACTTTCTTTGGCTACGACATGAAGTGTTGGGCGTTGTTTCGCTAGCTATGAGTTCTTTGCAATAGGGCACAGCCGGCACCCTGCGCGCCTTCGCGGTTGTCGAAATAGCACACCTTGATCTCGCTTGCCGATGTCACCTCCAGGGTGGCGCGACCGCCGGCGTCGACGCAATTCCACAGTGTGTGGCTTGTCTGCGCGCAGACGAACTGCTGTTTGAATTCGCCCGCGCTCCAGGTGCCAACGGCAAGGTCCTTCTTCTGAGTTTCGACTTCAATTTGCAATGTTGCCTCAACAAATTTCGGCGGCCCCTTTGTCCTGGTGGGCTCGCCGCTCAAATAGCCAAATCCGCTGGGCCGAACAGGCACCGCAATCTGGACACCGTTGAATTGCCCAACCCATTTGCCCGTCAGGTCAGTCTCCGCGGAGACAGCAACTCCTGTCACCGCCAAAAGAAGAACCCCCAATGTCGCAGAATGGCGCTTTGTCAAGTTGGTCTCCCCCAGTTGTCGTTTGCGCGATCTGTGCGAGGTAGCCGTGTTGGCCCCAGGGCGGGGTGAGCCGCCACTTCGCCGCCGTGATAGTGGCGACCGGGCACGTGTAATTGCAATGCTCGAACGTTCTCAATTCTTGTCGGAATGTATTGCTCATGAAAAAAACACCCATCGGACTCTTTCGTCGACTCGCTGGCTTTGACGCGATGACCGATGTGCTGGGCCGTCTCGGCCTGAGTTCCCGCGTTGTCTGCCGGACCGAGCTCGGCAGGCCTTGGATAATGCCGGTACCGTCAGGCGAACTCGCCCATTTCCATATAGTCGAACGTGGCGTGGCCCGATTTCAGCTCGATGGAGCCCCCTCACCACTTCTGCTCTCAGCCGGCGACCTTCTGTTCGTGACGCGTCGGCAGTCATACAGCCTGCGCGATCCTCTGCCACATCGAGAACCCTACACATTCCAGATGCCGCTCGCGGACCCTGGCGGCCGATGCGCGTTTCTACGAGTGGGAAGGCGGGAACCGACCACCAGCTTCGTCTGTGGCGCCTTCATCTTCTCGCACTCCGACCATCCTCTGCTCACGATGCTGCCCCGATTCATGTGTTTACACAGCGGCCAGCATGGTCGGGAGATTCTGACTCGAAACACCGTCAAATCCCTGATCGCGGAAGTCACAAATATGCAGCCGGGCTCCGAGACGGTGATTTCGCGATTGATGGACTTGCTCTTCGTACACGCCTTGCGTACTTGGCTATCGCAGCAACCGCAGCGGTCCACCTGGCTCAAAGCACTGAATGATTCGAGGATCGGGCCGACGCTGGCGCGGATACATGAGCAACCCGAGCGAATCTGGACCGTGCAGCAACTCGCGGCCGGTGTCGGCCTTTCGCGTTCCCGCTTTTCAGTGCTCTTCAGTCAGTTCGTCGGGGAGTCTCCGCAGAGCTACATGACGAGGACGCGAATGCAGCGCGCCGGTCGTCTACTTCAAGAGCAGGGAAGTTCGCTTACCGATATTGCGTTAGCGACGGGCTACGAGTCTGACTCGTCTTTCAGCAAAGCCTTCAGGCGGCAGTACGGGAAGACACCTGGACAGTATCGGCGTGATTCAATCGGCTGAAGCGGGTTACGTCCAACCGAGTATGCTGACACCGGCGGTCGCCCAACTTCCTCAGATTGCGCCATGTTGGTCCTCGTTTCCCCTACGGATGCGCAGCGGATGATGAGCTAGGGACTGAAGGGCTTGCCTCATTAACCACGATGAAGAGACTGCAATTGAGGCGCTCGGCAAGAGAGGCACGCTGGGAACCTGACCACCATCGTACGCCAGAGGGTTTCGGATAGTGGCCCACGACAACCAGATCAACCGACAATCGCTTCGAATACGCGACGATTTCATCAATCGTATTGCCGTGGCCCAAGTACCCCTCCGCCTCTGGGTCGCGCGCTTTCAGCAATGCGATGGACTGACAAACACATACAACGTGCCATCCAAGGGATCACATCCCATCCCTTGCTGCACCAGGGCCGAAGGTCCGGGAAAGGAATTCGAGCGTCAGTACATCTCGGGAGAGCTCGAGGTTGAATTGACTCCCCAAGGCACTTTGGCGGAGCGGCTGCGTGCGGGTGGCGCCGGCATCCCGGCCTTCTTTACGCCAACAGGCGCGGGCACCATTGTGTCTGAGAAAAAAGAGATACGCGAATTCGATGGGCGTCACCACATTCTCGAGCGCGGTATCCGCACACCGACTGGGCCGTAGTGAAAGCCTGGCGCGCAGATCGGATGGGCAACCTTCAGTACCGGCTCACAGCACGTAACTTCAATCCGGTGTCGAGAAATCCCGGGAATCGCGAGGTCTGATCTCATAGAAGTGCCTTTCACCCGCAATCCAATAGCTTTGGACGAGTTGAGGGTTCGATCCCATATCCTTTCCGTCACCGGGCGGATGGGCGCCTTGGGAGCACTCTGCGCGTCCGCGGAGTCGAATGGTGCGACTGATAACGCGCACAGGACACACGCAACGCGACCTGGAACCGTCAGGTGCTGGAGGGAGTTCATTGAACCGCAAGTCGGCACCGCCTCGAAGGAGGCGGTGCCGTTGCCCTTTAGAAGCTCAGACGGAACATCGCGCGAACATCACGCCCGGGCAGCAACACAACGTCCTTGTTGAAGGACACCGAGTTACGCTCGTCGCGGTTCAGCAGGTTACTACCGGTGACGACCAGCTCGAAGCCAGGCAGCGTGACCACCGGTCGTACCTCGATGTCCGCATCCAGGTTGAGAAAGCCTCCCGTGGGCGTCTCTGCGAACGCGACATCGGTGTGGTCGCCAGAGTATTTGGCGAGCACCCGCGCATCCCATCTCGGGCTTTGCCACGTCAGCCCTGCCCCGATGTGGTAAGGCGGGATCCGAGGGACGTTGCCGGCCTGGTCGCTGAGTTTTGCTCTCACATAATCCCCCAACAGGAGCCCCGCGAGTTTCCCGGATTGATCCCCCAGCAGGGTCACTGTGGACTTGCCTTCCACGCCATAGAACGTGGCGTCGAATTGCTCATAGTTGAGCTCTCGCAATTCCTCGTCATCTCCGGGCGTGCAGACTCCATCGTCGTCGCAGGTGCGACCGGTCAGAGCACCGTAGATGTAGTTTTCAAAACGGGCGCCCCACACCGAGCCTTCGAAGGTAACTCTGTCACCATGCACCCGCAGACTGGCCTCCAGGGAGTTCGACCGCTCGATCTTCAGCCAGGGGTCGCCTGTTTCAAAAGTTAACGGGCCGTCGTGAGCGCCGCGCGCAAACAATTCCGTCTGCGCCGGAGCACGGGCTGTACTCGACGCGGTCAGTCCGAGGTGTATGTTCTGCGCGAGATCGTACAGCGCGCCGATGGAACCACTGATAGGAGTGAAGCCCCGCTCCGTTGGAATGTCCGTGCTCGGCGTGCCCTGAATCCGAACATCCTCGACGCGAGCGCCCGCCTGGAAGCGGAACTGTTGATTCACCGGCAGTTCGGTGAAGAAAAATACGGCAGCGGACTTGGTCACCGTCGGGAACAGGTAGGAGGAATCTGCGCCGATGGCAGAGAAATCCTTATGCTGAAACTGCACGCCCAGTGCTGAGCCGCTCAACGGTCCGATCGCATCGAAGAGCAACTCGGCACGGCTGTCCCACTCTTTATCCAGGAACGTCGAGTTGGTGCTGCCGTCCGGGTTGCGTTCCTTGTGCTGATAGTCCCCATAGCCGCCCTCCACGGTCAGAGTCTTGATGGGTCCATATCCCAGAGCGAAAGACGACCGTAGCAGCTCCTTGGTCTGGTGCATGTCGATCCACGTGGTATCGCTGGGAATCCCGTATTTGGCATCGGAATGAATGACCCCAAGGCCCACGTGACTGGCGTTCTGGTCACCGAAAAAATACGAGCCGCCGCCGGAGTAACCATCCCCCCTGAAGAACGAATTGGTCTGGACGCCGTTCGGAATATCGTAATCGTGAGTTCGCCGGCCGAACGCGTCCGCGTGCAGAGCGAACTGACCAACCGATCCGTCCACCAACCCCGCTGCGTCCTTGCTGTCCGATCCGGTCCCATATCCCGCGTCAACCTCACCCGTCACCGGCTGATCGTTCAGCTTCATGGGCACGCGATCGTTGATTGCGTTTACCACGCCGCCGATAGCCTGACTGCCGTAGCGCAGTGTGCCGGGACCGCGCACAACTTCGATTCGTTGTGCTGACAGGGGATCCACCGGCACGCCGTGATCGGGACCGACGTCTGATACATCGAACGTACCGACGCCGTCCTCGAGTGTCTTCACGCGGTTGGCATCGAAACCGCGAATGACGGGGCGACTCGCGCCTGAGGCAAAGGTCGTGGCACTGACACCCGGAACGTCTGATAACGCGTCCGCGAGGTTCGCGCCTCCGGATCGAACTATCTGATCGCGTGAAACACTGTCGACGTTTGTGGACAACTTGTCGGGGTTGTCCGTCAACGGTGAACCGGTGACGACGACGGTCTTCAGCGAATCCTGGGAGTCTGCTGAAGCGGAATCGGCGGGCTCCGCCGCGTGAGCCGAGCCGATGAATAGCCAAAAGGAACCCAACGCGGCGCCGGCGCCGCGGACATTGATGCGCATGTTGATTTTCCAGCCCATTACACAGGCGTGCCGCGTTTACCGGCAGTCTGTTGATCTGTGACTAGCGTGTAACGTTGGCTACACGCTGACTCTTGAAAGTTTGGGTCAGATCGAGAGAGATGGAGGTGCGCGTGCCTGCCCACGATGGGCAAGGATCAGCGGCGGGGATTCGTAGCTGAGGTGGATTGCAACTCGAGTCGGTGCTCGGCGGGCGAATAGCTGCACGAGAGCGCCAAAAAGCAAAGGCGTCGCGTGTGATGCGATCTCGCAGAGGGCGCACGCATCGCTGCGTTGATCGCTTTCGAACGAAGGGCCGTATGGATGTCCGTGCGCTGCAGCCGCAATTCGCTGTGTGGCATGGACGTGAGTCTGGGCGACAAACGCATTGACGGAAACGGACAACAGCACCACACACAACAGGAGTACGCGCTGCGTGACGCCTGTGTGAAAACGGACCTGTGCTCTTTGTTTCAACGCCAACAAGGGAGAATCCAGTGACGCGAAGGCTGTTGTCTGATGTGCCTTATAGCACACAGCAATCAGGAACAGAACCCGCCGCGACTTTTATTGACTGTGGGGCCGATGCAACGAATCACGAAGCCGGGCTCGGCACGACCACCGGCAGAGCGAGCTTGCTCGCAACCGGCCCGGCTGTGCCGATCTTGATCGTGGCCGCACGAAAATCGGCGGGAGACGCGAAGAAAATATTCTTCACGAACGTCTGCGGGTTGCGGTCATATAACGGAAACCAGCTCGACTGCACCTGTACCACCAGGCGATGTCCAGGCAGGAAAACGTGATTCACGGTCGGCAACCTGATTTTGAACAACCGGGTACGATTCGGCGTGAGCGGTTGCGGCTGCTCCGGTGAGACGCTGTAACGCGCCCGCAGAATGTCAGCGGCGATCATGAGCTGATAGCCTCCCAACTCGGGCTGCCGCCCCATTTCCGGCGGATATTCATCGATCAGCTTCACGACGAAATCACCATCAGTTCCCGTGGTCGATGCAAACAGGTCGGCGACCGGGTTGCCGGCGACCTTCAGGGGGCGATCGAGAACATCAGATTGAAACATCAGCACGTCGGGGCGACCGGACGCGTCCCGTTGATCGCTGACCAACCATGTCTGCCAGGACTTCTCTCCATCCGGACCCTCGATGTGAATCGGCCGCGGCAGGTAGGGCACCGGCTTGTCCGGATCGGAGACGTAAGACTCGAAGCGCGCCGTTTCGTGCGGCGGCGGGCCGAAAGAGAGCCGTCGGCCGGGCCGCAGGAACAACGCCTGGCTCTCGATCCTGCAACCCTGCTGACAGCCGGCAGGCCAGTGCGGCAAAGCCTGCCACTGGTTGGAGCCCGTCTCGAATGCAGTCACGGGCGCTACACTCAACGCGGGCGGATCGTCTTTGAGAAAATGATCGAGGAAAGGCCGCAAAACGTGCAGCCGGAAGTACAGCGCAGTATCGCTGCCGAAGCGGATGGGACCGATCGCGTCGCCATTCAGTCTCTGCTGATGATGAAACCAGGGACCGATCACGAGGAACAGGTTCGGGCGTTCGACGGCGCGCGCTTTGAGAGCCTCGTAGACGGCGATGTTGCCGTAGATATCTTCCTGGTCCCACAGGCTGTGGACCAACATGACGGGTACCGATGTCGGCTCGCGCGCGAGCAGCTTGTCGAGCGCCTGCTGTTGCCAGAATGCATCGTAGGCAGGATGGGCCAGCAGCTTCGAGGCAAAACCGACCTGATCCAGTCCGTGCAGGCGCGCCATGTTCCCGGCGGTGCCTGCCGCCATCCAGGTCTCATAGTCGTCGTAGTGATCGGACCACCACAACAAATCGTTGCTGCGGGTCGCTTCCTGGTCGTGCGCATAAGTCAAACTGTCCTGCCGGAAGGCTCCGTTGTGGAACCAGTCATCGCCCATCCAGCCGTCGACCATCGCGTTGATAGGCACGGCGGCACGCAGCGCCGGGTGTGGGTGAATCAGCGCCATCAAAGACGTGAAGCCATCGTAGGAGATGCCCAGTATCCCGACCTTTCCGTTCGACTCGGGGGTATTTCTGACGAGCCAATCGATGGTGTCATACGCGTCCGTGGAGTGATCGACATCGGTTGAATTCAGCGGCCCCTCGAGAGGCCGGGTCATCACGTAGTCTCCCTCCGATCCGTATTTGCCGCGAACGTCCTGCTGGACCCGGATGTAGCCGCCGTTCAGCACGGCGTCATCGGCCACGTCTTCATTGTCGAGCACGGATGCGAGGTGTGCGCTGGGATTCGTAACGGCCCGAGATTTCGCGCCGTAGGGTGTCCGCGTGAGCAATATAGGTGCGTGGCGTGCGCCGCGCGGAATCAGGATCAGCGTGTGCAGTTTGACTCCGTCGCGCATCGGGATCATGACATCGCGCTGTATGTAGTCAAAGGTTTCGGTGCTCGGCGTAAAACTCTGGGGCATTTCGCTGGTGAGCGCCGCCGCTTGCCCTCCGGTCGGTGAATGGTCGGTCGATTGCGCGAAAACCTGGGATGAAAGCAGCCAGCAAGCCAGCTGCACCAGCCCCGCGGCACTCGAGTTCCGTGAGTTCCCGTTCATTTGTCTCCTTCCAACGGGGCGAACGCTTGGTGAGGCCCCATGATGTTTGTACACCTTCGTACCAGCATACCCTGTTGACGAGATCGTCCGCTCCGGCCGCTGTGCCCGCGGCTGGAGCCGCAAATGCGCTTGCCTTTCCCCCGGTAAAAGGCTTAGGGTAATTCGGTAGTGATCGGGGAAGCCTCGGTGCGGAATTCGATCTCAAAGAGAACAGACGGCGGTGCGAGCGTCATTCGGAGTTGCCTCCCGGCCGCCCGATTGGCTTTCATTGCGGTGCTTCTGTTCAGCGTCTGTTTCCAAGGATTGGTTGCACAGACACACGTCCACGGGTCTGCCGAATTTTCGCAGACTCGTCCGGGCCAAGTGCCGGCGACTTACGTCCTGGCGAGCGGCACGATTGCGCAAAACGTCCAACAGCTGCCCGCCAGTGAATTGCGCCACTGCCTGCTGTGTCAGGCAGCCTCTCATACCGGCGCGTTCCTGACCCCTTCCCGCTTGTCGTTACTGACGCTCACCCAGTCCGACGCAGTTGTGAGCCTGCGTTCCGGCCAACTTCTCGCCAGCCGTGTGTTGCCCTATGGGTCGCGCCAGCGCGGTCCTCCCTTCGCCTGAACCTTGATTGGATCGGGGCTCGCTACTGTGTGGCGAGTGCGAATGACCCGATTTCTGCGCGCCCGTCGAATCTGCCGGCCTCTCGCAAGACAGGTCGGTAGCGGCAATTTTGATCGCGCGGTTTTCGGGAAGCGACTGCAAAGGGCTCTTACTTGTCGAAATCAAACGCGCGAACGACCGCTCCCGGGCGGTCGAATCGGCTACCGTTGATCATCGCCGTCATCCTCGCGACCATCGCCTTCATCGCGCTCGACACAGCGAGGCAGATGCCATCACTGGCAGCACTGTTATACGTCATCGGAGCAGACTTTCTGGTTGCCGAGGCGGGGTTCCTCAGCGCCATACTCGCTGCCTGGGCGCGTACTCACCCGGTAGACGGTGACCAACTAGAGAGTAAGCCTGCAGCGCTACGCGCCGAGTCGCGCGGCGCGAATGTCAACCCGAAAGAGGACGCGTCCGCGGCTCGGGTCGGGAAAGCGTCGTTGGATCTGGCGAACGAAGCGTTGTCACTCCTGCTGGCAATGGCGCTCTGCGTCGGCGCTACCATCCCTTTGATCAAAGGGTGGCAAGCGAGAGAGCCGCTCGATCCAGCATCGCTGAGTTGGATCGTCGGCATCCTCGTCGCGGCGGTCTTTCCACTGCTCGCCGCCGAGCGCTACTTTGCCGTCGTGCCGAGCGCCGCGTTGCCGGAATCGCCCATGCTGGCAGGGATGTGCCGCCTGCTGATCGCCACACTACTCGGCCTGGCGGCTGCCTGCGCCTGCAACTGGCTCGGATTCGAGTGGCTGTCTCTGCTGACACAACATGTCATCGCCGGTGTCATCTGCCTCGTCGCGCTGGAGCTGTTTGTGCGCAGCATCGTTCGCTGGTACGCAACGCCAGTCACACAGTCTGAGCGTGTCAGTCACGCCGACAGCAGTATCGCTGGATTACTGCGGTTCCAGCGGCCCGATTTCGCCGCGCTGCGCGTCACGATAACCCAGCAAGCGGGCTTTGATCTGGGCCGAAGCTGGGCTCTGAGCTTCATTCGACGCGCCCTTCTGCCGGCCCTGGCGGCGCTCATTGTATTCGGTTGGTTGCTGAGCGGCGTCAGCGCGCTCGGATTGAGCGAACGCGCCGTGTATGAATCGCTCGGGAGGCCGGTTGCAGTTCTGCATCCGGGCCTGCACGTGCACCTGCCCTGGCCGCTGGGAGTGCTGCGCCCGGTAGAGTTTGGAGAGGTTCGTGAGGTTCCGATCGCGTTTCCCGCCGAAGACGGCACTGCAGCCGAAGTATCGACACCCTTGTCGGCCGCGGACACCGACATTGAGGGAATTCCGCCCTCCAGCGTCGATCGATTGTGGGACGCATCCCATCCATCCGAGGCGAGTTATCTCGTCGCGAGCATGGCCAACGGCAAACAAAATTTCGAAGTCATCAACATAGACCTGCGCGTCATGTATCGCATAGGGCTCTCGGACGGGGACGCGCAAGAGGCCGCTTACAACGTGGCCTCACCGGAGGAGGTGATTCGCGCGGTCGCCGGTCAAATGCTCGCGCGTTACTTTGCACGACTCACCGTGCTGGATGTTCTCGGGGAGAATCGTGAAAGCTTCATTCGCGGCTTCCAATCGGAACTGCAATCGCGACTGACGGGCCTGTCGACCGGCGTCGAGGTCATGGGTGTCGTGGTGGAGGCCATTCACCCACCACCGGCTGCGGCGCCGGCCTATCAGGGTGTGCAGACCGCTGCAATCCGGTCCGTAACGCACATTGCAGAGGCGCGAGCGGAGGCAGTGGAAACTATGAACTCGGCACAAAGCGATGCCAACACCCTGCACAACGAGGCCACGGCCACCGCGGCTGAGCGAGTCGGAGCAGCGAAGACCGAATTGGCTCTGTTTGAGGGAGATCGCCAGGCCCACCGCGTCGGCGGACCGTCGTTCCTGTTGGAGCGGCGCCTGCAACGCTTCAACCAGGTGCTGAAAAAAACCCGCTTCACCATCGTGGATCATCGAATCGAAAAGGCAGGCGCTCCTGTGCTCGACCTGCGCCCGGCGCCGTTCTCACCTGACACCTTCACCGCGCCACCCGAGCCGGACGAACGTTGAAATCAATTGAGCGAAACCAACCATGTCGACCCACCATCATCACCATCACGGCCATCATCACGACGACCACGAGTCCGGGCAGAGACCCTCGAACCGTCAGCCCTGGTGGCGAAACGGCCGTATTGCGGTTGCAGTCGTGGTCGTGTGCGCGCTGTTGTTGTCAGCCTGTCTGCTGCTCGTGAGCCCCGGGCAGGCCATTGTGATCACCCGGTTTGGAAATCCAATCCGGGTGATTACGACACCGGGATTGACTTCGAAACTACCCGCACCCATCGACAGCACTCTGTCGGTCGATCTGCGTCTTCGAACTACCTCCAGCGGCTTGCACGATGTAGGCACCCGCGACGGGCTGCGGATCCTGGTACAGGCCTACATCGCGTGGCAAATACCGGGCGACGCTGCGCACATCCGCCAGTTCCTGCGCGCTGTGCGCAATCAACCCGAGATTGCCGCAGAGCAATTGCGCAGTTTCACCGGCTCGGCGCTGGAGATCACGGCCAGCAGCTTCGATCTGGCGAGTCTGGTTAACACTCGTGCGGATCAGATCAAGTTGGATCAATTCGAAAACGCACTCCGGCAGCGTATCGACGAGCAGGCCCTGCGAGTGTATGGGATCAGCATCCGCCAAGTGGGCATCGAACGGCTCACTCTGGCGCCGGATACGCTGACTGCGACCAT
>JAXDQF010000124.1:0-27279 GCA_034668025.1 Gammaproteobacteria bacterium | reverse complement strand
CCGTGGCCAGGTTGAAATCCGAAGCTTCGGATCCATCCCGATAGATGTTCTGGGCGAACGCAGTCAGCCGGACCGAGAGTTTGTCCACCGGTTTCAGGAGGAAGTCGACCCGACCGCCGTAGACTTTGGACTGGTTGGCGTCATCCTGCCCGAGGGCGAGGTTGTCGATGAACCCGCCGTCGTGCGAATAGAAGCCGCTGACACGAACCGCGGCGATGTCCGGAATGAGAGGCGCGTTGATTGCACCGGCTCCATCGTAGCTGACACCCCCGTTGTGGGTCGTTGAAACTCCGGTTCGCGCAGCGCCGCTGAAGGCATTCGTGTCCGGCATCGTCGTCACGTACTTGATCAGGCCGCCCATTGTGCTTGCGCCGTAGAGGGTGCCTTGCGGGCCTCTCAGCACCTCCACACGGTCGAGATCGAAAAGCCCGACATCGAGCGCCAGCTGCGCAAAGTTGCCGAATGGCGTGCTGGAGCCGTAAGGGACGTCATCCACGTAGACACCAACAGTGGGGGCGACGTCCGCGCCGGTCGTGATGCCGCGCAAGTTCACTTGATTCTGGCCGACACCGTTACCGGTGATGCTCAGGCCGGGCACCGTATTGGCTATATCCCGGAACTGGGTGGCACCCAGGGCTTCGATCTGTGAATTGGAAATCGCCGTTACCGACAGTGGCGTTTCGCTCAGCTTCTCTGCCTTTTTCTGAGCGGTTACGACGACCTCCTCGAGCGCCACGGGCCCCGGTCCCTCGGCCAGGGCGGTGCCCGTAAGGGAGAGCGCAGACGCCACAAAGGTGGCTACGCAGGCAGAATTGGCCGGTCGCCGGACAGAAATCGTCATCGGACACCCCAGAAGTTATTGTTCCCTAGTCTACAGATAGAATTGACGTGCCTGTCAAGAGAAATTAATCTCTTTAGGTAGACAAATGCGCCGAAGGATGTCGCTGGATTGCGGGTGTGGCAACAGGAGAGAATCCAGCCCAAGCAGATTCCGCGGAAGAGGGACGATGGCCACCGAGAAAAGCACGCTGGGAAATCTCATCCGCCTGGTGAGACAGCAGAACAATTGGACGTTGCGGCAGATGAGCGCCAAGGTCGGCATACCCCTATCGACCCTGGCGAAGGTCGAAGCCGACAAGCTCTCCCTGACCTACGACAAACTGCAGCAGTTCACTTCCAGGCTCGGGATGACGATGACCGAGTTCCTCGGCCAGGCCGAGGCCCGGCCCGTGGAGAGTGAGCAGCGCGTCGTCACCGCCCGCCGCAGCCTCACCTCCAAAAACAACTCGGTGCAAATCTCCACCCCCACCTACGACTACGAATACCTGTGCGCTGACCTGCGCGAAAAGCGGATGGTCCCGATCATCTGCCGCATCCGCGCCAGGAGCATCGATGACTTCGAAGAGCCCGTACGACATGCCGGCGAAGAATTCATCTATGTGCTGGAGGGGACGGTCGAGGTGCACTTGCAGTTTTATACCTCGGTCGTGCTCAACGTCGGTCAGGGCATTTACCTCGACAGCTCGATGGGCCATGCGTATGTCGCGAAGGATTGCGAGTCCGCCCTCGTGCTGGCTGTTTGCTCCAGCGAGGACGTCAACCTGGCCAGTGAGCTCATGAGCCTCGCCGAAAGCGAGTCCGTCGAGGCGTAGCCATGGGCGACGAATCGCAACCTGAGGAGCCGGCACCGGGTCTGGGGGCGTGTCTGCGGCGGTTGCGATTCCAACGGCGGATGTCGATTGCGGCGGTCAGTGCCGCGACGGGTATCGCCAAGTCGACACTGTCTCGTGTGGAGAACGATCAGCTGTCGCTGACGTATTCGAAGTTGCAGCAGTTATGCAAGGGCCTGCAGATCGGCATTGCTGAGCTGTTCGCCAGCGAAGTATCCCCCGAAGCGCGTCGGCCATCCGCCCGCAGAACTTTCTCCAAGCCGGGTGAGGGACGATCAGTGACGATCGGCACCCAGGCCTACAGCTACCTGTGTGCCGGGATGGCCGGCAAGAAGATGACGCCCATGATCAGCGTCATCCTTGCGCGTACGCTCGAAGAAACCCACGGGCTGTTGAAACGCGAGGGCGAGGAGTTTTCGTTCGTCCTCGAAGGGCAGTTGGCCCTGCATACCGAGTTCTATGAGCCGCTCATCCTCGATGCCGGCGGTTCGGTTTACTTCGACAGCACCATGGGCCACGCCTATCTGTCGGCGGGCACCGTTCCGCTGAAACTGCTGCGCGTGACGACGAAGCCGGTAACAGAGTCGCCCGCCGACCCGGTGGCCGATCAGGGAGCGCGTGAAAAATCGAGATCTGAATAGTCGTAGCTGAAATCGGTCGTGGCCGACACTGCCTGCATTGTGAAGCCGGATACTTTCCCCGAATAGTCGGTTGAAAACCGGACGTATGCGTCCGCGTTCAACGAGCGGTCTTTCCAGTGGACGACAAACAGGTTCAACCCCACCGGTTCCAGGGGACCGGACAGCGCGTTCGTATGACTAAACGTCAACTGCAGTGAATCGCCTTGCTTCGCCACCGTCGCCGCGCCGCGCCAGGGGTCTTTGAAAGTGCCGGCGTAGGCATCGAGATCCGCCGGTTTCCAGGCTCCTGCATGGGTTGCGCCGGGTGCCGTGGCCGCGTCGGCTTCCTTCATTCGTTGCTCACGCTTGGCTTTGTTGGATGCGGAAAGTCCGATCCAATCCCGCTTGGGAGTCCCCGCATAGGCTTCGATGATCTGCATCGCGACGGCTTCCAGGGCTGCGCCCTCCTGTTGATTCGTCAGAACGACGATGCCTAAGTTGAGCTCCGGCACCATGCTGACATGAGTGACCATTCCCGGCAGACCGCCGTTATGTGAGACACGCTTGTAACCGTCGATGTCCTCCAGCAGCCAGCCGAGTCCATACGATACAAAATGGGTGCGGGTGAGGGGAAGGCGGTCCCCGGCAGCCGGCAGGATGGTTTGTGGCGACCACATCTCGGCGCTGCGCGCTGCACTGAACAGTTTGAGTCCATCAGGCGAAGTGCCCTGTGCGAGCTGGGTGCTCACCCACTTCAGCATGCCTGTTACGTTGCACTGAATGGCGCCCGCCGGCGCAACCAGCGGGATACTCAAGGCAGGGATCTTCGTCAGCCGGCCATTTACGATCAGGTGTGGCGAAGCCATGTTGCTGCGATCGGTCAGGCGGGTGTCGTCAGCCGCACAGCCCTCCATATGCAGGGGCTTCAATATCCGCGCAGTCACGAAATCTTCCCACGACTGTCCCGTCACGGCCGGGACAATCTGCCCGGCGATGACATACAGGAGGTTGTCGTACGCAAAGCCTGAGCGAAAACTGCTGACGGGCTTCAGGTAACGCAGCCCGTGCAGAAGATCATTGCGCGTGAAGTCAGTGGCGGTCACAAACATCAGATCGCCGGCGCCCGTGCCGAGCCCGCTGCGATGGGTCAGCAGGTCGCGGATCCTGAAATCGCGCGTGACGTACGGATCCCACATGCGGAAGTCCGGCAGATAGTCGATAACCCGATCGTCCCAATTCAGCTTGCCTTCATCCACCAGGATTGCCAGCGACGCCGTGGTGAACGCCTTCGTGTTGGAGCCGATCGCGAACAACGTGTTCGCATCGACTGCGCCGGATTGCCCCAATTCGCGCGCGCCGTAGCCTTTTGCGAGCACCAACCGTCCATCCTTGACGATTCCAACAGCTAGACCGGGGACGGAAAACTCTTTGATCGCCCGTGCGGCGAGGTGGTCGATGTCAGCCGTCGTCGGCGCGCTGCCCTCGCGGGCGTTAGCTGATGCGACTGCGAGGCTGAAAATCAGGCTGGATGCCAAGGTCGCAAGGCGGCGGGTCGAGACTGTCATCGCGTTGTTCTCTCCGTTGGCCGCTTCTCTGCAGGAAGGCGGGCTTGCGCTTAGCATAGAGACTTGTTCTCATATTGGGCAAGCAGATCGCCTATTTATAAAATCGTTGCGTATACGGAACACTCCGGGGGTTTCATGAATCTCATTTCGCGCCTTCTCATCGGTGGAGTTCTGATGGTGTCGGGTGCCGTTCAGACGAGCAACGCTGCAGATACCGGGGGCGGTGTCATTCCAAACCCCTCAACCACCCCACATACCCTCGACAAGGCTGACCTGGAGGCGTGGCTCGACGGATTTGTGCCGTACGCTATTCAAAGTGGAGACATCGGCGGTGGCGTCATTGCCGTCGTCAAAGATGGAGAGTTGTTGCTGGCGAAGGGATATGGCTACTCCGATGTCGCGAGCCATACTCCCGTTGACCCCGAGCGAACGTTGTTTCGTCCCGGGTCAGTTTCAAAGCTGTTCACCTGGACTGCGGTCATGCAGATGGTGGAGCAAGGCAAGCTCGACCTCGATCGCGATGTGAATACCTACCTCGACTTCCGCATTCCGGACCGAGCCGACGGACCCATCACGTTGCGTAACATCATGACGCACACGCCGGGCTTCGAGGAGCAGATCAAATCGCTGATCATTGCCGATCCCAAGGATCTGCGGCCGCTTGCGGACTACGTGCGCAACTCCACGCCTACACGGATTTTCAAAGCGGGATCCACTCCGGCCTATTCAAACTATGCGACTGCTCTCGCCGGTCATCTGGTCGAGCGAGTCTCGGGACAGAGCTTCGACGATTATCTCGACAACAACATCTTCAAACCGCTCGGCATGACTCATTCGAGCTTCCGCCAGCCCCTGCCGGCGCAATTGGTGGCCGATGCGGGCAAGGGTTACCGCGTTGCCAGCGAGCCTGCCAAACCATACGAATACATTCTCCCGGCTCCCGCGGGCAGCCTCGCGTCGACTGCGACTGACATGGCGAAGTTCATGATTGCGCACTTGCAGGATGGTGAATACAACGGCCAGAGAATTCTGCAGGCCAAGACAGCCGAGCAGATGCACACCAGCGCGACGACGATGGTGCCGCCGCTCAACCGCATGCTGTTGGGATTCTACGAGCAGGACTACAACGGCCATCGCGTAATCAGCCATGGCGGTGACACGCAATGGATGCACAGCTACCTGCACCTGTTTCTCGATGATCACGTCGGCCTGTTCATGTCTTTCAACAGCCAGGGGCACGAAGGCGCAGTAGGGCATTTGCGCCAGGCAGTGTTTGACGACTTCGCTGACCGCTACTTCCCCGGCCCGTGGCCCGGTGGCACTGTGCCGAAGGACGTAGTCACCGCGCATGCGAAGCTGATGGCCGGTTATTACGACGATTCGCGGCGGACTGATCGGTCCTTCATGAGCCTGACGGGTATCATTTCGCCGCCGAAAGTGGCTATCGCCGAAGACGGTACACTCACCATGTCATTGATGATGGGGCCGAATGGTGTCCCACGACACTATCAGGAGATTGCCCCATTCCTCTGGCGGGATACCGCCAACGGCCGACGGCTCGCCGCCAAGGTTGTAGATGGCCGGGTTGTCCGTATCAGCATGGACGAACTGTCGCCGTTCATGGTGTTTGATCCAACACCGTCGTGGCGCTCGCCGGCGTGGCTGTTGCCCGCGGTCGGCGCTGCACTGATGGCCTGTCTCCTGACGGGATTGTTGTGGCCGATTGCTGCGCTCTCTCGCCGTCGTCATGGAGTCCAGTTGGCGGTAGCAGGTTTGGCTCGACGGGCGCACACAGTGTCCCGCGTTGCCGCCCTGGCTTTGACACTCATGACGGTCGGCTGGCTCGTTCTGTTGATCACCGGGTCGAAGGACCTGGCCGCTTTGTCGCCGTCCCTCGATCCTTTCCTGATCCTGATGTATGCGCTCTCCGTCCTCGTTTACATCGGCGGCGCGGCTGCGCTGATCTGGTCCGCCTGGATTGCTTGGAAGCTCGCGCGGCCGCTCGGTGCGCGGATTTGGACACTCATCCTCGCAATTTCCGCGGTGATCCTGTTGTACGTTGCGGTGATCTATCACCTGCTGTCGTTTATGACGAAGTACTGATCAAACCGACTTGACCTATCCACCATCCATGCGCAGTTGCGAGCCGGTCATCCAACGAGCGCCGGGGTTCCTTGGGTGCGCGGCGCTCGGCGCGCTCATTTTGAAAGAAACTCCCGGATGGCGGCTGCGATCTCAACGGCGTGTGTTTCGAGAGCGAAGTGTCCGGTATCGAAGAATCGGACGACGGCCTGGGGGATGTCGCGTTTGAAGCCTTCAGCGCCGGCGGGCAGAAAGAACGGGTCGTTCTTGCCCCACGCGGCCAGAAACCGGGGCTGATGCTTTTTGAAGTACTGTTGAAAGCGAGGATAGAGCGCCACGTTGCTCCGGTAGTCACGAAAGAGGTCCAACTGCACCTCGTGGGCATCGGGGCGAGTCAGGTAGTAGTTATCCAATGAGTAGCCATCCGGACTGACGAGCGTCGTGTCGGGTACCCCGTGTGTGTACTGCCATTGCGTCGATTGTGGCGCTAGAAAGGCCCGCAGCGCGTTCCGATTCTCCTTCGAGGCGTCTTTCCAGTAAGCGCGGATCGGGTTCCAGCCATCGCTCAAACCTTCTTCGTAGGCATTGCCGTTTTGAGAAATGATGGCGGTGATGCGCTCCGGGTGTGCCACCGCGAGCCTGAAGCCGGTCGGTGCGCCGTAATCAAACACGTAGAGCGCGAATTTATCGAAGCCGATGACTTCGGTGAAGCGGCTGATGACCGTGGCGAGATTGTCAAAGGTATAGCTGAATTTGTCGCGCGCCGGCATGTCGGATTGGCCGAAACCGGGCAGATCCGGTGCCACGATATGAAAGCGGTCGGCCAGTGCCGGAATCAGGTCGCGGAACATGTGACTGGCGCTGGGAAATCCGTGCAGCGCCAGCAGCTTCGGCGCATCTGAAGGGCCGGCCTCCCTGTAGAAGATCTTCAGGCCATCGACGTCGACAGTATTGAATTTGATTGACATGTTGGAAACCTCGTGTGCTGAGAGGTTACGGCTTGCCTGCGTAACTTGTCAAGAGGCATCTGAGTGGTTACATTAAAAGCATGAATACCGCTAATCCGGCACCGCCTGCACCTTGATGTTTGCTGATCACACGCGCGGGCACGGCCGGCGGTGGTGCAGCATGCGACTCTGCCGAAATCGCGCGAAGGTGTCGGCTCATCGAAAACGCCGGCAAGCGCCGAGCGCCGCTCGTAAGCGTGTTTTCCTAACGGGGAACTAACGCGCTATTGGCGGCAGACGCCCACTGCACCGTTTTTTAACACCGCTCTGTCTAGTCACCTTTTGGTGCATCCGTAGCATACCCGCCCTCGAGCCAACCTTCGGTTGGCTGTTGATGGGGAGTATGTTGATGAAGACTCGAAGCTGCGTTCAACGGGCAGTCATGTTTGCACTTGCCAGCGGTGTCGTGCCCGTTGCATCGCAGGCTGCCGACGGCCCGCTGGCGATTGCAGCCAAAACGTCGTCCGGAACCATCGTGGGTGTTGTGACCGACTCCGCGAATAAACCGGTTGCTCACGCTACCGTGCTGGCATCAAAGGTGGGCGGCGCTGGAATTCGCGCGACCATCTCAGGCAGCGACGGCGTTTACTCGTTCGCAGACCTTCCTGCTGGTGAGTGGTCATTGACCTTGCAGGCCGACGGGTATCCGGATACCAACGGGCATTCGCTGTACGTCACCGCGAGTAAAGCGACCCGTTACGATGTCACCCTGGCCGGCGGATCGAAGCAGAAGTCGGCACCTGTGGTTGCTGCTGTCGCGCGGCCGGCGCCGCAGCAGACCGTTCCATTGGGACTGCAGGCCCCTGATGAAACGGATGGAGTCGATAACTTCACACCGTTCGCCTTCGGTGATTTCACCTGGCTGAACGGCAGCCCGCGCAACCACAAGCCGGCGTTTGACACCAAGTTCTTCACTCCGGATATTCGGCTCGACGCCAACATCATGGACGAATTTGCGCATCCGAAGGACCACACGATAGTCGGATCGACTGAGGCGTTCAGGTCGGGCGAGGTTCAGCTCGAGCAAATCAGTTTCGGTGGCGATTTCCACTGGGACAACGTGCGCGCGCGCTTTCTATCGATGATGGGAATGTTTGCAACCACCACGCCGCGAAACGACGCCAGTGCCGCAGTAGGGCAGTGGGACCTGCGCAATGCTTACCGCTATCTGTCGGAGGCCAACGCCGGATATCACTTCGATGTGAGTCATGGGCTGAACATCGACGCGGGTATTTTCGTCTCGTATATCGGCCTGTTCAGCTATTACAATTTCGACAACTGGGTCTATCAGCCGTCGTACGTCTCGTCGAACACACCCTGGTTCTTCAACGGGATCCGGATCCAGTATTACCCCACGAATACCTTGAAGATTGAGCCCTGGATCATCAATGGCTGGCAGTCCTATGCCCGCTTCAACGGGCACATGGGCTTCGGCGGCCAGATCCTGTGGCAGCCTAACGAGGCCCTCAAGCTCGTGTTCAACAACTACGGCATTGGCCAGGACAACCTGGGATTGCCGCACACTGAGCGCATCCATACCGACGACAGCATCGAAGTGCGCTATTACCAGAACAAGGATGCCGGCGCGGGTATATCCAAGATGGCATTTTCCTACACGGTGGATGCAGGTTGCCAATACGGCGGCGGAATCAACTGCATGGGCGGCCCCAATCGCAGCTCGTTCTTCGGCATGATGTTCTACAACCGCGTGTGGTTCGACCGGGACCGCTTCGCAGTGACCGTAGGCGGCGGATTCATGAGCAATCCGGGGCGCTACCTGACCCTTCTGCCGCCCATCAATGGCGCAGACGCGGTGTCCGGTTCGCCTTACTTCACGGAGAACCCGGGGCAAACGTCCAATATGTGGGACACCAACATCAACCTGCAGTACATGCCGAAAGAATACATTACCTTCTGGACTGAGTTCGGCTACCGCCACTCGAACGTGCCGTATTTCTCGGGTCCGAATGGCGTTACACCGCCCGGTGGCAATACCGGATCGCCACAGGACTATGTCTGCGGCGCCGGAGGGTCGGCGGGCACGAACAACCTGAGCCAGGCTTACAGCAACTGCGGCGGAAATGTGTGGTTCCCCGACCTGCAGAAGACTCAAATGAGCTTGTCGGCCGGCATACTGGTCAAATTTTGAGTCGATATCCAATGCCCGGCTCGGTCAGAATGTGTTTTGGCCGCGCCGGGTCAACCTCCAGTTTGCGCCGCAGGCTGGCGACGTACACCCGCAGGGAGCGCATGTCCGCCTGGCGTGGACCCCACACCTGTTGGAGCATGTGCTCGTGGGTTACAACACCGTCTGCCTGGCGAACGAGGCATTCCAAAATGCGGTGCTCGAGGGGAGTGAGCTTGACATCTTCACCGGCAGGCCCGCGGGTGATTCTCTTTTCGAGATCGACGCTTGCGCTCCCGAGCGCTATCACCGTATTGGGTTGGTCGGCTCGAACGACTCGCCGCATGACCGCGCGAGCCCGAGCCAGTAGCTCCGGACTGCTGAAGGGCTTGATCATGTAGTCGTCGGCGCCTGCATCAAAAGCCGACAGCCGGGCGGCCTCATGATTACGCGCCGTCAATACGATGATGGGCACCGGCGACCAGGTTCGTACCTGGTGGATGAAGTTGATACCGTCCGTGTCGGGGAGCCCCAGGTCCACCACGCACACATCAGGGCGGTGTGATTGCGCCTGGCGGATCGCGAGCTCACAGGTATCCGCCGCGACGACCCGATATCCGTTGGGTTCGAATACCATTGTCAGCACCTGGCGCAGTGTGGGGTCGTCGTCGATGACGAGTACCTTTCGTGTGGCGTTGGTCATTGCTTCTCTTGCATGGGTTTGCGGCGGGCGATGCCGTATGGAATCATGGAGGATGCGCCGTCTGACCTGCATAGAGATGTTAAGATTTTCTCCTCGGCCTCAAATCGGGTCAGCGACCGGTGAGCGGTTTTTTTAACACCTTCGTAACGGCTCCGGCGTTAGACGGCGAATACGACTACATCGTCGTCGGTGCCGGCTCTGCCGGCTGCGTGGTCGCCAATCGCCTCTCGAAGGACCCGCGTAATCGCGTTCTGCTGCTCGAAGCAGGTGGGCGCGACAACTGGATCTGGTTTCACATGAGGACCGGCAGGTTGCTGCCGATGCAATACGGGTGACCCGGCGGTTGATGCGACAGCAGGCTCTCGAGGCTGTCAAACCGCAGGAATTCCTGCCGGGCGTTGCGGTTTCTGACAGCCTGGAAGACCTGGCAAAGGCGGCCGGCGACATCGGCACGACCATCTTTCATCCAGTCGGGACGGCCAGGATGGGGCCGAGCAGCGATCCGCTGTCGGTGGTCGATTCCCGATTACGCGTGCGGGGTATTCGTGGCTTACGTGTTGTAGACGCATCCGTGATGCCCACAATTACATCCGGTAACACCAACACGCCAACAATGATGATTGCCGAGCAGGGGAGTCGATTTATCCTGGAAGACTCGAAGTAGCCTCTACCCGTCAGTGACCGACTGTCGCGACCACTTGCTTCAGCGATTCAAACACGTGCATTCCGATGGGTCCGGTCGCAGTTTGGCGGAATTCTGTTTGCCTATGCGAAAGCCCAATTACTCGTGGATTAACGGAGCGTCATGGGCGAAATAGGCGTCGGGTACTGACGGCGGCCGCACACGTGAATCTGGACGTCGAACAAGCGTTGGTCGGCCAGCGCATACCACGCGCGGCATAGCGAAGAAGGGCTGCAACGCCGGCGTGTGCGCTCACCCTCGAGGCGATCGAAGATTTTCATGCGGCCACTCTCTCGTGACGCTCCTAGGCCTCGTTTCGGATCCAGCGCGCTCCGTCGGCGTTGCAGCCCTTCTTCGCTAGGACGTGCCCAACCCCCTGGCACCTCTTCCCGCCCGCGAAGCGGTCCCAGCTGGCGGACCAAAGCCAGTCAGCCCGCAGCCCGACAAACCGGGTGAGGCAGTCAGTTGGAGGGCGCCGTAAGGGCGCAGCCCCCTCCGCAGAGGTACCGGGAAGCTACATCCTCATCCGCGCTCCCGCCGGATCAAACAGCGGCTCGCTGAGGATCGACGCCCTGCGGCGGTCGCCGATGATCTCTATTTCAAACACGCCTTCGCCCAGGTTCCCGGCCAACCCCGCCGGAACGTACCCTTGCGCAAGCGATCGACCCACGCAATGCCCATAACCCCCTGAAGTGACCCAGCCGACAACCTTGCCGTCGAACCAGATCGGCTCGTCACCGAGAACATCCGCATCGAGGGCATCGACGGCGAAGCTGACTCGCCTCAGCGTGCCGCCGCTTGCTTTCTCCGCAAGGGCGGCGTCGCGGCCAATGAAGTCGGGTTTACTGAGATCGACAAAGCGATCGAGGCCCGCCTCAAAGGGGCCGTAGATCGGTCTGAGCTCCCGGTACCACGTGGGGAAATTCTTCTCGAGGCGCAGCGACAACAGCGCTCGCATTCCGAAATGAATGAGCCCCAGGTCTTTGCCGGCGATCCGAATTTGCTCGTAGAGACGACGTTGATACTCCGGGGCGACCCAAATCTCGTAGCCGAGGTCCCCGGTATAGGTGACACGGTTGACGAGCGCCGGGCAGTTCGCGACGTCCATGGCACGATGATCCATGAAGCGGAACGCTGCGGCGGAGACGTCTTCGTCCGTCAGACGAGCCAGCAACTCGCGAGAACGTGGACCCGCAATCGAGAGGCCGACGAGCCCCATGTCAAAGCGGTGCAGCCGGACCGAGCCGTCGGTTGGTTGTTGGGCCTCGAACCAACGCATGTGATAGATCTGCGCCTGCGATGAGCCCCACATGAGAAATCGTTCGGGCGCGGAGCGTGCAATCGTGAAGTCACCGATCAACTTCCCGGTTGGATTCAGCATCGGTGTCAGCACGAGACGCCCGACCTTGGGCATCCGGTTGGTCATGAGCCGCGACAGAAACGCCTCCGCGCCGGGTCCGGATATTTCGTACTTGGCGAAATTCGCGATCTCCGTGACGCCGACAGCGCTGCGAACGCCGAGACACTCGGCCTTCACGTGAGGGAAGTCATTGGAGCGTTGAAAGGAGACCACGTCCTTTGGCTCGACGCCGGGCGGTGCGAACCACAGTGGTGTCTCGAGACCCCAGCTATCTCCCATGACGGCGCCGGCTGCCAGCAGGATGTCGTAGAGCGCCGTGGTCTGTTGAGGCCGTGCTGCCGGCAACTCCTCGTTGGGGAATCGGATCGAGAAACGCCGGGAGTAATTCTCACGGACCTTTTCGTTTGTGTAACTGCGCGTGGCCCAGGCGCCGTAGCGCGCGACATCCATGGCCCAGACGTCGAAGCCGGGGTCGCCGTTGACCATCCACTGCGACAGTGCGAGTCCAACGCCACCTCCTTGGCTGAAGCCCGCCATAACGGCGCAGGCGCACCAAAATCCCGGCAAGCCCTGAACAGGACCGACCAGTGGATTGCCGTCCGGCGAGAACGTGAATGGCCCGTTGACTACGCGGCGGATACCGGCGCGGGCCATCGCCGGAAAATGTTGGTACCCGATCTCGAGCGACGGCGCAATACGATCCAGGTCCGGCTCGAGTAACTCCGCTCCAAAGTCCCACGGAGTTGTCTTGGGGCTCCAGGGTTTGCAGGCGCGTTCGTAGGTACCCAGCACGATGCCGTTTCGCTCCTGGCGCATGTAGATCTCGGCCTCGAAGTCGATCGCATGCGGCAACTCGTGACCGCGCTCGCGATTGAACTCCATGACCTCCGGCATGTCGTCCGTGACCAGATACATGTGCTCCATGGCGAGAACGGGCAACTCGATACCGACCATACGGCCGACCTCGCGTGCCCAGAGTCCCCCTGCATTGACAACGTGCTCTGCGTTTATGGTGCCCTCGGTCGTCAAGACGTCCCAGCTACCGTTTGGCCTGCGCGAGAGCGCCGTGACCGGTGTCTTGAGGTAGATCTCCGCGCCGGCCATCTTCGCTGCCTTGGCATACGCGTGAGTCGTACCATATGGGTCGAGGTTGCCGTCGGCAGCATCGAGCATCGCGCCAACGAAATACTTATCCTCGATCAGCGGCAACAACTGCTTGGCCTCGCTCGGCGTCAGCAGCGAAGTCTCGAGGCCCAGGTAGCGGGCCCGTGCGTGCGCCATTTTGAGCCATTGCATGCGCTCTGGAGTATCTGCGAGCAACAGGCCGCCCGATCGATGCAAACCGCAGGACTGGCCGGTGATCCGTTCGAGCTCGTCATACAGTCCGATCGTGTAGCCCTGCAGCTTTGCGACGTTCGGATCGCCGTTCAGGGTGTGGAATCCGCCAGCCGCGTGCCAGGTTGATCCCGACGTCAGTTGGTCCCGCTCGATCAGCACGACGTCGGTCCAGCCGGCTTTCGTGAGGTGATACAACACGCTGCAACCAACAACTCCGCCCCCGATGACGGCTACCCGGGTGTGTGTTTTCATGTCACTGTCTCTCGAGGCAAGGGGCCTGGATTTCCGAACTTCGGATGGTAAGGGGGGTGTCGCCCCCTCACGATGCGAAAAACTACGCGGTCGTGAAGAAAATCTGCGGCGACGGCTGCGTTCTCGTACTGGCCTAATAGAGGCCGTGCTGAACCGATGCCTCCGTGCTGTGATTGCCGTCGCTTGCGTCGCGGCCGCCGCGCCGTCAGCGGCTGCGGACGATTTGGGTCACGAGCAGCATTTCGAGCAGCAATCCCCCTCCGTTCAGGGTCAGCTCGGGGTCGTGCACTTTGCGACCTCCGGGGCGCCCCGTGCCCAGCCGGCATTTCTGCGGGGTCTGCTGCTGCTCCACAGCTTTGAGTACTCGGCCGCCCGGCGCGAATTTCAGAAAGCCCAGGACCTCGACCCCGCGTTCGCGATGGCTGTCTGGGGTGAGGCACTCACCTATAACCACACGCTTTGGAACGAGCAGGACACGGCTGCAGCGCGTGCGGCGCTAGCCAAATTGGGGCCGACACCCGAAAAGCGCATTGCACGGGGCCAGACAGCGCGAGAACGCGACTACCTCGCCTCCATCGAGCACCTGTACGGCCCGGGGGCAAAGGCCGAGCGCGATGCAGCGTACAGCGCGGCGCTTGGCGTGCTTTCTCAACGGTACATCAACGACCTTGATGCTCGTGCTCTTTACTCTCTGTCTCTACTCGGGCTCTCGCCAAAACGTGACGTCAGGATTTACATGCGTGCGGCGGCGGAGGCCGAGGCTGTGTACGATGTCGATAAGCGCCACCCTGGAGCCCTACACTATTTGATCCACGCCTATGACGACCCAGTGCACGCCCCACTGGGCCTCAGGGCAGCCCGGCTGTACGCCAAGGTCGCACCCGCGGCTTCTCACGCACAGCACATGACCTCGCACATCTTTTTCGCGCTGGGACTGTGGGACGACGCGATAGCGGCGAACGAGGCCTCGGTACGCGTGGCCCAGTCGCAAGGGGAGCACGCCTATCACTCGCTGCTCTGGCTCGAGTACGCCTATCTGCAGAAGAATCAGCGCACGGCTGCCGAATCGCTGGTCAATTCGCTCACGCATGACGTTAACAGCGGGCCGACGCAGGAAAACCGGCTTCGTGCAGCTTTCTCGCGGGCAACGTGGCTGATCGAGACGCGCGGTGCGCCTGGTGCGGATGCCTCCCAGACACTCGACAGCAGCGGTATTACTTCCATTGGCTATTTCGCGGTCCACGACTTCGCGCGTGGCCTCGTCGCAGCGGGCACCGGCGATCTCACCGGGGCACGGTCCGTACGAGCGCAATTGAGTGCCCGCATCGACGCGGCCCGAGTAGTTCCAGCTGGCGAAAACCGTAACTGGTACGGCGCGTTGAGCGAGAGCGAGCTTGCACAGGCGGGATCTCTCGCGACCGCTCTCGACGGCGCGATCAAGTTCGCTGAAGGTCAACATGCGGCGGGGATCGCACGGGTGCGCGAAGCCATTGCAGCGTCGGCTCAAATGGAGTTCGAGTACGGACCGCCTTGGTCTGCCAAACCGTTCGACGAACTGCTGGGCGAACTGCTGCTTGCGGATGGACAACGGGCCGAGGCGACGGCAGCATTCGAGCGCGTGCTGGTTATGTATCCGAACCGACGGCTTGCGCTCGAAGGAATCGACGCCGCGAAGGTAGCTCCTTGAGGTTCAACTTAAAATACGCGCTGGTTCTTGCGGGATTGGCCGTCAGTGCACTTTATGCTGCGGACGGTGGTCACGCACAGAGAACAACCCAACAGGACCTGATCGGCGCGTGGCGCCTGATGAACATTGACGTCGAAGGGCCTGCGGGGCGGGAACCCGATCCTTTCTACGGCAGTGGCAGCCGCGGCCTTCTTATCTACGATGCCTCTGGCTGGTTCAGCGTTCAGATCGAAGGCTCCGGTCGACCTGCAGTGAAAGTCCCGCCGGCGAGGCCGGTGCTCGAACAGAGCGAGTCCTCTGCGCGCCTCAATGCGGCAGTTCTCAACTCGTACTACGCCTATTACGGGACCTGGTCCTTCGACGCTGCAACATCGACTGTCACGCATCGTGCCAAGGGCGCGCTATATCCAAGTGAAGACGAGGCGATCTACCCTCAACATGTTGAAGTCGTTGGTCGCCGGATGACCTTCACACGTACCCAGAACGGGAAAGTGCAGACGAAGCGGTGGGAGCGGGTTAGCGGCGACTGATGCCGCGCGCAGTGCCGGCGACCAGCCACTCGACAAAGGCACCGACGATCTTGTTCCGCTTGTTGGACTCAGCGTGAACGACGCAGTAGTCGTACTGCAGTGGCATCCAATGGGGAATCGGAACGACAAGGTCGCCCCCAGCGAGTTCGGTTTCCGCGAGCATCTCCTGTCCGAGAACAACCCCTCTGCCACTGCACGCTAGATCGATAGCGACGCTCGATGTGTCCGTAGTGTGGCCGAGCTCGACACGTGGATGCCGAGTGAGCCCTTGGCTCGCGAACCAAGCCGACCATGCCGGATACGAAGAAAAGCCCGCGCGCCACGCTACGTGAATAAGGATGTCGTCGTGCAACGCATCCGGCGTCGCCGGATGAACACGCTCGCGCGCGAGGAGATCAGGCTGGCACATCGCAGTCACGCGGTCGCGCTTGAAAGGAACGGTGACGAACTCGGGATAGAGGTGCTCGCCGTAGCAGATTCGGACGTCGATCCGGTCGCGAAAGAAATCGACGGGATCTTCTTCCAGGCGCAAGTCGAGACGCACTTCGGGATGTGCATCCAGGAACCCGGACAAGTGACGGTTCAGCCACCGAACACCGATCGATGGCAACACGCTCACAATCAGGTTCGACCGCACAGGCCCGCCGAGCAACTGCTCCGTCAGCTGCGCAAGCCCGTCCATCATCTGCGAGCTCGCAGCATGGACCGTACGCGCGATATCCGTCAGCAGAAGTTGGTTGTTATGGCGGATAAACAGCTGCCGGCCATAGAAGTCCTCCAGCTTCCTGATGTGCTGCGATACGGCGCTGGGGGTGACATTCAGCTCGGCCGCCGCCAGAACAAAGCTGCCCAGCCGGGCGCTGGCCTCGAAAGCCTTGAGCGCATTGAGTGGCGGAAGTTTGCGGGACACAGCTTAGATCCAGCGCCTGGGAGATTAGCTTTTCTACACCTAGAGGCTCTGTATCGCAATATTCCTTTACAATTTCTGACCGGTGCGCGGTCGGTCACTATCCCCTAAGGCGTGTTGGATCTGCGGTCGCGCGCGCGCACCATCCGCGGCATGAAAGGATTTTTGCGCATCCTGATTGCAGCGCTGGTGGCTCAGGGTTTGACCGCCCACGCCGCGGACACGGAATCGACAAAGCTCGATACCGTGGCGCAGCGGGCGTTGCCCTGCCTGCCGTGTCATGGCAAGGAAGGTCGTGCCGGACCTGATGGGTACTATCCCCGGATTGCGGGTAAACCCGCCGAGTACCTGTTCAATCAGCTCGTCAACTTCCGTGACGGGCGCCGATTTTTTCCCATGATGAATTACCTGGCGGAGCGTCAGCAGGACGCCTACTTGCGAGAGCTGGCAGAGTATTTTGCGTCTCAACAGCTTCCTTTCGATTCCGTCTCGGCATCTGAGATCCCCGCTGCAACACTGGCCCGCGGACTCGAGCTGGTGAAGGAAGGGGACCGTTCGACAGACGTGCCGGCCTGTAGCGCGTGCCATGGCGCCAAACTTTTAGGAGCGCTGCCTTCGGTTCCGGGGCTCTTGGGAGTATCCCGTTCTTATCTGGACGCGCAGCTCGCGGCGTGGAAAAACGGTCTGCGTCACGCCAAGGCGCCTGATTGCATGGCGACAATCGCCAAACGGATGGCTCCTGCCGACATTGAAGCCGTGACGGGTTGGCTGGCAACACAGATAGTGCCGGACGGTGCGGGTCCCCAACCCGAGGTTCCAGCTCCGCAGCCGATTCAATGCGGAAGTATTCCATGAAGAAGCTCCGGATCACGTGGCTGTTGGTCCTGGCGTGCGTGGTGATCGCAGCCGCCGTGTTGTTTTGGCCGCGGGATCATCAAGCTGGAGAAGCTCCGCCATCGGCAGGCGCGCAGCAGACCGACCCGGTCGCTCGGGGCCGGGATCTGGTTACTCTTGGGAATTGCGAGGGGTGCCACACTGTCAGGGGCGGCCAGCGCTTTGCGGGGGGACGGAGCATCCCGACACCCTTCGGTACATTCTTCGCCCCCAACATCACTCAGGATACCCAGTACGGGATCGGGCGTTGGAGCGCGGATGACTTCTGGAGCGCTTTGCACAACGGCTATGCCCCGGGCCGGAAGTTACTCTACCCGACTTTCCCATACACCAACTTCACCAGGATCAGTCGGACCGATGCGGACGCAATGTTTGCGTACTTGAAGACTGTGCCTGCAGTTGCTGCTGCTGATCGCGAGCATCAGCTCAAATTTCCCTTCAATCAGCGCTGGTTGCTGGCCGTCTGGCGGGGTTTGTTTTTCACTCCGGGCGTGTACGAGCCTGACACACAGCACGATGCTGCGTGGAATCGCGGAGCGTACCTGGTGCAGGGCGTGGCTCACTGTAGTGCCTGCCACGAATCCAGAAATGCCTTAGGGGCCGTGAAATCCAAAGACAACCCGTCGGGTGGCCTGGTGTTGAGCTGGTACGCACCCTCGTTATCCAACTCGGCAGAGGCGGGCGTGCAGACCTGGAGCGAGACAGATATTGTGAGACTGCTCCGGACCGGGTTGGTCACCGACGGCGCGGGCGGCCATCAGGGCTTCACGTTCGGGCCCATGGCCGAGGTTGTATACGAGAGCCTGCAGCATACTGACGAGGCAGACCTGGAAGCGATCGCCGTGTATCTGAAGTCGTTTCCTGATATTGCGCCACGGTCCAGGCAAATTCGCCCCACGGTGGCGCCTTCAGATGTTCCCGTCGTGATGAGCCTGGGCCAACAGCTTTATGCGGACAACTGTGCCCGTTGTCATGGGGAGCGGGGAGAGGGGCGCTCGATTGTGGCTCCCTCGCTGGCGGGGAGTCGTGTCCTCAGCATGGACTCATCAATTGATGCCATCCGGATTGTGCTGTATGGCGGCTATGCGCCGGGCACCGGGTCGAACCCGAAACCGTTCGGCATGCCGCCGTTTTATCCAACTCTGACTTCGGAGCAGATCGCCGGCGTGTTGACCTACATTCGCGGGTCCTGGGGTAACGGGGCGTCGGCCATTTCACCGGATGAGGTGGAGGAGAACATGACCGGGCCGCTGTGGTGAGCCCCGGCACGCGCCTCAAATGACCGCGGAGCCTCAGCTGAGGCAGGCCGCCATTTCAAAAGCGCGTATGATGATTCCGTAAATCATGAGACTTTGGGTAATCGCGATGCCCATCGACTGGCTGGCGCTGTGCGCAACCGTTTTCGCTCTGGGCCTGCGACACGGCCTGGATGCGGATCACCTGGTCGCGATCGACGGCATGACCCGCTTCAGCCACGAAGCCCGTCGACCCTTGGCCCCCTGGTGTGGCGCCTTGTTTTCGATGGGTCACGGGGCGATCGTCATTCTCGTGGCAACCACCGCCGGGGTTGCTATCCGCATCGACACGCTTCCCGCGTGGGCTACAGTCTGTGGCGAGTGGGCTTCGATCGGCGTGCTACTGGCCTTGGGCATCATCAACCTGGTGCAGGTGATGCGTGCACCTCCCGGTCATCCATTGGCTCCGGTCGGAATTCAGGGCCGGCTGCTATCGCGACTGACCCGGACCGCCAACCCCCTCGGAGTCGCCATCGTCGGCGCCTCCTTCGCGCTTTCCTTCGACACGCTGAGCCAGGCGTTGCTGTTTGCTACGACGGCCGCTCGATTTCAGGGATGGCAGAGCGCGTTGATTCTGGGGGGTCTGTTTACCGCCGGCATGCTGCTGTTGGATGGGCTCAACGGAGTGTGGATGGCCAAACTCTTGAGCAGGGCCGATGAGTCGGGCAAAGCCATTTCCCGCGCGGTGGCAGCGCTGGTGGCCGTGCTGAGCCTCCTCGTTGCGGCCGCGGGGGCGATCCGTCTCCTGTACCCTCAGTGGAGCGGTGCGTTCGAATCGCCATCTGGTTTTTTGGGGATCGCCCTGTTCGCTGTCGTGTGTTTCTTCGTAATCGTACTCGCCGTCACAGAAAGTACTGAAAGTGTGCTCGCACCGTGCGCGGAACACCGGGGTGTACAACGAAATCGGGTGAAGGTGACGCCTCGTTCTGCAGCCTAGACACGTAGTAGTACTCGATATCATTCCACTTGATGCCTGCCACGTTGAATACGTCAACTGCAATCCGCCACTGACCTGCCTTCTGATATCCGAGCTGCAGATCGACTGTTGTATAAGCGGGTGACTTTGCGCTGTTGTCTTCGACGAGCGGCGATTCGCCGAAATGACGCGCCTTCGCGGAGCCAAACCAGCCGGACGGATGCTGAGCGGTCAACCCGGCATCGATTACATTTGTGGGGCTGTTGGGTATATAACGCCCGGTGATGCCGATCGGTTGTACGCACGGGTGCAGTGGACTGGCGTCACCGCATCCCAGGTCGTCCGGATCAACGTCATGATCAAATCGAGCTCTGGAAAAGGCTGCGTTCAAGTCAGCATGTAACCAGCTGTTGATCCGAAAGGCGTTGCCCCATTCGACACCGGAGCGCGTGGTCGACCCACTGGGAGAAGTTACGCCGGCGTCGCCGTCAAACGTCAATTCGCTTTTCAATTTGAGCAGGAATACATCCAACGTTGTGTTCCAGCGGGGTAGCGGCTCCGTAGCCAGCCCGACTTCAGCGCTCACCGCGCGCGTCAAGGGCGTAACGGGTGGCGCGTCCGGGCTCTCCCCACTGCGCGTGACTCCGCGGGCGTCGTTGCTGTGGTAGCCCTCGGCCACCGTAATGAAGTACGAGGTACGATCCCACGGACCGAGGATGATTCCGAGCTTGGGGCTGAAGATGCTCGCGCGGACGTCGCCGGTGTTGCAGCCGAGCGGGTCGCTGTTGATGTTGCAGCTACCGTCGCTGTTCAACATTTTGTCTTTCACATTGAAGCTGAACACGTCTTCGCGCAGTCCCAGGACCGTGCGCAGCCCCTGCGTCCACTGCGTACTGTTCTCGAAATAGACCGCGCCATTGGACTCCATGACGCTGGCATCCTGCTTGGTGAACAGATATTGGCGCTGCACGGTGGCATCGATCGCGACATCGCGGATGTCGTCGAACCGCCCTTGTACGCCCAACAAATTGGAGCTCGCCATTCCCCACAAGTCGGTGAACCAGGTTTTCGAACCTTTGAAGCCGTACACGACGCGATCGTCGTGTTGCCGCATTTGATCGCCGTTGACGGGATCCTGCAGGTAATAAGTGAACGTGGAGTACAGGTCGAGCTTATAGCGGATGACGTAGGCTGAAAACTGCACCTGGTCTGAATCGGTGCGTTTCACGCGGTTGAAGGACAGGCTATAGCGGCTGGAGATGCCGCCATCCGATGGGTTGAGAGTGCCAAAGCGACCAATGACCCCGTCTTCTATGGCGTGCGCGGGTACTTGGTCGGTAGAGTTCCACTTTCCATTGTATGCCATGGCCGTAACCGTATAGAAATCACGCTCCGTGCCGCGATGGTAGCGCAGCACCCCGTTTAGTCTGTTGTAGTCGTCGGGTTCATCGAACGGGCCGTCATTGTGGTAAACGTCGCCGGCACTGAGCAGCGTCCCGCCGCCCAATGCCGTCGATCCCAGCAACAATGCGCGGCGATAGCCGTCTTCCCCGAAGCCCAGCGTGGCTGACACGGGAATCTGATTCACCAGGTCCATTCGCACGGCTCCTGCAGTAGCGAAATCACCTTCGTCCGCGTAGTAGGGACCTTTCTTGAAGTGCAGGTCGCTCACCAGCTCCGGTATCAGAAAGTTCAAGTCGGTGTAGCCCTGGCCGTGCGCATGCGTGGGCATGTTGACGGGCATGTCATCCACCTCGGTTGCCAGGTCGGTGCCGTGGTCCAGGTTGAATGCTCTCAGGAAGTATTGGTTGGCCTTACCTTCTCCGGAATGCTGCGTCACGATCAGACCCGGAACGTTCTCGAGTACCGCTCCGGGCCGCAGGAGCGGTTGGCTCGCGATTTGCTCCTGACTCACATCGCCCGCAGAAGCGACATCCATATTGCTCACGCCGGTGGCGACCACCGTAACCGTCTCGATCTTCGCCGACGCGGAATCGCTGTCGGCAGCGTCCAGGGCATGTGCCTGTGGAAAGCTTCCGCCGAGAATCAGGGCCAGTGAGCCAAGGGCGCCGCAGCGACCACTCATTCTTTCGTCCGTAAGAGGATTTCAAAAATAATAATACACACGGTTGACACCGATATGACGAATTGAAAACTCGTGATACCGGGTGGGAATACGGTGCGCCGAGGGCTTTGGATGCAGCCGGGCGATGAAACCCGGATAATACGGAGCGGGCCTGTGCCTCTCAGCCCCGATTCAGCTCAAGAAGGAAGCCGAACATGCAACGCCTCACTATATCAATCGATGATGAACTGGCAGCCACGTTTGACCGACTGGTGGCCGAGAAGGGCTATGGCAATCGCTCCGAGGCGTTTCGCGATCTCGTTCGCAAGGCATTGGGTGAGGAGCAACTGTCGGCTGGCAAGGCGAAGCATTGTGTCGGCACATTGAGTTACGTGTACAACCATCACGAGCGGTCACTGGCTGAGCGGCTCACCACGATGCAGCACGACCACCATGATTTGACCGTCTCCACCATGCATGCGCATCTGGATCACGAGAATTGCATAGAAACCATCATCCTCAGGGGCCCCACCGCCGCGGTGACGACGTTCGCACAGAGCGTGATGTCCCAGACGGGCGTGCGACATGGGAAGTTCCATCCGATTCCGGTCGTCGCCCACAACGGAAAAAAGAGGGAGCACGTCCACCTTCATCCTCACGCCTGAAGGTGGCCGCGGTCGGCGTTAGCTACCGAAGTGATACGTGAATTCCAACCACTCCTCGCGCCCGTAGGGTAAGTAGTACCCGACTGGGTAGAACGGCCAGCCGGCGGATGTATCGTTCTTGATCGTGTCGAAGACATTGTTGACGATCAATGACACCGAACCCGCCTCGACGAATCGATAGCTGACACTCAGATTGGCGAGCGAGGTGGGTGTCAGGTAGCCGGTCTGAGCCTGGTTGACGATGCTGCCGTAGCGGGTGACAGTGACCTGCGAAGCCCATTTGCCCAGCGACCAGTTCAGCGTCGTGATCAGTTTGTCGGGAAAGTCGTTGTCACCGTTCGGATTCTCGAGCGAGTGCAGCAGGTCGAGCTCAGGGTCGCTCGCAACCTGCTTGTAGCGGTGCTTGATGGTCTTGGTGTAGTCGATATTCCAACCGAAATCGCCTATGTGAGCGATGTTCCATTTCACCCGCGACGCCAGGTCCACACCGTCAGTGTGCTCTTCAGCGGCATTGATCGGGTTCAGCAGCAGCTGGACGATGGCGTTTGGATTGAATATCGCAGTGGACGGATTGCGCTGAACTCGGCTCAATGCGTCGGTGCATTGCGAGGACGTCGCATTGAGTACGCCTGTGCGGCAATCAGCCTCCACGCGCAGCAGAGTGTCGTAATCGAGCGTCGTGACGAGGTTGTCGATCCGGATGTTCCAGTAATCGGCACTCAAGCTGATGTGCTCGCTCGGCGACCAGGTGAGGCCGTAGCCGAACGAGCGGCCGTTCTCGAACCGCAGGTCCTTGTTGCCCGTCTGTGTGAAATTGGCGCCTGGTGACACTTGCGCGAAGTCACAGTTGGAGATCGGCTGATTCGCCAGCCGGCAACGGTAGTAGTCAGTCGTCTCTGCCTCGTAACCTTTCTGCTGCGACTGGAAAATATAGTTCATGTCAGGGGCCCGAAAGCTCGTGGCGTAGTTGGCGCGCAACTGCACGCTCGGGATGGGTTTATATTCCAGTCCTGCGTTGTAGGTCGGCTTGCTGTTATCCCTGTCTGCAAATGAGTAATGATCCCAACGCGCCGCGAGATGTGCATTCATGTGCTCGATGATGGGTACGTTCAACTCAGCTGCCGTGGCATAGCGTTGTCGCGAGCCGCTGATCTTCGGAGATGGGGCGGTATTGAAGAACGCGCCTTCATTGACCAACGGATCGGCGATATTGCTGAACCCCTGGGTACCCCATTCGGCCAGGAGCGCCGCCTTCACGATGCCGGCGGGCAGTGTGATGACATCGCCATTCGCCGTGACGCTGGCTGTTTGTAGCCAGGACGTATCCTTGCTTTCGGAGCGGCCAACCAGGGTCTGAACTTGTGCAGGCGTGAGTGGCTGCGCAAACTTGTTCGCATCCGGAGCGTAGATCGGCACACCGTCGGCTGTCTCACCCAGTTGCGGCCCGAGAAAGTAGCTGTCGACGCCGGTCAGCAGGCGAGGGCGGTTATCGCGGCTCTCCGTGAAGGAAGCACGATACGCGCCTTCGTAGCTCCACCCCGTATTGCCGATGTCACCCTCGATACCGGCCGTAGTCAGAGCATTGGTGCTGTGCCAGAAGCGATCGTAGAGATCGATCCCACCAATTTCCTCCGGCGCAAAGCGTCTCGTCCAGGACTCATCAGCTCCTGTGTTCTGATTGAAGAAGTAGCCGGTGGTGGCGAGGTCCGATGTCCAGTTGGGGCCGCGAGTGTTGTTCGTGACCTTGTTCCAGCCCGCCACGGCATCAATGAACAACCGGGTGTGATCGTTCAACTGGTATTTCAGCTTGCCGTACAGGTTTTCACTTTGGTTGCCGGTCTGTACGGTCCAGAAATCGGGACTGGCCTTGCCCGTGGCGCACACCTCACCCGACGACCTGGTCAATGGGGCGACGGAGCCCCCGAAGTTGCCGGCGAGTGCAGAGCAGTCGTTCGGATGCGAGATATAGTCACCCGTATCGACATTCTGTCGTGACCAGACCGTGGTTGGATTCGCCCCGTGCAGCGTCGTCGAGGACATGAAGCTTCGATCGCGGCTCCAGATAGGATTCGTCTTGCCGATCTCCAGGGCGAACACGCCGCTCAATTTACCGAATGTATCGCCGCCGAAAGCCTGAAAGCGCGCATTGTTGCCGCCCCCGCGTTCAGTTGTGCCGATCTTCGCGTTGATGTCCACGCCATCCGCGTGATCTTTGAGAATCACGTTGACCACGCCGGCGATCGCATCAGAGCCGTAGATTGCCGAGGCACCGCCGTTCAGGATTTCGATGCGGTCGATGGCCGCCGAGGAAACAGTGGCCAGGTCGACAAAATTCACCGATCCGTCATAGGCAATTGGATAGTCCGCCACCCGCCTGCCGTTGAACAGGACCAAAGTATGGTTGGGCCCGAGTCCGCGCAGGCTGATGGCGTTGGCCGCCGGCGTGAATGTATTGCCGAAATCGGCACCCTGGGTGAAGCCTGTGTTCTGGGGTAGATTGTTCAGTGCGTCGAATACGTTGCGGTAACCCTGGCTCTCGAGTTGTTGGCCGGTGATGACGGTCACGGTCGTTGTGCCCGCGTCCACCGGCTGCCGGATGCGTGTGCCAGTGACAACGACCTCGGCGATGTCCGAGCTCGCGCCCGAGTCGGCGCTGTTATCTGCCGCATGGGCGATTGACAAACACAAAACCAGTGAGAGCGCGAATACATCGCGCCGTAAAGAGTGTACGGTGATCAAGCTTGAGACCTGTGGGGAAGTGGGTTGGTTGAACTGAAATTCCGTGTTGCCGCGCGCCGACGACGGCCATGCGCTGCTCGCATGTGCGAGTTGGTTCAGAATAACAGCTGCGTTTCATCCTCATGATTCGTTTCAGTCATGGGCATATGACGCCTGATTCATTGTTTGGCAGTAAATAGCCAAACACTGTTTTTCGAGTAGGTCCACTTGCGGTCCGTGGCACCTGTGCAGAATGTCAGTCTGCGCGGCGCCTGCTGTATGCGCGGCGGGCTCGTTCGCGATTGCCGCACACTTCACTCGAGCACCATAGGCGCGAGTGGTTGGGACTTTCGTCGACAAAATACCAGCCGCAACCTCGAGCCTGGCACACCCCCAGCCGCCGTGCATCCGCAGATGCGAGAACCGCGGTCAGGGACCACAACACGGGCCATAGTGGCTGTTGCAAATCGGTTCCGTCTAGTTCAAATGTGATGTGTTGTGCGTGTTCGATCAGAGCCGGCTGTGGTGGCAGGCCAGCCAACATTCGATTGAGTTTCCGCAGGTCCGCACGCACGCCGGCGCGCAGCGCGTCGGCGACGGCCCATATCTGCTCTCGAAGTGAGTGGGCCGCGGTGATTACCGCTGCACCTTCAGTCATGCGCTGCTGGTGGCGAGACTTCAACAGTTGAGTTGTACGATCCGCAAGAACACCTCGCCGGGCACTCCACGCCAGCAGGGCGGCGTAGTCGGGGATGAGCTCCACAGGGTCATCCGTCAGACGCCAGTCGAGAGTGTTGGCGAAGTCGAGGCAGATCCGCCCCCCGAAAAACTGCGACCCGGCACGGACGGGATCTCTTGACATGCTCGCCGCTACCTCCTGTAGAATCTAATGGGTATGACCATTATACACTCGGGCGGTGGTAGCGCATCACCGGTCTTTACCGCAGCAGGCTTCGGCCGCGGCATGCGGGCGGCGGCGCCGTTTTTGGTCAGCAACGGGGCCGCGGGTATGGTGATGGGGCTCGCGTATCAGGGCCTCGGACTCACGTTGGTTTCTGCCGTGTTGTTCAGTCTCGTGGTCTATTCCGGCACGGCGCAGGCTGTGACTCTGGGGCTGTGGCGATTCCCGCTCCCGGTGGTGGCCATGATCACTGCTTGCATTGCGACCAACGCGCGGTATCTCGTCATGGGGGCTCACCTGCGCCAGTTGTTTTCCGGCTTGCCTCGGCGGCGGGTGCTTCCCACTCTGCTTCTGCTTGCCGATGCATCCTGGCTCATGACCACTGCAGATGCCGAACGCAACGGGGCAGATGCGGGATATTTTCTCGGCAGCAGTGTACCCATGGCGGTCGGTTGGATTGGAGGAACGGCGCTTGCCTATGTGTTGCCGATAAAGCCCACGGGCGTGATCGCTGTTGCAGCTTCTCTCATTCCGCTGGCATTCATTGTCACGTTGCTGCCTGGACAGTGGCGGGGCGCGCGGATGTGGCTGCCGTGGTCGATATCCGCTGCCGCAGCTTTGGTGACGGCACAATTCGTCGGCTCGAGTTGGGCAATGTTGATCGGCGGCGCACTTGGGACGGGTGTCAGTTTTCTGCAGGGCGATGATGCCTGACCTACAGACCGTCGCCGCGATCCTGTCCATTGGCGCCGTCAGCATTGCCATGCGCTTGAGCGGCTACCTGGCCGCTGATGCGGTGCCGAAGGCTGGCTCCGTGGCGCGGATCATCCGCCTTGCACCTGGCAACCTGTCGATTGCATTTGTCGCGGTGGGCTGTTTTGCGGGCGGTTGGACCAGCTTCATCGGCAGTATCGCCGCGTTAACGGGCATGGTCCTCTTGAAACGGCAGTGGGCTGCACTCGGCGTGGGGTTCATTGCCGCAGCGCTGGTGGCTGCGCTCAAATTGTGAATGCTCGGTAATCTAGCGCCGGACCTTCGCACGCAAGCGTTCGTACAGCGCTGCTGAATTGTCATTCGGGAGAATGCATACGAGCAGGTCGTGGGGCGGCGGCCCTTGACGGCAGAGGTGCCCCAGTGCGCCGCTGGCGAGATGGTCACACCAGATGTGCGCGAACAGGAACGCTCTGGGAAACGCGCCACACACTCCCCCGGCATCGTTCCGGAAGTGGAATTCCCTCAACGCATCGACAGGCGCTTCGGCTGTGTCGGGCCCGTTCCAGCGCCGCCGAACGGTAAC
>JAXDQF010000123.1:0-3255 GCA_034668025.1 Gammaproteobacteria bacterium | reverse complement strand
ACGACGCAATAGGTTCCACCTCAGAATTGCGATCGGTTCGGCGATTTTTTTCGCTGCGCCTCCGTGGCGCCGCCGCGTGTTGGATTATGTGAGTTGCGCGTCGCGGGGAACATACAGGTGCTCCCAGTCAGAGCGATTCATCCTGTACAGGACATGTCGTCGCAGCGGATCACCCGGTGGGACATTTGGATGGTCGAAGTCGTCCGCTGGATTGCGCGACATACCAATGCGCTCCATGACAGCAGTTGAGCGCTTGTTCAGGGGGGCGGTGAACGCGACGATTTGTTGAAGCGTCAAATTCTCGAAGCCGAAACGTAAACACGCGACGGCCGCCTCGGTGGCGTAACCGTTGCCCCAGTGTTCCTTGGCCAGACGCCAGCCGATTTCAACGCACGGAGTGAAGTGCGAGGTGAAGCTGGGCACCCACAAGCCGACGAAGCCAATGAAGGCCGCGCGCGGCGCGCCAGCGGCGACGACGTGCGGTGAGGCGACGCCAGATTCGCCGCGTGCAGTGACGCCGGACGCGCCAGTCGCAGTGGCGTCGGATTCGCCACGTGCGGTGATGTCTGACTCGCCAGCCGCGGTGACGTCGGGCTGGCTAGCGCCAGTGGCGCCGCTGCCTTTCACCTCGACAGCCCAAAATCCCCAACCTCGCTCCTCGATCGTTTTCTGAATCCGGGCGGCGTCGGCATCACTTTCGTCACGCGTGAGGCATTTGGGGAAAAACTGCCTGACGACCGGGTCGGCGTTGAGTCGCGCGAAGGCGGGCCGATCGGATTCATGCCACTGCCTGAGAATCAGACGTTGGGTGGTTAGAAGGTTTGGCGCTATTGAAAGCATTTGGTGGGTCGGTATTATCGGGCACATAGTGATGGTGTAGACAGGCGACCGCCGCGCGGGTAATCCCAGCCTCAGGCCCGAGCGATCTTCGACTGCCAGCCCCTGGATTCACAGATCCGGCTCGGGCTTCTGACCGCAAAGATTTTCTGGATTGAACCGCTCGTCGGGGAATTTTGCCCGCAGCGGGAGGGGAACGCACGCCCCCCGATTCATAGAAAGCGCCCCAGGCCACATCGGTTTGGGGCGAATTTCCGCAATTAAAAGATTGCTTTGAGGCACGACCATGAGCGCACCCGACACGGGACTTTATAGAGACGCCTACGAACGCGACAGCTGCGGGTTTGGCCTGATAGCCAACCTCGATGACCAGCCGAGCCATTGGCTGGTACAGACCGCTATTACCTCCCTCAATCGTCTGACCCATCGTGGTGCAATCGCCGGCGACGGCAAGACGGGTGACGGCTGCGGCCTGCTGCTGAAGAAACCTGAGGCATTCTTGCGCGCGGTTGCCGCAGAGGCAGGAATCGAGCTGACCGAACGCTTTGCGTCCGGTTTGGTCTTTCTCAGTCGTGATCCGGGACTGGCGCAAAACGCGCGCGAAATCCTCGAAGCGCAACTCGTACGGCAAGGCCTAGAGCTGGCCGGCTGGCGCAAGGTGCCAATAGACAGCGACGCCTGTGGTGAGCAGGCGCTGAAGACGCTGCCGCACATCGAGCAGATCTACGTGAACTGCAGCCTGCCGGATATGGACGAAGCCTCGTTCAACCGCAAGCTCTACATGGCGCGCCGATTCGCCGAGAAATCCATAGAAGAGACCGATCCCGGTTTCTACATGCCGAGCCTGTCCGCCACCACCATTGTCTTCAAGGGCATGGTGATGCCGGAATACCTGACGCAGTTCTATCGCGATCTGGAGGACCCGAGGCTCGAGGCGTCGGTAGCCGTTTTTCACCAGCGCTTCTCTACCAACACGCTGCCTCAGTGGCGGCTCGCTCACCCGTATCGGTACCTCGCGCACAACGGCGAGATCAACACGGTTCAGGGCAACCGCAATTGGGCGCAGGCCCGCGGGCCACTGTTCCGTTCGCCGCTGCTTCCCAATCTCGCGGACGTGCAGCCGCTCGTGTCGTTGACGGGTTCTGATTCCCAGAGCCTCGACAACATGCTCGAAGTGCTGCTGATGGGCGGTCTCGACGCGTTGCATGCGATGCGGCTGCTGGTGCCGCCAGCGTGGCACGGTCTCGATTCCATTGATCCGGACCTGCGAGCCTTCTACGAGTACTACTCCGTCCACATGGAGCCATGGGACGGTCCGGCAGGAATCGTTCTGACGGACGGCCGCTATGCGGCGTGTACTCTCGATCGCAACGGACTGCGTCCCGCCCGCTTCGTCATTACCAAGAACCGCTTCCTGACAATCGCGTCGGAGACCGGCGTCTGGGACTACGCACCTGAAGACGTAGTGCGCAAAGGCAAGCTGGGCCCAGGTGACATGATCGCCCTGGACCTGCAGACGGCCACCTTGCTGGAGTCTCGCGACATCGACGAGATCCTGAAGTCGCGCCATCCGTATAAGACTTGGCTCAAGAAGGGCGTTCGGTATCTCGAGACCGACCTCGTGGACCCGCGTCTCGCAGCAGAGCCGATGGACCGAGAGACGCTCTCGCTCTATCAAAAGATGTTCAACGTCACTTCCGAGGAGCGCGATGAGATTATTCGCGTGCTGGCGGAAGATGAGAGCGAAGCCGTCGGGTCGATGGGTGACGACACACCGATGCCGGTGTTGTCTCACAAGGTGCGCTCGCTCTATGACTATTTCCGGCAGCAATTCGCGCAGGTAACCAACCCGCCTATTGACCCGTTACGTGAGTCGATCGTGATGTCGCTGCAGACGACGATCGGGCCGGAGTGCAACGTCTTTGTGCCTGCGCCTGAACACGCGCGGCAAATCGTTCTCGGCTCTCCGATTCTGTCGCAGCGGAAGTTGCGCCAGATTCTCGGCCTCAAAGAGGTCTCGCACGAGTTTATCGACCTGCAGTACGACCCCGCCGAAGGACTGAAGCCGGCGATCGCGCGTATGTGCAAGCAAGCCGAGAAGGCCGTCCGTGACGGCAAGCTCGTGCTGTTGCTGTCCGATCGATACCTGGTCGAAGGCAAGATCCCGGCGCACGCGCTGCTCGTGACCGGCGCCGTAAATCATCACCTGGTGCGCAAGGGTTTGCGCTGCAAGTGCAACCTCCTGATTGAAACGGGGACGACGCGCGACTCGCATCACTTCGCCTGTCTCATCGGCTACGGCGCTACGGCGGTGTATCCGTACATGGCCTACCAGGTCCTGTTCGAGATGATGCGCAAAGGTCGCGTGAAGCTGGATTTCGCCACGCGACTGGAATTGGGCCGCAGCTATCGGGCCGG
>JAXDQF010000122.1:0-11729 GCA_034668025.1 Gammaproteobacteria bacterium | reverse complement strand
TGGTACTGGAACTGGTTGGTCAGGTTCAGAGCCTCCAGGGTCAACTGCAGGTTCTCGGTCACGTTCCAGCTCGACGCAAAGTCGATGTTGATCGTCTGCTTGGTACCTTCGATGTCGTTCAGGTTTCCACCCGGAACGGCGGTCAGGTACGGGCTGCGATAAGCACCCGACACGCGCGCGCTCCACGTTCCGTTGTCATAGTACAACGTGGCGTTGGCTGCATTCTTCGACAGCTGCAACAGCGAGTTCGTCAGGTACTGTATCGGCTGGCCGGCCGCCACGTTGCTGTTGACGTACTTGATGTTCGATTGCACGTACGTGTAGTTCAGGATCGTACCGAAGCTGCTCAGGAATCCCGGCAGGAACGAGAACGGCTGCTGGAAGCTGACTTCCGAGCCTTTCAGATCACCACCCGGTGTGTTGGTCGGGACGCTGATGGTCCAGCCTTGCAGACACGCTGCTTGAGCCGCGGGATCGCCCGGAATATAGCCCGGGATGCCGGATGCACAGTTGGCGTACGCCAGGCTGTTGGGCAGATTGCTTTTGTTCTGGTCGAAGGGCAAGGTCGGTTTGGTCGTCTCCACGAACGAGTCAATCTTCTTGTAGAAGATCGCGAGACTGAGCAGCGACTCCTTGGCGAAGTACCATTCGAAGCCCAGGTCATAGGCCTTGCCACGGATCGGATCGAGCAGCGGGTTACCCGCCGTGATCGTCTTGTTGGCACCACTGATCGACACCGAGGCGCCGGGGTTCAAGCTACCGAGGTCGGCACGGGACATGACCTTGGCGGCGCTGGCGCGGACCTGGAAGTCCTTGGTGATTTCGGCCACCGCGTTCAATGCCGGCAGAACGTCATTGTAGGTGTGCTCAACGGGCGTCTGGATGAACTGGGCCGTGGCGCCGGTGCCCACGGAAGTCCAACCTGTGGAGTTCTGATCGGTGTGCACATAGCGAACGCCCAAGCTGCCACGGAGCGGGACGGTGAAAATGTCCGTGCTCCAATCGGCCATGACGAACCCGCTCGTGTCCTTCTCTTCCACATCGAAGTTGTTGGCGAGGTTGGTGTTGATCGTGACCGGGAACTTGGTCCGGTTGTAGATATCAAACAGACTCTGCGCCGCGTCCAGGCTCGGCACCGCCCACGAACGGATGCTGCCCGTCGGCAGGCCGCCCAAACCCGTCAGAGAGGCTGTCTGGCTGAATTGCGACGTCGGCGTCGTCAACAGGGAACCCGAAGCGACTTCGCTGCTCAGGCGATAGCTGTCCGTCTTGAACGCGTACTTCTTGAACTCGCCGCCGACTTTCAGCTTCAACGCGTCCGTGGCCTGCCAGTCGACATCGCTGCTGAAGTTCGTGAACGTATTGAACACGTCGCTCGGCCGTTCACGCAGCTGCGTGAGCGTCCAGGCGGACGGGTTGGTGACGTCGGCATTGCCATAACTCAACAACGGCAGCTTGCTGTTGTCGCCAGAGAAGTCGTACGAGTAGCCGTTCACATGAGCGATGTCCCACGTCATTGTCGTCGACACGGGGCTCGACAGGATCGACTGCGACCAGCCGGCGAGCGCGTTGAACTTCACCGTATCGGTGATCGTCTGCTCGAGAGTCAGCACGTGCTCACGGAACTTTGTGTCGATGATGTCGTAGCGGTGCTCAGCGCGAATCGACACGTTGTTGAACGTGCCCGCGATGATGTTGTTGCGAGCGTCGATCGTCGCCGACACCGGCTGTACTGCGTTGATGCCGGTTGCACCCGTTGCGCTGAAAATCGGCGCCTCGAGCTGCTCTTCTTCACGCGTGCCGTCGAGCTGGGCATACAAGCTGTCCAGGTTGACCAGGGTCTTGTCACTGGGCTTGAACTGCAGTGAGTTCGTGATCCCGAGCCGGTTCTGGTCGGTGTGGTATTCCTCGTAGCGCGGGAACCGCGGCCGGAAGGCACTGTTCAACGCATTCCACTGGGGGCTGTTGAGCGGATAAGCCGCGTCGGTACCGAACTGGTTGGTCTTGCTCGCAGTGCCGTCCGAGTTCAAGGCGTTCATCCATCGTACCGTGCTCGAGCCGTCGTCAACGATGGCTCGCTTGGTATACGCGACCGAAGCCAACGCACCGAACATGCCATCGTGGAACGTGTCGCTGATGAGGCCGCTGTAGCGGGGCATGATGGTTCCGGCGAGGTCGTTGTAATCCTCTTTAGCGCCGACGACGGCCGTGAATCCGTTGTAGTCGAAAGGCCTTGCCGTGCGCAGATCGACGGTGGCGCCGAGGGAGCCTTCATCGATATCCGCGGAAGCGGTCTTGTGGATGGTGATGTTGTTGAAGAGCTCTGAGGCGAACACGTTGAAGTCAAACACGCGGTTCTTGTTCGTACCGCCGTTCGCATCGGACGTGCTGACCGTGCTCAACGCTTCCATTCCATTGATACGCACGCGCGTGAATTGCGGGCCCAGGCCGCGCACCGAGATTTGACGACCTTCGCCTGCGTCACGCTGAATCGAGACGCCGGGGATGCGCTGAATGGATTCCGCGAGGTTCAACTCGGGGAATGCCGCGATGTCTTCTGCAACAATCGTGTCAACCGAGCCGATGGCATCGCGCTTCTGGTCGAGTGCCGCATTCAAGCTCTTGCGGTACCCCGTGACGATCACCTCTTCGAGCGACACGACGGGCGCAGTAGCCTTCGGACCCTGCTCATCGTCCGCCCGGGCGACGCCCGAATGTGCTGCCAGGATGGTCGCCACCGCGGCGGCCACTGTTCCGGCGGACACCACCGCAACCTGTCGGGTTGCAGTCCTTGTCGAATTCAGACCTGTCTTCATGACCCTCTCTCCCACATGATTTTGGACCGAAAAAAAATGACACCGGTCGCTGGTACCGGTAGCAGTGCTGGCCTGAACGAACTCCCTGTTCGCGCATGGCAGGCCGTTGCCGAGATGAGAGATACTCCGCCGCACTCACCGCGCTTCGCGCCGCAGCAATCGATCCGTTTGGATGGATCAGGGCTGCAGCTTGGGCACGGATGATCGGTGCGCGGGAACCCCCCTCTTTGACACCGGTGACATTTAACTTAGCAAATCCGGTATTACACCCACAAGCTGGCGTAAGCCCCGGCTACTCAGGCACTACAGATGATGCGAAATAACCACACACAAGCGGCAGGCATAGCCTGCTACGGCGAGATATTGCTTCGTCTTGCTGCGCCGCACAGTGAACTACTTCTCCAAACGAGGACTTTGGTCGGACATATTGGGGGTGCGGAGGCCAACGTCGGCGTTGCTTTGGCGCAATGGGGGCACTCCGCCACGGTCGTCAGTGTCCTGCCGGACAACGCCTTGGGGCACGCCGCCGCAGGCGAGCTCCGCCGCTACGGAGTGAAAACGGACGCCGTTCAGTTCCGGCCCGGCCGCATGGGACTCTATTTCCTCACGGTGGGGGCAGGCCATCGACCGTCGGAAGTGCTGTACGACCGGGAGGGATCCGCCTTCGCTTTGGCACCCCCGGAGCTCATTGACTGGAACACCGTGCTTGCCGGGATGAGTTGGTTGCACCTGTCCGGAATCACTCCGGCGGTAGGTCCGCAAGCTGCGGAGGCTGCTTTACGCGCGGCGCGGGCGGCCCGGGCGCTCGGCATTTCGGTCTCGTTCGACTGCAATTACCGCGCGAAGCTGTGGGAGCGCTGGCATGGCGACGCTCGCCCCATACTGCGTGAGTTGGTGGACCAGGCCGATCTGCTGTTCGCAGAACAGCGCGATATCAGCTTGATCCTGGGCCGCAGCTTCGACGACGTCCCGGCCACAGAGCAATTCAAGGTCGCCGGCACCCTGGCATTGGACACGTTCCGGCATCTCAAACGCATCGCCACGACCGTGAGGGTGCAGCGAAGTGTGGACGATCACGACTTGTCCGGTGCGCTACTGTCGCGCGAGGGGTTGCGCACTACCCGCACCTACTCGATCGGGAGGATCATCGATCGTATTGGCAGCGGTGATGCATTCGCTGCAGGCATACTTCACGGCGTGCGTACCGAGATGGATGATCAGGACAGCGTCAATTTCGCAGTGGCGGCGGCCTGCCTGAAACACTCCATCCCCGGGGATTTCAACCTGGTGAGTATTGCCGAGGTCCAGAATCTGCTGCGCGATACCGGTTTTACGGTGAGGCGCTGAGGAATGAAGCCAGTGGCCGGAATCGAGGATTTTCTGCGGCTGTCACCCGTCATGCCGGTCGTGACCATTGAGGATGCGGCGATCGCTCCCGATCTGGCGCGCGCCTATGTCCGCGGCGGAATCCGGGTCATCGAAGTGACTCTGCGAACCCCCGCGGCACTGCGCGCCATTGAAGCCATCTCGCGTGCTGAACCCGACATCTGCGTGGGCGCGGGTACTGTTTTATCTATTTCGGACCTGCACTCAGCGGCCAGCGCAGGGGCGGCCTTCGCCATCTCGCCAGGCTCCACGCCGGCTCTGTTGGCGGCGGGCCCGCTCGCAACGATTCCGTATCTGCCCGCGGTGGCAACCGCTTCCGAGGTCATGAACGGCCTGGCAGCCGGGTACCGTTGCTTCAAATTCTTCCCTGCCGGTGCCGCCGGCGGGATTCCCATGCTCAAAGCATTTGCCGGTCCTTTTCCCGATGCCCGCTTCTGTCCAACAGGAGGGATCACGCAGGACACGGTCAGGTCCTATCTCGAGCTGCCCAACGTGCTGTGCGCGGGCGGTTCGTGGCTCAGCCCCGCCGATGCGCTGGCCGCGCGCGACTGGGCTCGCATCGAGGCGCTGGCGTCGAAAGCCGCCGCCTCGAGGGGAGCAGCGCGCGGCGGTTAGTTTCATGGACGAAAGCGAGTGGACGCGGAAAATGCGGTCCCCCGGCTCCTCGAATTCCAACGGCTGATTCCGGATTCGGTCGGGATCGCCCTGCGTGCCGCGGATCCGGCCGACTTTCTGTGCTGGGTCCGCCAGCGACTCCTGAACTATGCCGCGCCCAATTCACCGCTGCTGACTGACGCCAATCTCGGGCGCGCAATGGCATTCGCATGGGCACGAGCCGTCTGGAATGGCCTCGAGCAATGTGGATTACCGCTGAACGCCGGTGGAAACCGTCCGCGGCCGATGCCGGAGCCGGGCCGAAACGATCCCTGTCCCTGCGGTTCGGGCAAACCCTTCCAGGAATGTTGCCTTCCTATCCCGCTCATGCCGTCACTGACACCGGAGGTGTTGTGGCCGTATGTGCTGGCCAACATTCCGCCGGCGCAACGCGATGAATTGCTGTCGAACAGCTGGATTCCGCGCGCTGCGCTCATTGAGTTCGCGGCTCATCTGCTCGACACCTGCCGCCACCTCGAAGTCATCGCGGCTCTGGAACCCAGGCTGGGCACTCCGGAGCGTTACTACGACGAAGACACCGCCATCCTGCTTCACCTGTTATGTGAGGCGTATGGCCTGTCGCCGCAAGGGGCTCCTAGAAAGCTCGAGCTGTTGCGGCAGACAACGGAACGAGCGCCGCGCTCTCCTTTGCGCTCGGAAGCGTGGCAAAGACTCGCCACCATCTACATGGATCGCGGCGACAGTGACGGCGCGTGGAGCGCCTTCCGCAACGCGCAGCAGGACAATCCGCAGGCCGACGAGCTTTGCGTGCTCGAAGTCGAGCTGCTGGTGGCCGGACATCGCATGGAGACAGCCAAACAACGTGCACGCGAGTGGGCCGACACCCTGAGCGGTCAGGGAGTCGCGGCGGACGATCCGCGGATCGAATTCCTCACCCGGATGGCGGTGAATCCGTTGGACCCGGTGACTTACACGGTGCAAGGGGCCGGTGGACCCCTGCGCGACTGGTTGCTCCACGTCGCCGATGGAAAGCCGACGCTCCACCGCCTCGTCGCCGCGGGTCCCAGCCCGCATTGCAAGCTCGCCGCGCCCCCGGAACTGGTCCGCATTCAACAACTGTGGCGCGACGTGTTTCCGCTCTCGAAGCCGTTCGAGGCACAGGATCAGCCTTTCGATGGCGACGGTATCTGGGAACCGCGCGTGGAGGCGCGCTGGTGTGAGTTTCTGCGGCAACATCCGGAAGCCTTCGACAGCCTGGACATTCTCGACGACCTGGCAACCGCAGTAGGCAGACACGCCCAGGCGCAATCCCCCTGGGTCGACGCACTCCTCCTCACCCCTCTGCTCACACGCAGCGCGGCGCTGGTGGATCTCGCCTGCCACGGCGCATCAGAAGTGGTCCTACCCTGGAACCTGGAGGAAAACCGAGTCGCGCTGCGCGCGTTGTATCGATTGTTCCAACAGCAGGTGGCGGGCCCGGATCGCGACGTCGCGATCGCCACCGGCCGGCAGCTGCTACGGCTGAATCCGGCTGACCCTCATGCCGTGGGTGCGGCGCTGGCCAACCTCACTCATTGTTAGGAACGGCGCGCGGCAGGGGCCGGTCTGTATGGTCATACACGCGCTTGAGCTTCACTGACGGAAATTCACCGCCTCCCAGGCTGAGCTCCTCGGTCAGACGCTTGCCATCCTCCGCCAGGCTGAATTTCTCGTAACTCGCCACGCCCATCTGCGGCTTCACCTGGATGACGAAATCCCGGCCCTTCCAGCCGGAGCTCTGATCCGCTACACCCCAGGAAGCCGACACAACACTGATGGATCCCGGCGTGAAGCTGCGCACGGTGCTTCCATAGTCCAGTGAAAACTGTTCGGGAGACTGCCGGATGGTCAGATTGCGGGCGCGCGCCAGATCCGCCTGCAGCATTTTCAGGACGGTGGTGTGAGTGTAGGCGTCGTTGTTGTTCCGATAGGCCAGGTCGGGCTGGGACTGACCACCGCGCCGGCCGCGTCCGCCGCCGCGCTGTCCACCTCCCTGTTGCCCGCCGCCACTGGGGGGACCAGTGTCGTCGCCTGTACCATCATCCGGCAGGTTGTCACCCCAACGACGGCTGACTGGCTTGGGACGCAACTTCTCCAGGAGGGGCTTCGGGTCATCACTGGCCGCGGGATCCAGAATCCAGCTACCCGACAGATCCACCATCTTGGAGGGACTCTGTTCCAGCCGGGTAACGCCGCAGCCAGCCAGCATCCCGGCAGCCATCCCGGCCAGGAGGATCTCTCGGGCGCGAACAATCGGCATTGAATCAACCTTTCTCGTAACTTTCGCCAGGCGCTTTGCGCGGCAACTACGATATCAGAGGTTGATCCGTTGCCACGCTCCGGAGCGCCAGCGCAGACACAGGGCGGTGCCCAGCAGCATTACATAGAAGACCAAAGCGGCCCAGCCACCCACCGCCCCGTATCCCCACTGGGGTAGAAAGTGTACCCACCCCTGGCCGGGCGCAAACGTAAGCGAGTGTGCCAGCGGAACGAACACGAGCCACGAGACCGGGATCACCAACGCAGCGGGCACGACGACATCCCCTGCGCCACGCAGACACATGCCGCTCGCCATATTCATTCCATCGAACAGCTGGTAGATGGCGGCGAGCCACAGAAGAGTGGCTCCAAGGGCTACGGCGGCCTGCGCGTCTGCGTCGTGGACACCGGTGAATGCGGGCAGCAGCAGCGGAGCTATGATCGCCAGCAGCAATCCAATTCCACACATGAAGACCGCAGTCATCAGGATGACTCGCGAGCCGACACGCATACCCCAGGCGCGGTCACCGGCGCCGATGGATTGGCCCACCAGGGTGGTACCGGCCGAGGCGATGCCGAATCCGGGCATATAGGCAATGGATGTCAACATCATGGCCATCTGGGTGGCAGCTCCATCCACCGTGCTCAACCGCACCTGCATCATCTGGAAGATGGAGATGCCGAGCAGATCGGCCGCCGGCAACAAACCCGTCGGCAAACCTAACTTCAACTGCTGGCGCAACGGCCCCCAGTGCGGATGCCACGTAAGCCGCGACTTGTAGCGACTGCTGAACGGCGCGCGCAAAAAAATCACGAGGCTCAGAATGAGCCCCAAAGCCTGCGCCACTGTGGTCGCCCACCCGGAGCCGGCCACGCCCCAGTGCCAATAAAAAATGAACAGATAATTCAACAGCACGTTGGCGAGGGTCGTGACGAGGGTCACGACGAGCGTGATGCGCGGCCGGCCGATGCCGTTGAAGAAGCCGAGCATGCCCCAGACCGCCACACCGAATGTGGCACCGCCTATCCGGGGGAACCAGAACTCGCTCGCCAGGGTGTCAATCTGCGGGCTCAGGCCGAACGGCGCGAGAATCAACGGCCCCGACGCGCCAATCAACACAAAGAGCGGAGCTGCGCAAAGCGTGGCCCACAGTCCGATCCAGACCGACCGCGAGGCACGCGCAAACCGCCGCGAGCCGTATGCCTGCGCCGCCAATGTCTGAATCGAGGAGGCCGTCCCGCCGAGAGTCAACACACAGACCAGCACTAACCATTGGACAGCGGCAACACCGGCCAACGCGAGGGTCGAGATGTGACCGATGAACCACATGTCAGTGAGGTTGAGCACGATCTGGATCGCGCTGTTCGCCATCAGCGGCAGGGCGAGCGCAAGCACCGCCCGCTGGTCAACCCGAGCGATGCCGGATGCGTCGATTTTCTGTGCCGGCAAAGCTCCGGCGACACTGATTGAGATGCTGCGTGTGTTCATGGCGGGCTGCGGAGCCGGGCATTCTCGCACACGACGCTTGCCGCAGCGGGTGTGGTTGGAGCACCTTATCGGCCCATGGCAACTCGAAAAGCGAAAAGTCCGGCCCAGGGTGCCGGCAAAAAGACCGCCGTCAAACGGGCGCGCGGCAAACTGGCTCCTGGAAAAAGTGCACGCGGTCTGGATGCAGCCGACGTCGCGATTGCTATGGATAGCCCGGAGATTGCGGACGTTGCGGCGCTCGTGCGGGAAGCGGGCGGAGCGCCGATCGGCGCGTATCGCGACCCTCTCGGTGGCCGGCCGTTGATGCTTGCGTCGTTGCCTTTGAATGCGGTGCAACCGACACCCTTTCAGCGTGACCTGTCGCCTACGCATGCGAAACGATTGGCGCTGAAGATTGACGAGACCGCGGCTTTTCTCGACCCGCTGATCGTCGTGCGCGGCGACGACGGACGATTGTGGACACCGAATGGCCGCCATCGCCTCGCCGCTGCCAAAGTGCTCGGACTGAAGCAGATTACCGCGCTCATTTCGCCGAATGACCAGCTTGCCTATCGGATCCTGGCGCTCAACACGGAGAAGGCGCACAACCTGCGGGACCGCAGCCTCGAGGTCATTCGCATGGCCCGCAGCCTGGCGAAGCACCGGAGCACTTCCAAGGAATCGCAACTCACGGCCGAGTTCGAGTCCCCGGACCTGCTGACTCTGGGCATCGTGTATGAGAAGGCGTCGCGCTTCGCAGGCGGTGCCTACGGCTCGCTTCTGAAGAAGGTGGATCGGTTCAGTGAACGGACACTGCCGGTCAGCTTGCGCGAGCGCGAAGGGTTCGCCGCGCGGCTGCTGGAAATTGACGCGCAGGTGAAGAAACTGATTGCGGCCCTGCAGGCGCGTGGCTTCAAGTCACCCTACCTGCGCAACTACGTGGTCGCGCGAATCAACCCGGTGCGCTTCCACAAGGTGAAGAAGGGTGACACTGCACCGCCCATGCCGCTCGCGCAGGCACTGACTCGCATGGCGGCGGCCGCCAAGTCGTTCAAACTCGAGTCGGTCTCGAATTCCGACCTGGCCTGGGTGGCCGTGGGCGCCGGCGCGCAGGCGGAGTAAAGCGCGGCTACCGCCTGACTTGCGCCACCCGGTATACCGGATACAGATTCAACCGCTCATCCCACGCAGGGGAGCGCCGGTAGAAGAAATCAAACCGCGCCTGCGGGCTGGCGGCAAACTCCGGATCTTCCGCCAGCTTTTTGTTGAACGCGGTGGCCGCCTTCGGATCCTTGGCCAGGATCGCGCGAGCCACGTCCTCGGCGACATACGCCTCCAGGTATTCCTTCTGCTCAAACGCCGTGTTGAAGAAGCCCCAGGCCGCAAAAGAATCCGGTGCCTGCGGCTCCAGCAGCGCAACCAACACCCGCGCATTCGGCTGCGCGACGGGCACGAACAGCGAGCCTGCGGGAATGTCACGCGTCTCCTGCTGCCACTGGCCCTCAAACGTCATGGTGGTATGTCCTTCGAAAGGAATCTTCGAGTACGCCACCCGGGTGGCGCGAAAAGTCTCGAGTCGGGCTCCCGCCTCCGCCTCAGGTTTCCGTTCGAAGTGGACGCCGTGCAGTGTCAACTTTTCACCCACCCACGCCGCATCGGCGGCTGGAACGATGTAACCCCCTGCCGGTGCCGTGACGTGGGTCTTCGGGACGACCACGTCCTTGAACGGCAGGTGCCACACTTGCGGCTTCTTGTTGTCGTAGCGCGTAACCAGGGATCCCGAGATCGCCGAGGGCTCGCGCGTGTAGGCATACCCATTGAAGTCGATCGTCGTTACATGAGGCCCATTTTCGTAATCCAGCACAACATCCTGTCCACCCAGACGCTCTGCACGTAAATCGGCTTCGTGTTGCGCCGTTCGCCACTGCGCGCCTTCATTCGCCATCATCTGCGCCAGCGCCACGATGATGTTATGTGTTACCCGCACGCGGGTTGCATAGTCTTTCCACGAGTGCGTCTCCACGAGCAGCGCAAACCGGTTGTGCAGATCCCAATAGCCGTTGGAGAAGCGGGGCAGCGGCGGGCCCGCCGCAAATCCCGAAGCGGGATCGTCGTCGACTACGAAGCTGGGATAGAAGGCCAGCGGCATCGAGCCCTGTGCTGCGATCTTCGCGTTGAGCTCCTTCACGAGCGCTCCGCCCAGGGGATGCAGCTGAGCATCACCCGCGTAGAACGGCTCCAGGGTGTTGGAAACGTCGTGTTGAAATTCGGCGCCGTCGGTGACGTGCATGTCGACATACAACGTCGGATCCCATGCACCCAGCAGATGCAGCATTGCCTGCATCTCCGGCGTATCCACCTTGGTGTAGTCGCGGTTGAGATTGAAGTTCCGCGCATTCGCGCGCCAACCCATCTCTTCCGGTCCAACCTGGTTGGGCCGGTTCCAATGTCCAAACCGCTCGTGACCGTCGACATTGAATACCGGCACGAACACCAGCACAAACGACTTCAACGCACCCGCGGCGGCCTCATTGTTCAACAACTCGCGCAGGGCGAGAAAACCCGCATCCTTGCCGTCGATTTCACCCGCATGGATACCTCCCTGCATCAGCATCACGGGCAGTTTCTGCTCGCGCGCTTTTTCAGGAGTGAGAGCCCCTGAGCGGGAAACGATGAGTGCCAGCATCGGCCGGCCTTCGGGTGTACGGCCGAACTGCGTGCAGCGGACCGCGTCCCGCCAGGTACGCTCATACGCGGCGCAGAGGCGGACTACCTCGTCGTAGCGGCCCGTTCGCACGAAGTTTGACTGCTCCGCGACAGTTTGCAGCGAAGTGTCCTGGGCGGCCTGAGAAAGAGCCGGCATGCACGCGGCGCCGGCTGCTAAAAGTGACAGTACCGCTGTCACCAGGCGGGTATGGGAACGCATAGGCGGCGCATGATACCGGCACGCGCCACCCGCGACAGGGCCACTTGGGAGCCTTTGTGGCAAAGGCTCCCGCGAAAAAGCTCAGCGGGCGTCTGAAACCACGGGGCTCACGGCGTGCACCTTCGAAAACACCTGCGCCACGATCCGGTCGCAGCGCTCAGTCGAGAGATCGAAGATGTTGAATGGCTCCGCGCGCAAGCGGCGGGCAACATCGACCTTC
>JAXDQF010000121.1:0-14274 GCA_034668025.1 Gammaproteobacteria bacterium | reverse complement strand
GCCAATGTACCAACAACGAAAATAGTGCGTAACATCCTCATCTCCCTCGGTATTCATCGGAAATTGCCAGCAGGGATGGATGGTACGTAGATGCGCCTCTAACACCTGTTAAGAGGTGTTGGCGCGCAAGTTCCGAATTTTTGATGCCCGCTTCACGCACAGCCAGATATACAGCCCCAAACGACGCTGGGAGGCCCTTGGGCACAAACGCAGCGTCGCGCCTGCGCTAAAGCCCTCCTAGGCTGCTTTGATTTCGTCCGTCCAGACCTTGAAACTGGTCAGCGTCGTCGGACCGAAAGTCATACTGATGGCGACGTCAGCGGCGTCACGTCCTCGGGCTATCAACACTCGGCCGATTCGGGGCACGTTGTGTCGTGCGTCGAACGTGTACCAGGTGCCCCCGACGTACGCTTCAAACCAGCCTGAAAAGTCCATCGGTGCGTCAACAGGCGGGACGCCGATGTCGCCGAGGTACCCGGTGCAGTAGCGGGCCGGGATGTTGAGACACCGGCAGAACGAAATGGCGAGGTGGGCGAAGTCGCGGCACACGCCCTGGCCCTCGTTGTAGGCTTCCGAGGCGGTCTTGGTGGGGCGGGCGTACTGATAGCCAAACTTCAGATGCCGGTGCACGAAGTCGCAGACGGCTTGCACGCGCGGCCAACCCGGGGTCGTGCCACCGAACAGCTTCCAGGCGGCCTCTGACAAGTGCTCGGTATCGCAATAGCGACTGCCGAGCAGGTAAACCAGAGTCTCTTCCGGCAGATTCTCCACGCTGAACAGGGGTGCGTTCGGTACCACCGGATCCGGCACACCACGGTCAGTGATGATGGCGTCTGAGGTGATCCGGATTACACCGGCCGGCGCTACGAGACGGGTGCACCAGTTTCCGAAGCTGTCCCGGTACAGAGTCAACGGCACCCACGGCTCCGTCATCATGTGATCCGCACGCACCAGATCCGCCGCCCGGGTGTAATGGACGTTCAGATTCAGAATCATCGGAGTTGGTTGTGCCGACTGGTAGGTCAGCTCATAGCCGAGTCGAATTTGCACCAGGAATCTCTCCACTGCCGGCAATAGAAACGAGTGCGCGCGCCAATCGTTCCGCCCACTCGCTCTGCCCGGCAGCGGCCGCGACCAGGTCCTGGCGCAGCTCGATTCCGACATGAAGGAGACCCCGCCGTTCACCGTGCTCGGGGATCGTGTAGTCCGTGGTATCGCCCACCGAATAAGGCTCGTTATCTCCGATCACCAGACCGGGTTCTGCTCGCAGGCGCTGAAGCAACTCGGTGGCGAGGCGCGCGTCTCTGTTATACAGCAGTCCCGCGTGCCACGGACGCTGGTTGCCGTGAAATTGCGGCGTGAAGCTATGCACCGAAATGATGACTGTCGGCCGCTGTTGGGCGAGGCGCGTGTCCAATTCGGTGCGTATACGATCGTGATAGGGCTGAAAAACCTCACGCTCACGGGCTGCAGCGTCTGCCGCGCTGACATTCTCGTTGCCGGGGATGCGGGTTGCCTCGCTCATTCGAACTATCGAATCAGGAATACCCGGCCGCCGATTGCAATCAATGACCAACCGAGAGTAGGTCTGCAGAATCGCGAACGCATCGAGCGCGTCAGCAAGCTTGACGGCCACCCCCGCCGCACCGATATCCCACGCAATATGCCGCCCCATATCCTCCACAGACACTCCCAACGAGCCCAGCTTCCGAGGGACGCGGGCGCCGGCGTGGTCACAGGTGAGGAAGTAGGGCGATTTGCCGTTGGGTCTTTCCAACCGGAACGCGGGAGGCTCGTCGGCTTCGAGCAACGGGCCGGTCACGTAATGGGCTCACCGGGAGGCGGTACGGCTGGGAGGCTGCTAAACACGGAGCGAACGCCTTCACTCCACGCTTTGCTCAAGCTCGTGAAGTAAGCATCGCCCGGGGCGAAGCGGTGCCGGATGCTGATACGTAGCGAATTGCGCTCGTAACAGACCAGGTCGATGGGCATGCCTACCGACAGATTGCTGCGCATGGTGGAGTCGAACGACACGAGCACGCACTTCATGGCGTCGCTCAGGTTGGTTGCTGGCCTGATGACGCGATCAATGATGGGTTTGCCGTACTTCGCCTCGCCCGTCTGGAAAAACGGCGTGTCGGTGCCGGCTTCGATGAAGTTGCCCTCGGCAAATGTACGGAACAGTCGGGGCGGTTCGCCCTTGACCTGCCCACCGACAATGAATGAGGCGTTGAAAGGGGTGGTACTTGCAGCCAGGTGTTCGCCGTCGCGTCGTTCGACGGCCCTCACAGCGTCTGAGACAGTCGTCGCGACGTCGAACATGGTCCGCGCGGTCCAGATGTTCGTTTTGTCGGTGTCTTTGGATTCGCCGCGCTGCTTGAGCAGGCTGATGACCGCCTGCGTGCCCGCCAGGTTGCCGGAGCTCAACAGCACGAGCACCCGGTCTCCCGGTCGCTCGAACACATTCATTTTGCAAAACGACGCGAAGTTGTCGACGCCCGCATTCGTACGCGAGTCCGAAGCAAAGACGACGCCATCGTTGAGCAGTACGCCGACGCAATAAGTCATGGCTACGATGATACAAGATCAGACCCGTCTGACACGCTTCGGTAACCACCGCCCCCTTCCGGTCCCGCCCCGCGGCGAGCACCCTGAAAGTACTTTAATGAGGAGGGGCGGCTATGAAACGAGTGGCATTGTTGGGACTGGTGGTGACTTTCCTGCTGGCGCAGAGTGCACTCGCACAGGACTCCGGCGCCACGCAGCCGGCGCAGCCCGCGCCTGCAGCGAAACCGGCTCCTGCTGCGACACCGAATACAACCGGTGCGCCCAAGACAAAGCAGTCCAAAACCGTCGAAAAGCGAAAGGCTTATACGGGAAATACGGGCAAAAAGACCGATCCCGGGACTGCGTGCAGTTCCGCGCGACCTACCGCTAATGGTGGCGTTGATTGCGGCACCGGCGGCGACAGCGCGACTGCGGGTAAGGTGCCTAAGTAGTCGTTACAGTTGCGCTGCAGCGAAGGTGTCGCACGAGTCGATTTGACCACCGGTGGCACCTCGCTTGAACCAAGAGACGCGTTGCGCGCTGGTGCCATGCGTAAACGATTCAGGTACCACCGTACCGCGCGATCGGCGCTGCAACGTGTCATCGCCGATCTGTGCTGCCGCGTTCAGCGCGGTGTCGATGTCGCCATCTTCCAAGCGCCAGCCTTGTTCCTTCTGCGACCGCGTGGCCCATACGCCCGCGAGGCAATCCGCTTGCAGCTCTAGTCGGACGCTCAGGGCATTGGACTGCGCCTCACTTCCCCGTGAGCGCTGCGCGTCGACCTTATCAATGATGCCCAGCAGGTTTTGCACGTGGTGGCCAACCTCGTGCCCGATCACATAGGCGTGGGCGAACTGCCCCGGGGCTCCAAGCTGTTGAGTCATCACGTCGAAGAACGTCAGATCCAGGTACACGATGTGGTCCCTGGGGCAGTAGAACGGCCCCGCCGCGGCGTCACCCTGCCCACAGGCAGTGGGGTAGCTGTCGCGGAACAACTTTAACTTGGGCTCTTCATATGTGGCGCCGCGCTCCTGAAAGGCCGTCGTCCATACCTGCTCGGTGCTTTTGAGGACCTGTGAGACGAACTTTGCCTGGGCGTCGCTCGCTGGCGGGGCTTGACCAGGTTCGGCGGGGGCCTGGACGCTGCTGGTGGTACCGCCGCTCAGCAGGCCGAGGATTTGCAGAGGGTTGACGCCGAAAAGCCAGCCGCCCACCAGGGCCACGACAATGGTGCCCAGGCTGATGCCGTGAACGGGCCTGAAACCGCCGCCGCTGGAGCCGCGAACGTCCTCGACATTCCGGCTCTCGCCTTGATCATCCATTCGCATAGGAAAATCTCCCCCGGGGCCGAGCTTGCAGGTTAGCCTGACTTGGCCTGCGCTGCAGCTTTCATTCCCGGGGGAGCCGGGTTACCGCGAGGACCCGCCTTTTACCGCTTGGTGTACAGGTGGGCTTCCAGGAACCACAGGTCCTTGTCGATTTCGCGGGACATTCCCGTGAACAGGTCGGAAGTATCCGCATCGCCTGCCCGGGCTGCCTCATCGATCGCCTTGCGTACCTTGGCTCCAAAGTCAGCGACGGCGCTCGACAGAGCATCTGCGTGGTGAATGCCGTCCGAAATGTCCTCAGGGTATGGGGCGAGGGTGGAAGTGCGGGAAACTGCCGAAATTGTTCCGTGGGCAATTCCGCCTAGGGCAGTGATCCGCTCGGCCAGCGTGTCGACGTGGTCCTCGATGTGCTCTGCAACCTGGTCGAACAGCTCGTGCAGGGCGATGAAGTTAGGGCCCTTCACATTCCAGTGCGCCTGCTTGGCCTGGGTGCCGAGATCAATGGCGTCGGCGAGCCGGCTGTTCAGCAGTTTCACGATGGGTGTGCGTACCGCGGCCGGTAAGTCGTTCCGAGTGTCGTACATTAGCGCGCTCCTGATTCCTCTATGTATGGCGTGCATTGTCCGCCGTACCCTGCGTCCGTGGCCAATGAGCTGTTTGGATCACGGCGATAGTCGGCCTCTATCAACCGCCGGTTGATCTGTCACAATTGGCGGATGAGAAAACTGACTCGCGTGCTGTTGATCATTTCCGTAGCTGTTGTCCACGGCGCGTGCGGCGCTGAGCCGCGTGCCCGGGATCTCGGAATTCCGTTCGATGGCACGCCCGGGCCGTTGAATGCGATCACCGACGTCGCCGGAGTTACGGTCGGACATACCACACTCATTTCCGGCAGCGGCAAGCTGCGTGTCGGCAAGGGCCCGGTGCGAACCGGTGTGACCGCTATTTTGCCTCGCGGCAACGAATCGCTGGATTCTCCCGTGTTCGCGGGTTGGTATGCGTTGAATGGCAACGGCGAAATGACCGGGACCGCCTGGGTGGAGGAATCCGGATTTCTGGAGGGTCCCGTCATGATTACCAACACTCACAGTGTGGGTGTGGTGCGCGATGCCGTCATTCAGTGGCGGGTTGCGCGGGGCAATCCGGATGCTACGGATTATTGGTGGTCGCTGCCCGTAGTGGGAGAGACCTGGGACGGCTGGCTCAATGATGTCAACGGCTTTCATATCAAACCGGAACATGCGATCAGTGCGTTGAAAACCGCGGCCGCGGGTCCAGTACCGGAAGGCAGTGTTGGGGGCGGCACCGGCATGATCTGCAATGGCTACAAAGGCGGGATCGGCACGTCCTCCCGTCGGTTGGCCGATACCGACGGCGGATTCACTATCGGTGTGCTCGTTCAATGTAACTACGGGACCCGGCAGAACCTGCGGATTGCAGGCATTCCCGTGGGGCGTGAGATCGAGGCCCCGGAGCCTTACACGTTCATGCCGTCAGACATTGCCGAGCGCGGCTCAATCATTGTCGTGATCGCAACCGATGCGCCGCTGCTGCCACATCAACTCAAGCGGCTGGCGCGTCGTGTGCCACTCGGGTTGGGGCGCAACGGCAGCATTTCCGGTAATGGCTCGGGAGATTTGTTCATTGCGTTTTCCACGGCAAACAAAGACGCCGGCGCAACATCGGGCGTGCGTGACCTGAAGATGTTGCCCAACGATTCGCTGGATGTCGTGTTTGGTGCGACTGTGGCCGCGATCGAAGAGGCGATTGTGAACGCGATGGTGGCGGCCAAGGATATGACCGGGGTGGACGGTCATCGGGTCATCGGGATTCCGCACGAGCAGTTGCAGGAAGTTCTGCGGAAATACAACCGCCTGGTGCCGTGACTATTTCTTCAGGCACTGCTGAAAGCGCCCGTCTACGCGATGGGCGTACCAATCAGTCGTCAGAGTGCGCGAGAGCTTCGGCCCCTGGAGCTTGATTCTCGGGACCAGCGCTTGGGGAACCGGGCGTTTCTGAGCTTGGTCGGCCATTGCAAACACCCTCTTGTACAGGGGCGTGCGCTCGAAATCAGGGCTTTTACCTTCCTGTAGGGCGCTATGAATCGCGTCGTCGCTGATGTTGAGTCGGCCGCCCAGCCCCCGTACTGCTGATTCCGTGCTTCCCAGCTCACCGTTGTTTGGAAGGAGGGCTCCATCGGGTACGACCGGGGTGCTCGCGAGTGTGCCCACTGCGCTCTGGAAGGCCGCATTGCGGCTCGCATACTGACCGGCGTTGTAATCCGCGAAACGAAACAGGTACCGCGGATATGGCGCGCTGTAACCCAGCAAATGCGCGACTCCGAAATAGACGCTACCCCGGCGTGTAAACAACTCGTCAGCGAGGCTGCCCTTCACGGTATAGGGATAGGTGCGTACCGCCGCAGTCTGTTTGAGAAAGGACACATTGACCTGCATCGGCCCGCGGGTGTGAATCGGGTTGTGGTCTTCAAAGAGCGTGTGTCCCAGCGGCACCGAGTTGATGAAATCCTCGTAGATGTCGCTGAGATCCTTCTCGGTTTTCGCGCGGTCGATCCGATCGCTGTAACTGCGTCCGGTGGGCGACTTCAGATCCAGCGCACCTTTCACCAGCATCCACGGCACCAGTGAATGGTCGGCGCGAGTATGAATTTCCTTCCACGCAATCGACGGCAACCCCGGAACCACTGAATCGACGTGGAAGCCGGACTCCTGTTCGATGACCGAGACTACCGCGCACACATTTTCCTTCGTCGGCTCAATCTGCTGCGCGGTGAATGCGGCGTAGATGTCGTCAGCCCAGCCGGGCTTGTCGGACACGCTCGCCGGTATCGAACTCTCGATCAATGTGTGTGCATCGGCCTCACTGATTTTGGGCCCGTTTGCACGCTCACTGGCGCAACTGGCCACCAGTGTCGCCACCGCTACCACTGCGAGCCGGGTGGCCCGTGCTGCGAGGCGGATGGCCAGCCCAGGCGGCGGCGAGGCCGTCGCAGGCTGCGGCGTTGCGTTGAGCGGCGTGGCTTTAATAGCGGTATGGAATGGCCGTGACACGTTCAATGGCCGCATCTTTGCTTAACGTCACCGGGATTGGCAACATACCTCGCATGGACGATAAGCCACGCCACCGCGACTCGATGCCGGCTGATGCCGACCCAACGGCATTTCCCCAGGCCGGCCGTGAGCGGATGATTCTGCCCCAGCCCATCAGTGCCCTGGGGACAGGCCAGCCGAACATGGAAGCGCCGTTGCTGGCGCGGATGTCGCCGGAGCGGGTCTTCATGATGGGGGACAACCCGGCACTGCCGCGCATGCCGCAGGCTCCGAAGCTGCTGGATTTCTTCCGGCTGCGTTTTTCGGAGATCACCTTTCGTCACCTGCTGCAGAGTGCAAAAGCTGCCCTGGATTCAGGTCAGGATGAAAGGATCGTCATCGCCTGCCTGCTGCATGACATTTCGAACGGCGCGCTGCTTCGGACCGAGCATGGTTACTGGAGCGCGCAGATTGTGGCGCCCTATGTCAGTGAAGAGGTGGCCTGGGCGATTCAGTACCACCAGGCGTTGCGCTATTTTGCTGACGAATCGGTTGGATTCAAATACCCGGATGCCTACAACCGTTTCTTCGGCACGGACTACGAGCCGCCGGAGTACATCCAACAGGCGCATCGCGAGGCGCGGGCGCACCGTTGGTATATGACATCACGCCTGATCACGATTTACGACCTGTATTCATTTCAGGATGACGTGAGCATTGATCCTGAGATGTTTACCGACGTGATCGGCCGCAATTTCAGGCAGCCCAAGGAAGGACTCGGGTTCGATGGTTCGCCGACAGCCCACATGTGGCGAACCATGATCTGGCCGAATAACTTTCTGTAGCGCTATTCGTGCAGGTTGCTGGTCCTGCGGATAAAGCCGGCCACGTTGTCGTGCAGCATCTTCAACGAGGTGTCCTTGGCATACACCATGTGCCCGGACTCGTAGAACTCGTATTCGATGTTGGCCTGCAGGCTGCCCGGCATCGGCAGGTGATGCATCTCGTACACACCCTGATAGAACGGCGTGGCGAGGTCGAAGTACCCCGCATTCAGCTGGACCTTCAGGTTCGGGTTGATCTTCATCGCGTTGGCGAGGTCGGGCATGACGTTCGCGCCCTGGCGTGACGACAGTGCCATCTGGTTCTGGCCCGGCTGTTGGTGTTGGAAATTCCAGGTGGCGAAAGTCCGGATGCTGGGCTTGAAGGATTTGCCCTCGCCGTAATGCAGTTCCCGCCGCGCGTAGTCATTGAACGCGGACACATAAGCGGAGCCCAGGGCCGACGCCTGCGGGTCGTAGTCGGCACGCTGCGCCAGTGGATCGAGCTCCGGACCGGAGAAGCGGGTGTCCAACCGGCCTGTGGCCATGCCTTCGGCCCCTTGCAGGTTCTGGCGGAACTCGCCGCCGTCGATGCGCAGATCGGCTTTGAGAATGTAATCGACCGGCAGTCCTGTGTACTGGTGAAGCTTTTCGGCTACCGCGGCCTTATCGTTCGCTGACAACTCCGACCCGGCCGCAAGCGCGCGGGCGTACTCGCCCATTGCGAACTGCTCAACCTCGGTCAGCAGCGCTTCGACGTTCGCGTGCTCGCCGGGCAGCTTCTTGTGGTACCAGGCTGTTGCTGCATAAGTCGGCAGCACCGTCTCGTACGGGACATCGACGCCCGGATTGCCAGTGGGCCGATCGGGGCTCAGGTCAAAATTGAGAATCTGCGAGAGCAGGATGACACCGTTGAAATCGACAGATCGATCCGCCTCGAGCTGGTTGATCAACACCGCAGCGCGCGGTGTCCCATAGCTTTCACCGAAAATGTACTTGGGCGAGTTCCAGCGCGAATACTTCGACAGGAACTGGGAGATGAATTCCGAGAACGCGTAAGCATCCGCGTCGATCCCGTAGAACGCCTTCTCCTTGTCCTTGCCTGCGATGCGGCTGAAGCCTGTTCCAGGTGCATCGATAAAGACCAGGTCGGATGCGTCGAGGAGGCTCGAAGTATTGTTGACCAGGGAATAGGGTGCAGCTGGAGTGTGTGCATCCGTGGAGGTCACGATACGGCGTGGGCCGAATGCACCCATGTGCAGCCAGAATGACGCCGATCCAGGGCCACCGTTGAAAATGAAGGTGACAGGGCGAGTGCCTTTGCCACCTGTGTCCTTGAAGTAGGCAACGTAGAACATGGACGCTTCGGCGGTCGGGTTTTTGCCCTCTGCACCATCGTCCGCCTGGCCGGGACTCGGCTTATCAGTACCCGGGTCGCGCGGTACGTCGTCCCAGTCCTTGGGATGTATTACGAGCGTGCCCGCGATCGCCTGATACGAAATCGTCTTGCCGTCAATGGTGACGGATCCATTGCTGGTCGTTGCTTCCGGCTTGAAGGGCTCGAAGTGGTGGCTTTCGGGTTTGTCACCCGCGTTGGGCGGCGATGAGCCCGGCCCACCGGGTGGTGGAGGGGCAGCTATCACCAAAGGCGCGCACGACAGACCCACAATGCCTGCCATCACGCAGGCAGCCAACACGAATTGATTCATCAGCCGCTCTCCGAAGGCAAACGAGTTCTTATGCGTGTGAGTCTAATGCAACGTGCCCCTGATGTTGTCTGAAGAACCCTGCCTGTACCTAATGACAGGTTGAGACCATTGCCCGATTGGCGGAGCCTGCGCTACGCCTGAGACTAAAGGCGAGGTGCCCGAAAACATGTCGCTCAAGCTGCTCGTCGTCGATGATCACCCCCTGTTTCGCGAGGGAATCAGCTCTGCGTTGAAGGCGTCCGGGAAGGACTTCGACATCATCCAGGCGGCCGACGCCCGCGAAGGTATTGAGCTGGCTGAGGGCAGCGGTGACTTTGACGCCGTGTTGCTCGACGTTGCTCTCCCGGGGATGAATGGCTTCGTGGCGATCCGGGAGTTCCGGTTGCGCTGTCCGCTGCTGCCTGTGGTGATTATTTCTGCGCTCGACAACGCTTCAAACGCACGCCGCGCGCTATCCGCGGGTGCCGCAGGATTTATTCCCAAGTCGACCCCGACCCCACAGGTCATCGAAGCGTTGCACGAGGTGCTGGCAGGAGGTGTTTACCTGCCGCCGACGGTGGAACCGGGTGCGTCTGCGACCGAGATTGAAAACCCCGCGTTCCCGCAATTCCCGCCCAGTGAGCCGGAGGCCGGCTCGCTGACCGTGCGCCAGATTGAAGTGCTGGGTTTCCTCTGCCAGGGCAAGGGCAACAAGGAGATTGCGGCTGACTTCGGGCTGTCGGAGAAGACCGTGAAGACCCACCTGAGTGCGATATTCAAGGTGCTGCGCGTGGTCAACCGGACGCAGGCGGTGTTGGCCGCGCGGCGAATGGGACTATTTATCGGTTGACGATGACTTTGCCAGCCGCAGGCTGGCGATGAGCGCCCGCAGCCGCGCAGGGTTCAGTGGCTTGTGAAGGATATGCAACCCGCTGGCCTGGGCCTCACGAAGCCGCTCCGGACCCGTATCACCCGTTACGATCAGCGCCGGAATCTCCGCGTTGAATTCTTCGCGCAGTCGCGCAACCAGCCGGATTCCGTTCTCCTCACCGCGCAGCCGATAATCTGACACGATGAGATCGGGCGGATGCTGGAGCGCTGCGGCCTTCTCGATGATCTCTTCCCCTGATCCCGCGCTGATGACCTCGCAGCGCCAGCGGCGCATCTGTTCCTGCATGCCATCACGAACTGCAATCTCGTCATCAATGAGCAGAATGAGAGTGCCGGCGACATCGGCATCCAACGGGGGTTGCACCGGTGCGGCAGTCGAAATGCGATCCTCAGGACGTCCACGCGGCACGGTCACACTGAAGCGCGAGCCCTTTCCCACAACGGAGCGCAGCTCGATTCCATGGTCGAGCAACCTTGCAACGCGCTCAACAATTGCCAAACCCAACCCCAGGCCATTGCGTCGGTCCCGCTCTGGATTGTCGAGCTGGCAGAATTCCTGAAAGATCTCGTGATGCTTATCCGCGGGTATTCCCCGACCCGAATCCAACACTTCGATGCGGACCACGCCGGTGCGCTGACGACAGCCGACCACAATTCCGCCCCGGTCGGTGTAGCGGACGGCGTTGGAGACGAAGTTTCGAACGATCCGTTCCAGCAATGCCGGATCGCTACGGACCAGTGCGCTCGTGGGCATGATGGTCAGTGACAAGCCTTTCTGGCGTGCCTGCGGTTCGAACTCAAACCGGACGCGCTCCAGCAGGGAGGCAACGGGAACGGTTGCCATGTGAGTTTCAACGACACCTGCATCCAGCCGCGACACATCCAACAGTGCATTGAACAGGTCGTCCATGGCCGCGAGCGAGCGGCGGATATTGTCGACCACGGCCATGCCTGCCGGAGCCGTATGCTCGGGAAGCGCATCAACAAAAAAGCCGAGTGCATGCAGGGGCTGGCGCAAATCGTGGCTCGCCGAGGCCAGGAAGCGCGATTTCGCCGCACTGGCCGCGCGCAACTCATCAATCAGGTCGAGGTTCTCGAAGCGCAGGGTCACTGCATTGCGGATGGAGCGCGAGATCCCGATGGCAAATTGTGTGGTGGCCGCCATGAACATCAGCATCATGACGCCCAGGGTGATGTGGACGGCGTCACCCGCCGCGAAGAACGGAAACGAGGAGAGCAACAGGCACGGATAGAAGTACAGCAGGAACGAGGGCAGGGAGGAGGCTGAGGCATAGATGGCCCCGGAGCCCATGCCGAACTGAACGATCAGCAGGAGGAACTGGCTCGACAGGCTTCCCGGCACGTAGAGGATGATGCCGCCCACGCCGTAGATGATTCCGTTTACGGCGGATCCCAAGATTCCGTTCACTCGCCAGCGTGCGATATTCGATGCGGCCGGTTGCGCCCGCCAGAAAGCACGCCACTGCGCAAATCGGGATGCCACCCAGACGTATTCTGCGGCCAGCCATCCGATCAGGGTCGTTGTGGGTACGCTGTTGCGCAGTGTGAAGCACAAAATCAACGACACGCAGGCATTCGAGATGATTGCGGTGGGCATGTTTCGGTACTGAATGCGCACCTGCTCCGCCGCAACGAGCAGCGCTCGAGTGGCGGGTTGTCCCACCGATACTTGCTCAGCCAGTCCCATGATCCGCACGATGCGATGTATATTGGGGCGCCGGCACCGGGGGCACGGGGCGCCTCAATATGACAACGACTCTCATATGACTACGACGGCGGCGATACTATTATTTTCGTACGGGACTCTGCAGGACAAGAAGGTCCAGGTTGCTCATTTCGGGCGCGAGCTGCGGGGTCGTCCCGCGAATCCCGCCGATGAGGTGGCCGGCAGTGTTTTTGAGATCACCGCGGAGGAGCTGGCCGCGGCCGATCAATACGAGGTTTCCGACTACGAGCGGGTAGCGGTGGAGCTCAAATCAGGTGCACAGGCGTGGGTGTATGTACGCGCCTGACTGGAGAAGTCAAGAATGGTCCTTTGTGTTCGACGGTCTGCCGTATTCGTCCTTTCGACTCTCGCCTGCTCAGCTGCGCTCGCAGCAGGGGCTGATAGTCCGCCGGTGTTGTTCGGTTTCACAGCCGCGGATTCAGCGACTCAACAAGCCCTGGAACAACGCTTTGACGCAGCGCTGAATCCCGCGGATCTGAGCGCGTGGATGAAGAGCCTCGCCTCCGAGGCGAACCACGTCGGCTCACCGCACGACAAGGCCAATGCCGAGTTTGTGCGTGATCAGTTCCAACAGTGGGGCTGGGACGCGAAGATCGAGGTCTTCTACCCGCTATATCCCACGCTGAAGCAGCATTCACTCGAGCTCGTCGCACCTGCGAAGTTTGTTGCAGCGCTGAAGGAGCCGTCAGTCGAGGGGGATGCCACTTCGACGCGAACTGACGGAATGGGGCCGTACAACGTGTACGGAGCGGACGGGGACGTCACCGGCGAGTTGGTGTACGCCAACTTCGGCATGCCGGACGACTATAAGGATCTCGCCCGCCGCGGGATCGACGTCAAAGGCAAGATCGTCATCGCGCGGTACGGAGTCGGCTGGCGGGGCCTGAAACCCAAACTGGCGCAAGTCCATGGCGCCATCGGCTGCCTCATCTACTCCGACCCGCAACAGGATGGCTACGGCCAGGGCGACACCTGGCCGAAAGGCGGCTGGCGGCCTGCCGATGGCGTGCAGCGCGGATCGGTGGCGGACATGCCGATCTACGCGGGTGATCCGTTAACCCCCGGTGTTGGGGCAACGAAGGACGCCAAGCGACTCGCCATCGCCGATGCCAAGACGATTCTGAAGATCCCCGTGATGCCAATCTCGTACGCGGATGCGCAGCCGTTGCTGGCCGCGCTCACGGGGCCGGTTGCGCCACCGCATTGGCGCGGCGCGCTGCCGATCACGTACCACATGGGGCCGGGAGCTGCGAAAGTGCACTTGGCGATCAGCTCCGACTGGGGTCAGAAGCCGTTGTACGACGTGATTGCGAAGATTCCGGGATCCCAGGTGCCGGATGAATGGGTGGTACGTGGTAACCATCGTGACGGTTGGGTCTTCGGCGCTGAAGATCCTCTGTCCGGACACGTGGACATGATGGCCGAGGGTAAGGCCATCGGCGCGCTGTTGAAGTCGGGTTGGAGGCCGAAGCGGACCCTGGTCTACGCGAGCTGGGACGGCGAAGAGGCGGGATTGCTGGGCTCTACGGAGTGGGCCGAAACGCATGCGCAGGAACTGCAGCACAAAGCCGTTCTGTACCTGAACTCAGATGGCAACGATCGGGGATTTCTGTCCGCGGGGGGCAGCCACTCCCTGCAAAGGCTCGTCAATGACGTTTCGAGCACAGTGAAGGATCCCCAGACCGGCGTCAGCACACAGGCACGACTTCGCGCCAAGCTCATGGTCGACGGCTACGAGAAGGGTGCCTCGGAGGACGATAAGAAAGCCGCCAAGGTGGCTGCCGCGGGTGGCGACCTGAATATTGAGGCGCTGGGCTCCGGGTCCGACTTCACGCCCTTTCTGCAGCACCTGGGGATTGCCTCGCTCAACATCGGATTCGAGGGCGAGGCCGACGGTGATGGGGTGTATCACTCCAACTACGACTCCTACGATCACTACATACGCTACGGCGATCCTGGCTTTGTGTATGGGATAGCGGAAGCGCAGACAGTTGGACACCTCATTTTGCGCATGGCGGACGCTGAGGTTCTGCCGCTGCAATTCGCGGCATTTTCGAATGTGGTGGATGGGTATGTTGGGGAGTTGCACGAGCTTGCGGATCAGAAACGCAAGTCGGCGGTGGAGCTTGGCAAGCTGTTCGATCAGAATTCCTTCGCGTTGGCCGCGGACCCGACGCGCCGGCTATTGCCGCCGGAGCGCGA
>JAXDQF010000120.1:0-15579 GCA_034668025.1 Gammaproteobacteria bacterium | reverse complement strand
TCGGCGAGCTCATCTTGATCAGCATGGACATCGGCAGCAGGTGACCAAAATACTCCCGCGCAAAAACACCCCAGATGATCACTGGAATCAGGCAAGCGCTCAGAGCAACACCTTTTCGCTTCCAACCCGGCATCAACCCGATGGCGATGGCCGCATAAAAGATCGAGGCCGGCGCGATTCGGGTCAACAACAGCAGTCCACACAGCAATCCGACCATGAGGGATCTGGAAACGCCGGGGTTGATCACCAACACATTGCCGATGATCGCTGCCAACAACAGCGCCGCAAGAGCATTTTCCTTGCCGGTAACACTGCTGAAAAATACCGTGTGGAGGCAAATGAAACTGAGTGCGGCGACGCTCAGACTCAGTACCACGGCGCTGCCCCGGATGCCCGGCATGGCCGATTTGATCAAAGGTCGCAGCGCGAGTCCCGTAATGAGGGCGGTCAACGCAAACAGCCAACCATTCAAGTTGATGGCCGTTCGCACGAGCGAGTCGAGAGAGCTACAGAAAAAGGCGAGTAATGTCAGCAGCAGCTCATACAGGGGCTGGAAACCGGATGCCTTCTCGCCGCCGAAGGTAAATCCTGAACCATGTGAGGCGTTCCAACCGGGAATGAAGTAGTAAAAGCTATCGTCCTGAATTGAGCACGCCAGGTTGACGAAAGTACTCGACCATGAATAAGTAAAAACAGCCGCACAGACGATGGCGAGACTGACGAGTACAGGAGATGAGTAGAGCAGCGGGCGCGCGAATTTCATGTTGTGGAGGTTTGACCGTCGTGGTCACGCCCTGGCTTTCCGTTATATCGCTGCGCCAGCATAGCGTAATCACTAGTGTCGCCGGCAAGCTTGACTGTAAGGTTTCCACGTGCGCGACGAATCGTCCGGTCTTCCAGTGGACGCCAGCCAGATATCACGTATGAGCTGGAGGACTAAAGGCTTGCCGCGGCGGCACGACACAGAAATCTGCCGCTGCGCTGTAGGGTCGCGGCGTTCTGAGTCCAGGCGAGGGTTCCGTTCACGAAGACATGCACGATGCCAGCGGCGATCTGAGCAGGGGCTTCATAGGTCGCACGGTCGATGATCGTCCCGGGATCGAAAACCGTGATGTCCGCCTTCATGCCAACAGCGATCTGACCGCGGTTGGGCAGCGCGAATGTCGCCGCAGACAGCCCGGTCATCTTGTGCACTGCCATTTCGAGGTTGATGACATTCAGGTCGCGGGCATAGCGGCCCAACACGCGGGGGAAGGTCCCCCACAGACGCGGATGCGGCAAGGAATCATGAGGCAATCCGTCGGACCCGACCATGCAGCAGGAGTGCAGCAGAATTTCACGCACATCCCGCTCGTGCATCTGAAAATAGCTGGCGCCGCCGGGCATGAGTCGCTCGGCGGTGGCCGCTTGTGTCATCCCCCATTCTGCGGCGATGGACTTCAGAGTGCGCCCGGCCAATTCGGGAAAAGGGGTGGACCAGTTGATCAGGATTTCAACTTCGCCGTCGGCCAGGTCCGGACGAATGACCGTGGAGCCTGCCGTGTAGGGGTAGCAATCCAGGTAAACGGGCTGCGCTGCGCGGGCGGTGTCAATCAGACCGAGGGTTTCAGCGGCGCGGCCCCAGTTTTTCACCCCGGCGCATTTGTGGTGCGACAGGACAAGCGGTGTCCGCCCCGGTTCGGCGACGGCAAACGCTTCCCGTAACGCCTCGACGATGCCGTCGCGCTCGTCGCGAATATGAGCTGTGTAGACTCCGCCAGCCTTGCTGACTGTCTGAGCCAACATCTGCAGCTCTTCAACATCGGCCGCCTGGGCGGGAGCATAGAAGACGCCGGAGCTGAGACCTAACGCGCCTGCATCCAGGGTTTCCTGCAAAAGCACATTCATCTGCGCACGTTCGGCGGCAGTGGCTGCCCTGCCGAGGTCGGTTACACACTGCATGCGTAGAGTTGAATGGCCTACGAGGGCAGCGACGTTGACACGCGGCGACACAGCCTCGATTGCCTGGCGATAGCCGGCGAAGCTGTCATAGGCGAAGTCAGCCACCTGGCCGAGCAGGTTGAACGGTTCGCTGACACTGTTGTGAAAACGCAGCGGTGCTGCGGAAATGCCGCAGTTTCCGACGATCACAGTGGTGACGCCCTGACTGATCTTGGGCGTCATGTCCGGTTGGGTTATGCATATCAGGTCATCATGGGTATGCACGTCGATGAAGCCCGGCGCCACCGCCAGACCCGTGACGTCGATTACCTGATCAGCCGGGACGTTCGCCAGGTCGCCGATTGCGATGATCGTGTCGCCGCTGACGGCCACGTCGGCTGTGAATGCCGGCCGGCCGAGGCCATCAATGACCACTCCGCCTTTCAATATGAATTCGGCGCTGAGAACATCTGCTGCCATGTCGGGGTTCAATTCGAGCTCTCAAAAAAATGTCTTGAGGCCGCCGACAACCGTGTAGGCGTCATCGACCTCCAGCAGCAGCGACCATTTGTCGAAGGTGGTGCAGGGATGCGATATCTCAAAGCCGATGAGATCGCCGACCGCCAGGTCCGCTTCCGTCGGGACAGCCAGGTAGGCATGTTGATCGTTGAGTTTGTTGACGACGCAACCCGTGACGGACTGCGGCGTATCATCACGGCTTTCGCGGAAAGCCCACCGGGCTGTGGGCAGGTCGATGTCGTAGGAGACATCGCGTTTGCCCATGATCACGATGGCCTGGTTCGGCTGCGGCCGCGAAATCACCCGCGACCAGACCTCGATCGCCGGAAGCAGGTGCGGCGCGGGTCCTGCGGCGGACCTGGCTTCGATGCGCCGCAGAAGCCGGCGATAGAAGCCGCTGTCGTGCGTGAGGTAACAGCCGCTGCGCAGAACCGGGATCACGCCTTTGGATTTGCCCGACAGGGCGTGAGCGGCCAGGTCGTAGTAGGCCGAACCGCCGGCGCTGATGATGACCTGCTTCGGATCCGCGAACAGGCGCTCCGCCAGCAGCAGCTCGTAAAGCCGCAAAAGGGTGCTGAGGTAGTTGGAGACTTCGGCAGCGTCGCGGTCGGCGTGATCACTGACGATAGAGCCCTCATAGCCCTCCACCCCGTGCAGCTCAACATGGGGCAGCGACCGGATGAGCCGCGCCAACGCCAGCCCTTCCTCCAGGCTGCGAACCCCGCAGCGCCCGTCGGTCATGCCCATTTCAATCAGAAGCCGGGCTGCCGGCGCCCCGGTGCATTCACTGAAACCTGCGGAAATGGCGGCCGCGCCCTGCTGGCTGTCGACCAACACATAATACTCGCGTTCCGCTGTAGTGGCCCACAAACGCGCCAGGCCGGCGATTTCGGCCCGCCCAACCAGTTGGTTGGCCAGGATCATGCGGCCCACCCCGAGGTCGTGGCACAGTTTGAACTGAGTCATGGTCGCCACCGACAGTCCCCAGCAACCGTGGCTGAGCTGGCGCATGAACAATTGCGGGCACAGGGTGGTCTTGGCGTGCGGCGCGAGCTGGACGCCCGCGCGCTCGACGTAGGCCTGCATCACCTCGAGGTTGTTTTCCAGCGCCGAGCGCTTTAGCAGGGCGATCGGCACAGGCAAGTCCCCGCGAAGCACATTCAGACCCCGACCCGCCAGGTCTCCCAACTGCACGATGGACCCATCCAGGGGAAGCCCCTTGGTCCCAGGGGCCAGCGGCATGTTGGCAATATCGCTCAGGCGCAAAGTCGTCCCGATCAGCGTTGTGGCTTCAGGGCGATCACTTCTATTTCAACCTTGGCGTCGACCATCAGCGCGGACTGCACGCAGGCTCGCGCGGGTAGCGCCTCCTGGAAGTAGCTGGCATAGACGCGGTTGAAGGCCTGAAAATCACGGGTGTCGTCCAGCCATACGTTCGCCTTGACGACATCCTTCAAAGTGCAACCGGCTTTCTCGAGGATGGCACTGATGCTTTTGATGCAGTGATGTGTTTGAGCGATGACACCGCCCGGGATGATCTCACCGTCGCTGCCCATGGCGACCTGGCCGGACACGAAGACAAAGCCGTTGGCGACCGTTGCCTCGCAAAAGGGCAGGGGCTGCCCGCCGGAACCGCTTTTCGCGCCGCCAATGCGTTCGATCGTCAAATGACCTCCTCGTAAAGCTGCGCCCCGCGATGAGGAATGATGATCCATCAGAAATGTAGTGTCGTCAAACAAAAATGTAACAACAAGCACAGAATTGCCGGACCGGGCGATTGAAATTCCCGCCGAATATCATTAGCTTGGAAGCGTGAACAAACTGCGGACCCCATCTGACAGCGACGATATCCTGCCGCGCCTCGCAGGCATGATGGAGTCGATGACCCGCTCGGAGGTTCGGATCGCCAAACGGATCCTCGCCGCGCCCGATGATTTCGTGCGCTCGAGCGTGCGGGCCGTAGCGGCCGACCTCGGTGTCAGTGAGCCGACGATCCTGAGATTCTGCCGGGCCATCGGCTGCGAGGGCTTCAAGGATCTGAAGTTTCGCCTCATCCAGGAGTTGGCCTTATCCCAGGCGATCAGCGACCAGGCCCAGCGTGGGAGCAAGGCCGCGGGTAAGGCCGATCCGGCGGTAACGGGTAAAGACCCGGATGACGATCGTGTGTTCGATACGATCATCGAAGCGCTGACGCGCACGCGTGCCACGCTGGTCTACAAGGATATCCAGAGAAGCGCGCAAGCGATCGCGAAGGCGAAGCGCGTGGTCATCTACGGTATCGGTGGCAGCTCGGCGGCTTTGGCTACCGAAGCTCAGAATCGGCTTTTCCGGCTGAGTGTACCCGTCATGGTCTTCACTGACGGCTATACCCAGCGCATGTCGGCTGCGATTCTGGCCGAAGGCGATGTTGCGGTGTTCATCTCCTCCACGGGCCGTCCACGCGAGTTGCAGGAGAGCCTGGAGCTGGCGAAGTATTACAAGGCCACCTGCATCGCCATTACCGACAGAGAAACGCCGCTGGGGCGTGACGCCGACATCTGCCTGCACGTGGGGCTTGCCGCCGCGGGAGTTGAAGAAATTCAGCCCAATCCGATGCGGTTCGCCCAGCTGTTCGTGATCGATCGGCTGGCGTATGCGGTGGCCGCGGTCCTCGGCGAACAGGCTCATCTGGCGTTGCGCAGAATGCGCGGGAGCGTGGCCTGGCTCCACGGGATCACTCCCCAGCAACCCATCGGCGACTGAGCAACGCCGTCGTCTCGCGCGGTGCTGGCGGCATCATGCCGCTGTTCGCGCGCTTCGTTGTAACTCCACTACAGAAAAGATCCGCCCCGGGGAAGGTACCCGCCGACCCCCTATCATATTGATATTGTTGATATTGAGCCGCCGTCCGGCGACTCGCTGCAGGCGCTGTATGTAACAACAACTACATAAATGACGTATTTTTATTGACGGTTGTGTAACGGCGTGTTTAAGCTCGAGTCAGCTGCGGTGTCGTTCCGCAGCCATAACAAATTGCCACGGCGTGACCTTGGTACGGGGTGCTCAATGATGCTGAGCGTGAGACGATTTCTGTATGTTTGCTTCTCGTCAGTCCTGGTTTTGACACTCGTGCCGATCCGCGCCGGTGCGGCGGATGTGCCGAAGACGGAGAGCTCGGCTAACCCGGCCAGCGGTGCCAACGAGTCTGCGTTGGAGGATGTCGTGGTGACCGGATCGCGAATCACTTCGGCAGGTTTTACCCAGCCCACACCGACGACCATGTTGTCCGGCCCGGATATCGAGAAAGTCGCCGAGCCGAATCTGTTCAACGCCATCGCGGAATTGCCGGCGCTCCAAGGCAGCACCGGGCGCGCGACTTTTGCCAACAGCACCAGCAGCGGCATGCAGGGGCTGAGCTCGTTCAGCCTGCGCAACCTCGGTACCATCCGCACGTTGACGCTGCTCGATGGGCAACGCGTAACGCCGGCCAACGTCACGGGCGTCGCAGATGTGAGTCAGTTTCCGCAATTGCTCATGAAGCGGGTCGATGTAGTCACCGGCGGTGCGTCTGCCTCCTATGGATCGGATGCCATCGGCGGTGTCGTCAACTTCGTCACCGAGAAAAAGTTCGTGGGCTTAAAAGCCAACGTGGAGGCGGGGGAGACTACCTACCAGGACGACAAGAACATCACGGCCCAGGCAGCCTGGGGTAAAGCATTTCTGAGCGACCGGCTCCATGTTGAAGCGAGCGGCGAATACAGCAGGGAAGGGGGCGTGCCATCCGGCGGCTTCGGAGTCGGCTCCGGTGCAGGTGGCCGCAACTGGTACACGGCGCCGGCGTTCCAGGTTCGTCCTATCGGTCAGACCAACGATGGCAAGCCGCAATACATCGTCATCCAGAACGCACAGCAATACCAGTACGCGAAATATGGGCTGATCACGAACGGTCCTCTGCAAGGGACCGCCTTTGGCATCGATGGAGCGACTCATCCATTCCAGTACGGGTCGAACGGCGTTCCGACCGGGACGGGCGGGGTTACCAATTGCTACAATCCGTTCTGCTCCGGCGGAGATTTGAGCGGCGATGTGGGACAATCCACCAGTCTCGCAGCACGGCTCCAGCGTACTGTGGGCTACACCCGAATCGGGTACGATCTCAGCGATGACGACGAAATCTACGTTACCGCGAACGCATCGCACGTAGCTTCGACGAACCAACCCAATGCTGGCGCTGAAAAGGGCGCCAACCTGACGATCCATTGTGACAATCCGTACCTGCCCGCCTCGATCCAGGCGGATTGCGCGACCAACTATCCAACGGGCGGCTTCGGATTTGGCACCAGCAACGGCGAGTTTCCAAACCCGGTGGGTGTCGATGCGCGACGGGACTTGTTGCGCCTGGTTGCCGGTACGGACGGCGCTGCAGATATTCTTGGGACGAAATGGTCGTACGACGGCTATTACGCGCACGGCACTAACCGGACCAACATCGACGTGCGCGACATTTCTCTGACACCTCGGTACAACGCTGCCATCGACGCGGTGGCTGGACCGAATGGCACGATCGTCTGCCGTAGCGCGGCTGCTCGAAATTCGGGCTGCCAGCCCTTGAATGTCATAGGCCAGGTCGCGGTCGATCCAGCGGCGCTTGCCTATGTGCTGCCCGCCAATGGACCGAAGCAACACTCTCGCCAATCGGAGCATGTCGCCAGCTTCAATGTGAGCGGCGCGCCGTTCTCCCTGTGGGCGGGGCCGGTGGCGATCGCAATGGGGGTCGAATATCGCAACGAGTCTTACGTAACCACTGCTGATCCCTACGGTAATGGCGTAACCGCCGACAGTCCGAATTCGGCGGCGTATCCGGCCGACCCGGCGCTGAATCCAGCCGGCAACAATTGGTACGCGGGCAACTTTCACGACGGACGGGGTTCCTACCACGTCGAAGAGGCGTACGTGGAGCAGAATGTTCCCTTCCTGGACTGGGAACCCCTGGGCCAGGCCAACGTGAATCTCGCTGTCCGACAGACAAAATACAGCACGTCCGGAAATGTGACGGCCTGGAAGGCAGGCGGCACGTGGAAGACGCCTCTCAGCGGTCTCAGTCTACGGGCCGTGACTTCACGCGATATTCGCGCGCCCAACCTGAGCGAATTGTTCGCGCCGCCCGTCGTGACGAACAGTACCGTCAATTTCAACGGCAACAACATTACCGTGCTCGGGGAAACGGTTGGCAACACCAACCTGAAGCCCGAGATCGCCCGCAATACGACCTTCGGCATCGTCCTGTCGCAGCCGGATTTCCTGCCCGGCTTCAGTGCCTCGATCGACTATTATGACATCCGGTTGACGAACGAGATCTCGACACTCACGGCACAGAACGAGGTGGATCTGTGCTCCGCCGGGAATCAGCAGCTGTGCTCGCAGATGCTGCTGACCAGTACAGCTCCGAACACCAACTACGTGCGGGTGCAGTCCTTCAACCTGGCGAAGGTTCGTGACGAGGGCTACGACATCGAGGCCATGTATCGCACCGGGCTCACGGCCCTGCGGTTGCCCGGCTCAGTGACATTGCGCGCACTGGCGACCCACACGATCAGCTTTCTCACCGATTCGGGCATCATCGGGACGATCCCGGTGCAGAGCGCCGGCGTCAATCTGGCCAACAGCGTCAGCTCAGCCGGTATTCCCTACTGGAAGGCCTATTTCACCGAAGGTTGGGATACCGAAAAGTTCAGCCTGACAATCACCGAGCGTTGGTTCAGTGATGGTGTGTACGCCCGTGAAAATATCCAGTGCCAGGCCAATTGTCCGGTTTCGACAGTCGTTCACCCGACCATCAACGACAATGTCATGAAGGGTGCAACTTACGTCGATCTCGGGGGAACTTACAACGTGACGGAGCAGGTTACCGGTTATTTCAAGATAGACAACGTGCTCAACAAATCCCCGGTGCCGGCGCCACAGACCAATGTCTTCTACGGCGCCAACCCGTATCTTTACGATGTCATCGGCCGCATGTATCGCGTCGGCCTGCGGATGAGCTTCTGAGTCGGGCAGCGCGGTCATTGGCGCAGCTCAGCTGAGTCGTGATCGTGCTTGCCGTTGTTCTGCTCATTGCGGGACTGATTTTTCTCATCAGTTGGGCGCGGGTGCCGCCGTTTGCCGCTTTCATGGCCACCGCTGTGATTGCGGCACTGTGTTTCCGCATGCCGCTCAGCGATATCGGCAAGTCTCTGGAGCGCGGTGTAGGGGACATGCTTGGCGGGCTGACGGCGATCATCTGCTTCGGAGCCATGTTCGCCAGGATCATCGCCGACAGCGGTGCGGCCCGAAGTATTGCCGGAGCGCTGATAGCCACGGTCGGCGTCAGATTCATCCTGATCGGCATGGCGCTGACCGGTCTGATCGTCGGTATTCCGCTATTTTACAGCGTTGGTTTTGTCGTTCTGGTTCCCCTGGTATTTTCTCTCGCAGCACGTACGCGGTTACCCGCTGTCTATCTCGGGATTCCGCTTCTGTGCGGTCTGTCCGTAGCACATGGCTTTCTACCGCCCCATCCCTCACCGATCGCACTGGTCAGGCTTTTCGGGGCGGACCTGGGTGTCACTTTGCTTTACGGAATGATCGTCGGTGGTGTGACCCTGTTGATCGCTGGTCCCATGCTGGCGCCCTTCCTGAAGGGGATAGCTCCGCAGGCCGTCCGCGGGGCAAGCGCCGATCTGTCCGAAGAGACACTGCCGGGACCGTTCAACAGTTGCTTCACCGCGCTCCTGCCGGTGATGTTGATTGCCGCGGCAACCGCCGTTCCGTACGTCGCGTATGGATCCCCTCGGTTTGAGGCGGCAGTTGCTTTTCTCGGGCAACCGACAGTAGCGCTGCTGGTTTCACTGATCTATGCGACGCTCAGCCTGGGTGTGGCTGGCGGCATGAACCTCAAAAGCGTGATGAACGGTTACGGCGAGTCCTTGAAGGATGTCGCCGGTATATTGTTGATACTGGCCGGTGCAGGCGCCCTGAAACAGGTGTTCGTCGACAGCGGCGTCAGTGCGCAACTGGCTGCCTGGCTGCAGACAGTTCCACTGCAGCCGTTGATCTTGGGGTGGCTCATTGCCATGGTCATCCGGGTAGCCCTGGGGTCCGCTACGATTGCCGGGTTGACTGCCGCAGGCATCATGGTGCCCGTTGTCGCTGCCAGCCACGTCAACCCAAACCTGATGGTGTTGTCGATCGGGGCCGGCAGCCTCATGTTTTCACATGTCAACGATGCCGGGTTCTGGTTGTTCAAGGAGTATTTCAATCTCGACCTGCGCGACACGTTCCGATCCTGGACTCTCATGGAGAGCGTGGCCGGGGCAGTCGGTCTATTGTGCGTTCTGGGTCTGAATCTGATTCTGAAAGCTAACCCGTGAGGGCACTCATCGCAACCATGCTGTTGGCTTCAGGCGGGGCGTGGGCAGCGGAACCATCGCTCATTCCGTGGCCTGCCGAGGTTGCGTTGCGCCCGGGTGTTTTCACGGTCGACAGGCAAACACCTATTTGCGCCATCGGTGCGGCCGGCACAGTAGCGGAGCGCCTGCGAGCCACCCTCAAAGCGGTCGAGGGACTCGACCTAACAACGCGCAGCCGTGCATGCGCCGGTATCGGGCTCGTTTTGTCCGCGGCGGCCCCTGTGGCCGAAACTGACGGCTATAGCCTCGACGTGGACGCCCAGGGTGTGCGAATCGTAGCGCGCACCGAAGTCGGTCTTTACTACGGCGCCATGACGGCTGTGCAACTTCTGTCCGCAGGCCCGGCGCACGGTTCGAGGGTGCGCCTGGCCGCCATGCACATCACGGACTTTCCGCGTTTCCGGTGGAGGGGGCTGATGCTCGATACGGCCCGTCACTTTCCGTCCGTGGCGGATGTCGAGACGATCATCGAGCAAATGGGCCAGCACAAGCTCAACATGCTGCATCTGCATCTGGTCGATGATCAAGGCTGGCGTCTCGAGATAAAACGCTATCCGCAACTGACGACAATCGGCGCCTGGCGCGTACCGCCATCGAACGGGGGACCCGGAGGGGAAGCGGGTGTGTATGGCGGATTCTATACGCAGGCAGACATTCGCGAAATTGTGGCGTACGCGGCTGAGCGCTACATCACGGTCGTCCCGGAGATCGACTTTCCAGGACACGCCCAGGCCGCTGTCGCCGCCTACCCCCAATTCGGCGTAACGGGAGATCGGCCCGCCGTTTCGAGCGACTGGGGCGTCAACTATTTTCTCTTCAACACCAACGCGGACACGCTGAAGTTCGTCGAGAACATACTCGACGAAGTCATGGCTCTTTTCCCCGGCAGGTATATCCATCTCGGCGGCGACGAAGCGGTCAAGGATCAATGGAAGGCCTCCCCGGCCGTCCAGGCCCAGATGAAGGCGCTCGGCATCGTTGATGAGGATGCGATGCAGAGCTGGTTCATGCAACAGGTTGGGACTTATCTCGCCGGGCACGGCCGCAGCATGGTTGGATGGGATGAGATCCTCGATGGCGGAGTCCCTTCGGGCACAACCGTGATGAGTTGGCGCGGTACACGCGGCGCTGTTGCCGCGGCGCGGCTCGATCATGATGTTGTACTGTCACCCGCGCCGACCCTGTATTTTGACAACCTCCAAAGCCGCCTGGATGGGGAGCCTGCCGGACGCCTGAGGATTGCTCCTCTGTCGGAGGTTTACAACTTCGAGGTCATGCCGGCGGTATTGAGCGTCGAGGAAGGACACCATGTTCTGGGCGCGCAAGCTAATCTATGGAGCGAGTATCTGCTGTCGCCTTGGTACCTGCAGCGTGCCGTATTTCCCCGCGCCGACGCGTTGTCGGAGGCGGTTTGGACGCAGCCCGCCCGCAGGAGCTGGTCTGGATTTCTAAAACGCCTTCCGGCGCAGATTGAGCGCTATCGCCGGCAGGGGGTTGCTACAGCCGATTCTGCATTCGCAGTCGACTTCCAACTCGTCAACGGCCGCAACGGCACATTGCAGGCCGGGGGAGGTCTGGTGGCGCTCGTAAACCAGACAGCGTTCGGGAAGATCCACTACACGCTGGATGGATCGAAGCCGGATCTGGCGGCGCAAGTGTACGTCTCGCCACTCGGGCTCAAACTGGGTACGGTGATCAAGGCTGCCGCGTTCAGTGATGACGGATTGCCGCTGGCGGCGGCCCGCACCTACGAGCTCAATACCGATGCGCTGCTGACGCGGACCTCCAATCAGCTGACTGCCTGTCCGGGCAGCGAATTTGTTCTACGCCTGCCGCTGACTCCCGACTCGCCTGCCACGGCGCCGGTCTACGATGTGGACCTGCTCGACAGCTGTTATGTGTATCCCAAAGCGCTGCTGAACGGCGTGGCTACACTCAGGTTCAATATCGCTCGTCTGGCGCGCAACTTCGGGTTGGCCAACCACAAAAACGAGTTGAAGGCGCATCCGTCGCAGACGCGTTTCGGAGAGCTGGTGGTTTACCAGGACCGCTGCGGAACCGGGGCGGAAGTCGCGCGTATCGTGCTGGGCGATCCGACTACGAGTGAGCCTCGTCAGAGTATTGAGACTGCGGTTGCGCCCGCGCGCGGGGAGCACGACCTGTGTTTGATTTTTACCGCTCCCATGAGCGGGCCTCTTTATGTAATTGACACGGTCGAGCTGGTCCGAGGCGCGGAGTCTGGGCGTCTGCGGCCGATCCATCAGTGGCTTTGAAGTACCACGCGACTGGTGTCGTCGGGACTCGTGGACGGCAAACTCTCTAACAGCGCCCGCGCGGTGCTGTAGGAGGGATCGCCGGGCGCGATCTTTTTGAGCTCGTTCGCGCTCTCGGTCAGCATTCCAACCTGCGCGTAGAATGCGCCCAGCACGAGATGGGCGTCTTCGTGTTTTCGTCGAAACTGCTCCAGCTCGTCTGCGAGCTGTTGTGGAATCACTTGCACGAGAGCGTCCGGGGAGGCAGCGACTATTGTCGAGCCGCCACGCAAAGTCGCGGTCACCTGCCAAAGATAGGTCTGGCCGCGACGCAGGGGTCGCCGAGGTCGCCAACTCGTCGTGTACAGCGCGCGGCTGTGCTGCACGGGATGCAATCTCGTATCGACAATGGCGACAGAGTATCGGACCGCTCCTGCGAGCGGTTGCCAGCGAAATTCGGGGCGAGCTTCAGCAATAGCTTCGCCGAAAGGAGCCAACAAGACGAATCCCGCGTTGGCCTGCGGCGCTCCGACTGCGCGCCTGTGAAACTCGCTCACCTGCGACGGAAGCCGCAGCTTGCCACCTCGTATCGCCTCGGAAACGACGGGCCTCACACTCGCCGGCAGCGCGGCGATTTGGTCGTCGAGTTGTGTGTCACGAGTCTGTACCGCGATTGCGGGTACAGGGGCGGTGGTGGTGTGTGCCACCGCCACTGTGACAGGGGTCTCCTTCGGCAGCGGTCTGTGCCACTCCCACCAGAGGCCCGCAGAAATCGCTGCTACAACAATGGAGGCGATCGCGCAGGCCTGGATCAGTCTGCGGCCTCTGCCTCGATCCAGCCCGCGCCCGGCGGGCTCCGGGTGCGCGAAGCCGGTCAAATCGCTCTTGAATGCACGCAGATCCTCGAGCTCCGCGCGGCATGCCTCGCAGGACTCCAGGTGAGCGCTGCAGTGTGTCAATCGGGCCGGCGGCAGCCGGCCTTCCAGGTAGGTTTCCAGGTCATCCTGGTTCAGATGTTGGATCGATTGACCAACATTGCCGGAGTGAGCGACCGGCCTTTCCTGCACTACCGAATTCATGTCAGAAGATCCAACATCTGCGTTTTGCTTTCCTTCGCCTTGGAGCATGCCGGCGTCCCGCAGGACGTCCGCGCAATCAGTTTCGCATTTCGATCAGCGAACGTCGTGACGAGCTTAATAGTTTCGCAATTGCGTTCTCATCGAGTCGCACCCGTCCGTTGCGCCGGCGCAAAAAGCGCCTGTAATCGCGTCGCGGCGCGGCTCCTACAGGCTGCACTGCGGCGCGGGACTGTCGGTACATCCAGGATAATCCGATTAGACCGTTGCGCGTCATTTACTGACGAATCGCGTCAACTGAGCCCCAGTGCGGCCCTGGTGCGGGCATAGCAATTGCTGATTCATTGCTAACTCAACCTCAGGGGATATTATATATGAATATGCATAGATATGGTCCGGCGCTCGCCCTGACAGCCCTGACGATTCTGGCCGCGGGCTGTGCCACCTCTGAACACCGCATGAATTCTGCGGCCAATCGCGATGACACCCGACGCACTAACTTCGAGCGATGTCGTGATGAGGGACGTACCGATTGCGATGCCATTCTCAATGCTCCCGTCAGTTCAAACACATATCGGGGCGACACGGTGCGTGAACAGGAGCGGCGCGACGCTTACAACCGCTGCGTGAACCGCGGCGGGACGGATTGCGACGACTTGGTACATCACGACTAAACATCCGGTCGAGCACGGGTAGTGGTGAGGTGGATGACGTCGCTGGCGAGAGATCTACGCCGCGTCTCCGGTGCCCAGAGGTAAGCGACGATTCCACCCAACACCAGGGTGACGATACAGACGTAGAGTGCCACGCTGACCCCGAAATGCAGTACGCATAGGGGCAACAAAGATGTGCCTGCGGCCGCGCCCAGGCGACTCACCGCTACGGCTATACCTAGGCCGGATGCCCGCACAGAGGTAGGGAAGAGCTCCGGTAGATAGACGTAGATTTGCGCTTGGGCCGCCGACAGCACGCAGGAGAACACGGCGAATGACAGAATAACCAGGCCGTCGGACCGTCCGGAGACTGCTGTAGAGATGAGGAGCGCGAGGCTGGTGACGGCAAAACTCCCGATGACGAACAGCCGGCGTGGTATCCAGTCGACGACCAGGAAGCCGCCGACCGAACCCAACGACAACCCGATGATGTAGATCAGACCGGCGATTCGATTGCCCGTGACGTGTAGAGCGGCCATCACTAGCGGAATGAATGTACTGACCGCGAAGTAGGGCACGACCAGGCAGAAAAACAGGGTGGAGGCCACCAGGGTGGACACGCGATGCCGACTGACGAAGAGCTCGCGCAACCTCCCGCTTCGCCCTGACGCTGTTGTGCCACCTTGCTCTGGCACCACGTCAGTTATTCCGTAGCCCTCTCCAAAGCAGCGCTCGATGACTCGTTGAGCTTGCGCCTTGCGACCCACCTGGGTCAGCCAAAACGGTGACTCCGGCACGCCGAGTCGCAGCGGCAGAGAAATTAACGCGGGGACCGCGCTGCTCGCCAGGATCCACCGCCAAGCATCCGGGCCCGCGTTCTCTAGCATCATGCCGACGATGTAGGCGAGCGAGTAGCCAACCGCCCACGCGACTCCCATCAGGCTCAACGCGCGTCCCCGATTAATCCGGGGAACGCATTCAGCGAGCAGCGCTTTGCAAACGACGTAATCGGTGCCGAGAACGAGCCCTAACAGAAGGCGGACGAGCAGGAGTTGCGTGGCGGAGCTGACCCCCAGCTGTAGCAGACTCAACCCGACGAAGGCGATCATGTTGTAGGCGTAGATTGGACGTCGGCCGAAGCGGTCTGCGGCCGACCCGCTGGCCAGCGCACCGACAAACAGACCGGCCAGTGAGCTGGCGCCGACGGCGCCTAGCCATGCCGCTGTCAGAGCTAGTTTCGGTTGGGCCGCTGCAAGCGCGATGCCCACTACGCCAAGACCGTACCCGTCGGCGACGTAGCCCGCAGTGGCACCCGCGACCAACTTCCAATGGACTCGTTTGAAAGGAATGTCTTCGAAAGGCGTGGGGATCAATAGGTGTTCCGCATTTGTCGCCGGCGTTCGTCAGCCTCCTGCGCGTCGCGGAACCAGTCTATAGGGGCGTCATGGGTGCACTCAAGTTTTGGAGCGCTTGAAAAACTCGGCGACACGCTTGGCCGCGTTCGGTGATAACCCTTCGTTTTTGAAGATCTCGAGGGCATGTGAGTCTCTCAGACCCGCTTCAAATGAGCGCTGAGCGGGTCCTCGAGTGTGCATCGCCCAACTCTATCCTCTCAAACGTTCGCGCAATTGTTGGGCGAACGGTGTACGGCGGCAGGCCTGCTCCATGCGCCACAGGGCCTCAAACAACCCTGGAGCCGCGTCATCCATTAATTGCTGAGAGGCTTCGCCCA
>JAXDQF010000119.1:0-24920 GCA_034668025.1 Gammaproteobacteria bacterium | reverse complement strand
GGACGCGGTGGCGTCGTACCAGCGCGCGCTGACCCTTCGGCCAAACCACGCCGAGACGTACCTCAACCTCAGCAACGCGCTGCAGGCGCTGGGCAAGCTGGAGGAAGCGGCAGAAGCCTGTCAGCGGGCAATCTCGTCAAAGCCGCAGCTGGTCGCTGCTCACAACAATCTGGGCAACATCCTGTTGGCGCAGAACCGGTTCGAAGGCGCGCTGGCCGCCTACTCCCGGGCGCTCGACCTGAAGCCCGACCTGGCGCAGACTCACTACAATCGGGGTCTCGCCTGGTTGAATGCGGGCAGGGCCGACGAAGCGGTTGCAAGCTGCCGGCAAGCTTTGTCCTACAAGCCGGACTATGTGCCGGCCCATGTCACCCTCGGGCATGCCCTGACACTAGGCGGGGACGCAGAAGACGCCGTACGTTCTTACCAACGCGCCATTGACCTGGATCCCAATTGCGGTGAGGCCATGTTAGGTTGTGCGGTGGCAGCGATTCCGATCGTCTGCGACAGCGTTGCTGAGAGCGGCACGGCATTGCAGAGATTCGACGAAAAGCTCGACACCCTGGTGCAGTGGGCGGCCGCGAATCCGGCCAAACTCGGCGCGGCCGTCGGGCGAATTCAGCCGTTTTATCTCGCTTACCGGCCTGCAGATGTGACAGCTGCGCTGTGTCGTTACGGTGACCTTGCGAGCCGCGAAGCCGCCGCACATTGGACACTCCCGGAAAATGCCACTCGAAAACCGCAACCGCGCCGGAGCCGAATCCGCATAGTGGTGGTGAGTGCACAGGTGCGGCGCCATCCCGTCTGGGAGATCATCCTGCGCGGTTTGATTGCGCAGCTGGATACCCGGCACTTCGAGGTGTTTCTCTATCACACCGGCGCCGTTACCGATGCGGAAACGAACTGGGCGCGTGGGCAGGTCGCCCACTTCGTGCAGGGTCCCCGGTCACTCGAGCATTGGCTGACCGAGATCCGCGAAGCCGCACCCGATGTGATGTTGTATCCCGAAGTTGGAATGGACCCCACCACCTGCACGCTGGCTGCTTCGAGATTGGCGCCACTGCAGATCGCGGGCTGGGGACACCCCATCACAACCGGACTGCCGACCATCGACTGGTTTGTGTCCGGCGAGCTCCTCGAGGGTCCGCGGTCCGACCCCCATTACCGCGAGAAGCTCATCCGGCTGCCCGGCACGGGCGTGCTGACCGGGTTTCCGGAAGCTCAGAAAGAACCCTGGGGCGGACCGGACCGGCGTCCGGATGTCGTGCGCTTCGCGTTGTGCCAGCAGCCTCTCAAATTCGACCCGCAGGACGACCTACTCCTGACGCGCATAGCGAAGGCTGCCGAGCGGTGCGAATTCTGGCTGGCGACACCGGGAAACATCCCGTGGACCGCGGTGAAGTTGCACGCGCGGCTGTCGGCCGCTTTCCGCGCCGAAGGTCTCGATCCTGGAGCCTATCTGCGAACGACCGGCTGGCTACCGCGAAGCCGGTTCCTCAGTTTCCTGGACGAGATGGATATGGCTCTCGATTGCCCCGCCTTCTCCGGCTACACCACAGCCTGGCAGGCGCTGCATTGCGGCCTGCCCATTGTGACGCTCGAGGGGCCATTCCTACGCCAGCGGCTGGCGGCGGGTTTGATGCGGCAAGTCGGCGCGACCGATGGAATCACTCAGTCGCGCGACCAGTACGTGGCGACCACGCTCGCTTGCGCGAACGAATGTCGAGACGCCGATCGCTGGGCCGCGCGCCGATTGGAGCTGCGGCGTGCGGCGCCGCGCGCCGATGGCAACCGTTCCGCGATTCGCGCCTTCGAGCAGCAGCTCCTCAGTACTTGCAGTGCCGCGCGATGAGGCTCTCCGCCAACTCCTGCTTGCCCGACCGGGGCGCGGGATCCAACCCTTTCTGAGTGGCCAGATCCGCCAGGCTGGCGAGATTGAGCTCGCCGCTGGTGATCCGCTTGCCCAACTCCCCGCCCCAGCCCGAATAACGCTCCTGCTTGAGCTTTTCCAAGGCGCCGTCGGTCACGACATCCGCAGCCGCCAACAGCGCGCGAGCGAGCGTGTCGATGCCGCCGATGTGAGCCAGGTACAGGTCGGCTGGATCCACCGACTGCCGCCGCAGCTTGGCATCAAAGTTGAATCCGCCTGTGGTGAAGCCTTTGTCCTGCACCACCTGCACCATCGATGGCACCAGCTCCTGCGCATTGTTGGGAAACTGATCCGTATCCCAGCCATTGCGCGGATCGCCGCGATTGATGTCGATCGACCCGAAGATCCCAAAGGCCCGGGACGCTGCGATCTCGTGCTCGAAGTCCAGGCCGGCGAGCGTCGCGTGGTTCACCTCGATGTTGACCTTGACCTCGTTCGTCAGATCGTAGCGCTGCAGGAAGGCATAGACAGCCGCGACATCATGGTCGTACTGGTGCTTCGTGGGCTCGAAGGGCTTGGGCTCGATGAGAATGGTGCCCTTGAAGCCGATCTTGTGTTTGTGCTCCACGACCATCGACAGGAAGCGCGCATACTGATCCAGCTCCCGCCGCAGGTCCGTGTTCAACAGCGAGTCATAGCCCTCGCGGCCGCCCCACAACACGTAGTTCTCGCCTCCCAGCCGATGGGTGGTTTCCAGGGCCCCGCGCACTTGTGCCGCGGCCCAGGCAAACACTTCCGGGTCCGGGCTGGTGGACGCTCCGCCGGCGTACCGTGGGTGACTGAAAAGATTCGCGGTACCCCACAGCAGCTTCACGCCCGTGGCGGCCATCTTTGCAGCGATGCCGGCCTCGATCTTCTGCAGATTGTTGGCATGCTCGGCGAGCGTGGCGGCGGTCGCCATCGCATCAACATCGTGGAAAGTGAAATAGGGCACGCCCAGGCGTGAGAAGAAGTCGAATGCGGCCTCGAGCTTGGTATCCGCCATTTCCTGGGTGATACGCGGTCCGAGCCAGGGGCGCGGCAGCGTCCCACCGCCAAAGATGTCGGCGCCCGGCCAGTTGAAGGAGTGCCAGTAGCAGACTGCGACCTTCAGCCACTCGTCCATGCGCTTGCCCAGCACCACGCGGTTCTTGTCGTACACCCGGTACGAGAACTCGTTCCTGGTATCAGGACCTGCAAAGCGCACGGGCTCAACCGTTGAAAAGAGGCTCATTTACGAATACTCCACAAAAATGTTCTTGAGATCCCGATACAGCCGCGTAAAGGTGCGGCGGCGGGTGGCCAGGAGCGAGGACAAGCCGGCGTCAGGTTGGACCACCCGATCGATGGGAGGTGCCACGCAGATGTCTGCCTGGCTTTGCGAGGCTTCCAGTGCAAGGCGGCCCAATCGGGCGGCGCCCAATGCCGCACCCACCTCGCCGCCCACACGGTAAGTGAGTGGCCGGTTCAGCGAAGCAGCGAGCAACTGGCCCCAATATGGCAGCCGCGCACCACCACCGGTGACACTGATCGTGTCGATGGTGCCCTCCTTTTCCAACAACACATCCAACCCGTCGGCGAACGCGAGCGCAACACCCTCGAGAACCGCAACAACGAGCTCGACTGAATCCGTGTCAGAACGGATACCGAAGAAGACACCCCGGGCGTGCGGGTCATTGTGGGGTGTGCGCTCACCTGAAAGGTAAGGCAGAAAGAATGGCGATTGCCGCCCGACCCCGCGCGCCTGCGCAGCTTCGACCAGCCGTGGAAGGTCGGTATGACCTGTCAGCCGGGCTGCCCAGTCGAGACAACTCGCCGCACTCAACATAACCGACATCTGGTGCCAACGATTGGGTAAACAGTGGCAGAAGGCGTGGGCCGCGCGATCCGGATTGGGGCGAAATCGATCCGTAACGACGAACAGGACACCCGAGGTACCCAACGACAGGAACGCTTCACCAGGCGCCACGACACCCAGGCCTACGGCGCTGGCCGCATTGTCGCCACCGCCACCTGCGACCACGACCCGGGGTATCTGCAATTGATCTGCCACCGCGGCCGTGATGGACCCGGAGGGCTCAGTGCCTTCGACCAGACGCGGCATGTGAGATCGGGTGAGTCCCGTTGCCGCGAGCATGGCGTCAGACCAGTCGCGCCGTCCGACATCCAGCCACGCAGTGCCGGACGCATCGGACATGTCGCTGACTTTCTCGCCGGTGAGTTTCAGCCTCACATAGTCCTTGGGCAGCAATACATGAGCCGTGCGCTGGAATGTCAACGGCTCGTGTTTCGCCACCCACGCCAGCTTCGGCGCAGTAAAACCCGGCATCATGATGTTGCCCGTAATGGCGCGCGAGTTGGGTTCTCGCCTCTCGATTTCGCCACATTCGAGGGCGGACCGGCCGTCGTTCCAGAGTATGGCCGGTCGCAGGGGCTGGTCCCGACTATCCAGGAGGGTCGCGCCGTGCATCTGCCCACTGAGACCAACGGCACGAACGGCCGCTCGCAGATCCTTCGGCAGGCCGATGACAGCGCTGACAGTCGCTTGCCACCAGCTTTCCGGGTCCTGCTCGGAGAAACCCGGCTGCGGGCGATCGACCACGAGGGGCGCGGAGCTCTGTCCGACAATAGCCCCGCTGTCGTCGACCAACACGGCCTTCACGCCCGAAGTGCCGATATCGATTCCCAGGTACACCTAGTTCGCGCGCCCGAAGGCAGGGCCCTCTGTGACTGAAAACTCGTGCACCGCGTCAGCGGGCGCAACCGTGCGCCGCACCGACAGCGTGTTGGTTTCGATCATGAGCCCCCCTTTCGAATGGCATGGAAAACCGGCTCATCCGGCCAGTGTCTGCCTGGAATGGTAGCGCTATCAAGAAGGGGGCGTCAATTGCGAAAGCACGTTAATTCGGGCCGCACGAGGTCATGCGGCGCTTAGGTCCCGAAAGGCCCTACAGAGGTGCCGAGGAGTCGCGCTTTACCAGGGTGAAGCTCATCAGATGCTGCAGTGGCTCCTGCGTTTCGCCCAGGCGCCGCAACCGGATCTCCTCCAGGAGCATCTCCACCGCCTTGCGGGCCATGGCAGCCACCGGTTGCCGAATGGTGGTCAATGCAGGCCAGATCGTCGTGGCCAGCGGGGTGTCGTCGAAACCCGCAATCGTGAGGTCTTTGGGCACGTCCAGCCGCACGCGGTGCGCGGCTGCGATGGCGGCGGCCGCCATGTCGTCGTTGCTGGCGAAGATCGCAGTTGGCTTGCGTGCGGAGCTGAGCATCTGCTCAGCGGCAACGAGTCCGGAGTGATAGCTGAACGACCCCTGCTTCACCCACTCGGGGTGCAGGGGCAATCCCTCCTCCCGCAGGGCCTTCTCAAACCCCGCGCGGCGTTGGGCGCTGACCGTCTGATTCGCGGCACCGACAATGAAGCCGATGTCACGATGGCCGAGGGATATCAGGTGGCGTGTCATGGCCGCTGCGGCCTCCAGATCGTCGATTCGCACCGACAGTCCGGCCTCCTCCGGCCGCCCCGTAGCCACCGCGACGAACGGTATTTTGGCCTGGCGGAGTGCCTCCAACGCGATGTTGGAATCAGACAACGGCGGCGGCAGGATCACGCCTCCCACACCGTCACCCAGGAGGCGCTCAATCGCCGTGCGCTCATTGCGAGCGCCGCATTTTTCCAATACGAGCTGACATCCCGCCCGGCTGGTCTGCTCCAGGACGCCGACGAGCAACTCGTTCAGGTAGGCGGCGCTCGGGTTGTTGTACAGAAGCCCAATGTGGACGGTGGCCGCGCGGGCGAGGTTACGTGCCGAGACGTTCGGCGAATAGCCCAGCTCCTTGATCGCAGCGTGTACGCGTTGGCGCATGTGCTCTTGTACGTGGGCATCGCCGCTCAGCGCACGAGATACAGTCATCGGCGAAACACCGGCGTGTTTGGCGACTTCATGCATCGTCACTGCGTTACGGCGCCTTCGGGGCGTTCTTTTCACTTCTTACCTCAGCTGTAGCTGATCCAGGCATTGTACTTTGTGGCAGGTCGCAGCACACTCCTTAGCTCGCTGCCGCTGCAGGAAGCTATGGATATGGCCACGCGTCGCAAGTTCGTCGTGCAAGCCGCCACTTTGGCCGCTGCCCCTTTCATCAGCACCCGCGTGACCCGCGCGCTGGCCGCTGCCGCCAGCCCCAAACTTGGATTCGCGCTGTGCGGCCTCGGCAACCTGAGCACCAACCAGATTGCCCCGGCGCTCGCGAAAACCACGCACTGCCGCCTGGCGGGCATCATCACCGGCACTCCGGCGAAGGCCGTCAAATGGCAGGCGCAATACAACATTGCGCAGCGGAATGTTTACAGCTACGACACCATGCACCGCATTGCCGACAACCCGGACATTGATGTCGTGTATGTCGTGACCCCGAATGCCCTGCACCTGGACAACGCGTTGGTGGCGGCCAAGGCGGGCAAACATGTGTTTTGTGAAAAGCCCATGGAGATCTCGGCCGAGCGCTGCCAGCAGATGATCGATGCGGTCAAGGCCGCGAACCGTGTGCTGGGCATCGGCTATCGCTGCCGGTTTGAGCCCCATCACCTGGAGTGTGTGCGCCTTGCGCGGGAGAAGGAATTCGGCGCGGTCAAAGTGATCGATGCGCATTTCGGATTCAACATCGAGCCCGGCGTGTGGCGTTTGAAGCGGGCGTTGTCGGGCGGCGGACCGCTCATGGATGTTGGCATCTATGCGTTGCAGGCTACGCGCTACTTGAGTGGTGAAGAGCCGGTGTGGGTTTCAGCTACCGCAACCAGGGGCGACGCGCGGTTTGCCGAAGTCGAGGAATCGGTGGCGTGGGAGGCGCGGTTTCCCGGCGGCGCCATCAGTCACTGCAGCAGCAGTTACGCCGCAGCGGGTATCGGTTACTTTCGCGTCATGGCCGAGCGCGGTTGGTTTGGTTTGGATCCCGCGTTCAACTATGGCGGGCTGCGCGGCACGCGCAGTGACGGTCGCGACATCGATCCCCCCGCGACCGATCAATTCGCGGTTGAGATGGATGACTTCGCCCGCTGCATCATCGAGAAAACACCCACCCGTGTGCCCGGTGAAGAAGGCTTGCGGGATGTGAAAATCATGACGGCCATTTACGAATCGGCCCGAACGGGAAAGCCCATCGAGCTGCGCAAGGCGTAAGCGCTCCTGCCATTCGCGCCGCGCTGCTGCCGCTTCGGTCCGCGGTGTCACGTTGTGCGCCGCACTCGCCACACCACCCGTGCCTGATCACTGCTGCGTCAGCTGCAGCTGTACCGCGTTTGCCCATACACAGCGGGTGTCCGCAGCCCTTACACCCGATCTTGATGATATCTTTACGTTTTCCCCGCCCACTGAAGAAAGGGGCCCACTGCAAAAGGTATGAGACTGACGATGGCTGAGGTGCGCAACAACTGGGAAGGCCGGATCATCAACGGGGTCTTCCCCCTGCGCCGTTTTTTAGGCTCTTCGAACCACAGCTCCGTGTTTTTGACGGAGTCGGCGGTCGAGGGCTTCCTCAATGCGGCCATCAAGATCGTGCCGGCCGACCCGGCCCACAGCTCCGTGCAGCTGTGGCAATGGAAAACGGCCGCGACCTTCTCGCACCCCCACCTGATCCGGCTGCTGGATTCCGGGCAGTGCGAGATCGATGGCAGTCCATTTCTATTCGTTGTCATGGAATACGCCGAGGAGTCCCTTTCGCAGATTCTTCCGTACCGGGCCCTCGCACCGGACGAGGTACGGGAGTTGTTGGTCCCGACGCTCGACGCCCTTGCCTTCCTGCATGGGGAAAATTGGATTCAGGGGCAGCTGAAACCGTCGAATTTCCTGGTCGTGGATGACCAGCTGAAATTGGCCACCGACACGATCCGTCCCGTAGCCGTTTCCCAGGTTGGGCCGCCACGCCCCACCCTCTATGAGCCGCCGGAGTCAGACGCTGGCGAAGTCTCGGCCGCAAGTGATGTTTGGGCGCTCGGCGTCACCATGACCGAGGCGCTTACGCAATATCCGCCTACCTGGCTGAATGGCCGGGATGAGGAGCCCTCCTATCCGACGAATCTACCGCCAATCTTCGCCGACACGGTGCAACGGTGCCTGAGTCGCAATCCTGCCGATCGTCCTACGGTTGCGGAGCTCCAGGTTCAAACCAAACCCGCACAGTCGCCGCCGCCTGAGCAACCGCGGCCGGTGGGGCGACCGGAGCCCGTGCCGCTCGTGGCGCGGCCACAGGTTGTCGAGCAGCCGATGCGTGCGGACTCCCGCCCGTTCTCTGAGTTCGGAGAAGAGCCAAAACGCGGAGTATTGGTTCCGGCGCTCATTGCGTTGGTTGTTGTTGGAGCCGCTATATGGGGTGGGACGCGGCTGCTTCGCGGGCCCGCGACGCCGGAGCAAACTGCTGCGGCTGTTGGTCCGGGAGCGGCTGCTCCGGAAGGTGCTGACTCAACAGGCGCTGCTACGGAAAGCGCAACCCCAGTAGACGCGCCGCCGGCCGAACGCAATACGGCGGTACCTACTGCGCCGCCCGCCTCGACCCGGGACACGACGGCACCCACAGCGCCGGCTGCCCCGACCCGCAACTCGTCGACGGCAACCACAACGCCCACGGCCCCGAGCCGCAGTTCGCACACCGCAGCTTCCAACGCCGCGCCCCCGCCGCCCAGGAAATCAACGCGGGACAACGCATCGCCCGCTGCGGCTCCAGCGAGCGCCGCTTCGTCCGGTTCCGCCGCGGCGGTCCACGAAGAAATTCCCAACGTGCCACTCAGCGCCCGCGGCACCATCCACGGACACGTGAAAGTGGGTGTTCGCGTGACTGTTGATCATTCAGGGCGCGTAGTACACGACAGCCTGGACAACCCCGGCCCAAGCAGATATTTCAACCGCGTGGCCACCGAGGCCGCCCGGAAGTGGCGTTTTGCAGCAGCGGACAATCCAGGCTCGCGGGAATGGCTGCTGCGATTCGAGTTCGGACGCGAGGGGACAACCGTGCATGCGGTTGGCCCCAGGTCCTGACGGAGAGCCGGCCGAATCGTCAGCCGGTCCCCGTCAGCGGCATCTCACTCGTCGTGTAATCCAAATCCAAAGCCGCGGCGGATCTCACCGCGAATCTCGCCAGCGGGAAAGCTGGTCGTATGGATGTTCGCATAGGCCGTTTCGCTCTCGAGAGCGTCAACGAGCGCCCCGAAGTCTCCAGCCGGCACATTCTGACCCGCAATCGCCAACACGTTGGCGGCAGTCAACGTTCCGGTCACGGTTCCGGCACCCGCCGGGCAAGGCTGCGTTCCCGCCGGCGCTGTGGCGAGATTCGAGCAGAAGAACACCATGACGCCGCCGGCCATGTGCACTTTGCCGAAATGAATGTGAGCCTGTGTGACCGAGGTCAACCCCGAAAACTTGAGCGTGTAGGACAGCGTCTGCGCGGATCGATCGAGTTTCAACACGAGCGTCGCGTTCCCGTCAGACAGGATCGCGCCGGTTTGCGCATTGAGCGCGCCGACTTCGTTGAAGCCGGAAAATGCAGCCCGAAATTCTTCGCTATGTTGTGAGGCCATGGCGGCCGGTACGCCGCAAATCGCCGAAACAATTACTCCCAGCAACGTCGCACGATACATGACTAGCTCCTTATCATTGGGTGTATGTGCCGAAACCGCCAGAAGTTTATACGCGCCAAAGTGACCAATTGATGCATTCAGGACCCGGTCGGCGTTCCCGGCGTTCCCGCCGGTCTGCGCGTTCCTAACAGGCACCTCTACATTCCGTGGAGCCTGAGGGTGAGGGACAGTCGCCCTCTTCTATCTGCACTGTCGCGTGATCGACACCGAAGCGGCGGTACAGGAATTCAGTGACTTCCGTCAGTGCAGCGTCACCGTCAGCGCCCTCGTTGATCTGCGCATGCAAGGTGACCATGACCGCTTCGCCGGTCAACGACCACGCATGCACGTGATGTATGCCCTTCACTTCCGGCAGAGATGTCAATTCGCGCTCGACCGCGTGTGTATCGAAGCCTGTGGGTGAGCCCTCCAGGAGAATGTGGGCAGAGTCAGTTGTGAGTTGCCACCCTGAACGGAAGATCAGTATGGATACGAGCAGCGACAGGAGCGGGTCGGCAGGCAGCCAGCCGAAAAACAGAATCACGACCGCAGCCCCTACGGCTGCCACGGAGCCCAGCAGGTCACTGAGAACGTGAGCGCGGGCACCTTTCTCGTTGAGGGAGCTCGCCCCGGAGAGAATCAAAAATGCAGCGAGGTTTGCAACGCCACCGGCGACGGCAACAACCAACATCATCCTGCCGTTGACCATGGGCGGTGACAGTAACCGTTGGGCCGCCTCAACGACGACGCCGATCGTGATCGCCAACAGCAGCAGGCCGTTTGTGTAGGCAGCGAGTGGCTGATAGCGATGGTGCCCGTACGTCCGTGAAGCACTGGCAGGTCGCCGGCTGATGCGAATCGCGAAGATCGCAAGGATGAGCGAGCCGCAATCCGCAAGCATGTGAGCAGCTTCGGCCAACAACGCGATGGAGTGGGCCCAGAGGCCGCCGACCCCCTCGACGACCGTGAAGCCGCCCAGCACTGCAAGCGCAATCCACAAGCGCTGTTCACTCGAGTTTTCGCCCCGGTGATGATGATGGTGATGGCCGTGATCATGGCTGTGGCCACCGCCCGCGCTCCCGGCGCCGCCGCTGTGGTTGTGACCATCGTGATCATGATGACCATCGTGGTCGTGGTCCGCAGAATGCCCGGCGTGCTGCCCCGCTGGGTGATCGGTGTGCGGGCCGGCTGAGTGATCTGTGTGGGTCATGTGAGATTTCCGTCGGCCACCTGGGGCTGGGTCGGGGTCGCTGGCCCATCATAGCCAACGACGGCCAGTATCACTGCCCCCCTCGGGTCCCCGTTGCAGGTCTTCCGGTTGCGATCGAGCGAACCATCGCCTCGGCCAGGTAATCCTCAGAAGTGCCCGCCTGCGCTCGTCGTTCCACCACCGAGGTTTGGACATTGGGACTTTTGGCGCCGGAGCGCAGCGCCGCGGAGAGTGCTTGATCTCGTGAGATACGCGTCGCCTCGCGTATTGCTTCCGTTTCGTCTGAGTAGTCTCGGCTGCCGGCCGGATCGTGTACCCGGAAAACGTTAAACGTGGTTTGGTTGACGAGAACCTCGAAGGTCTCTGAAACCACCCCGGCTACCGCGCCAACGGCGTTGCAAACAGCAGCGTGCTCTGGCACGACCAGCTCTGCCCCGAGGCGGCGAGCGACCTCAGGGTAATACGCACGCACCGGAGCGCCGATAGCGATCAGGGAGGTCGCAAGATGTATCCGTGCGTCGACGAGGCGGGAGAACGAGCGACCTTCAACCACGCTGTCGATCAGGACGCCGAGCGGCCCCCACCGGCCATTCTTTGCTTCAACACCCGGATCGTGAGCGAGCGCGGTTTCCAGAATGACGCGCGAAGCCGCACGAACCACGTGCTGATAAACACGTTCGCAAAGGGTTTCGGGCGTGTCCCGCTCCTTACGGGCGGTAGCGTTGCGCTCTTCAGTAGCCAGGATCATGGCGCCGAGCCGTGCCGCTTCCCCATTCCAACTCTGCTGCTTGCCGAGCACATGCATCGCATCACTCGGAGTGAATGCTGCGATGGTCGCAAGCCCACGACCCACCAACCGGCGCAAAGCCTCAACTCCCGGACCCGTACGCGCCACCTCACCAACTTGCCGAGGGAATACGGCAAGGGCCTCCCAAACCCGCTGCTCAATGCGGTCGAGTTGAGGACCGGGATCGCGTCCGGGATTACGATGTGCAAACTGGGGAGCGAACGGCGCCGGACGTTCGGAATCGGCAAGCCGGCGAAGCTCGCCAACAAGCTCTGGAAACTGAGTGGCAAGAAGACTCAGCGGCGTCGCCTTGCGAGGTCCGACTGCAAGTCGCTGCTCGCGGTCGAAATACACCTCACTGTCACCGCCGAGCCCACATGTGTGGACATCGACGGCTTCAACCATTGTTCGCCACCCCCCGACCACGGCTCCTTCGTCGCTAACGACAGGGCGGCCTCCGACGACTATCGCGACATCGGTGGTCGTACCACCCATATCAGAGACAGCGAAGTCCTCGAGGCCGCTGAGAAAGCCTGCGCCCACGATGCTCGCGGCGGGACCGGACAATACCGTCTCAACGGGATATTCGAGCGCCACCTCTGCACGCATCAGGGTCCCATCGCCCTTCACGATCATCAACGGCGCTGAAATCGTCTCCGCGGCGAGTACCCTCCCCAGCGCTTCGAGCAGATGCCGGATCTGCGGTGTGAGCCGTGCATTGAGGGCGGCAGTGAGGGCTCGCTGGGGCGCGTCGAGTTTGGAGCTGAGCTCGTGGCTGCATGTCACCGGCTTGGTCGAGCGGGACCGGATCCGATCGCGTACGCGCTGCTCGTGCGCGGGATTACGAACCGAAAACAACCCGGCCACCGCGAATGCCTCCACCGCGGAGCCGAGCTCTGCCACCGCCGCGTCAACAGCCGATTCGTCGATCGGCTCCAACTCCTCACCGGTAGCGTCGTGGCCGCCTCGCAGGCGCACGACCGAGCACCCTTCCATGCTCTTGAGGCCGGACCGCTCCACCATGTTGTCATCGAAGCCCAGCAACATCGTGCAGATTGGGCTGAATCGATTTTCGACGACTGCGTTGGTCGCAAGCGTCGTTGACACAGATACGAGGGAGATGTCCGCGCGACCCACGCCTTCGGGCAGGGCGGACAGTACAGCGCGGATGGCGTTTCCCAGGCCGATCGACAAATCCCAGTGAGTGGTGAGTGCCTTGGCGGTCGCGGTGACGTGCCCTTGGCTGTCCAGGGCCACCGCATCTGTGTATGTGCCACCTGTGTCCAGGCCAATTCGAATATCACTCTGCATCAATTTCCAACATCTCCTCGTTGTTGCCGCGCTCGTGTTGCTGTTGGTTCCACCGGATATTTTCCGCAGGGCAGAAAGCCCTTCCGTAGCTTGACAGGCGTCGCAACTATCAGCGATAACGGTCCGAGTGTCTACCGGCGCCGGTCGCGGAAGTTTAGCAGCGGGCGCGCTGGACTCAGGCACGAGGGGGCGAGGCTTGGGAACACTGCCGGAATCCGCCGTCGTTGCAGGGAGCGCGCCGTCGCGCGCGGGGGTGTCACCTCGCGCCAGGGGCGCGATCTACGCCCTGCTGATACTCTTTGTCATCAACCTGTTGAACTTTTTCGATCGCCAGCTCCTCGGGGCCCTGGGTGAACCGGTTCGGAAGGAATTCCACCTCAGTGATACCGGCCTGGGGCTGTTGGGAACCGTGTTCACGCTGATTTATGCCTTGGTCGGCCTGCCGTTCGGACGCCTGACTGACCGTTGGGCGCGCACGAAGCTGATCGCGATCGGTACCGCTTTCTGGAGCCTTCTGACGGCGGCTTCCGGGCTGGCACAAAGCTACACGCAACTGTTCATCTCGCGCCTCGGAGTGGGCATTGGCGAAGCCACCTGCGCGCCAGCCAGTCAATCTCTCATCGGCGACCTGTTTCCGCCACGCCAGCGCGCGCTGGCGATGGGCGTATTCATGCTGGGACTGCCCGGCGGCATCTTTGTCGCCTACATCAGTGCGGGAGCGATCGGTGCGGCGTGGGGTTGGCGTGCAGCGTTTCTCATTGCGTGCATCCCTGGGCTGGTGTTCGCAGTTCTGGCGCTCAGGCTCCCCGAGCCCATCCGCGGTGCGTTGGACGTCGCAATGCAAACGGTTCCGGTGCGATCGCCATACGCCGCCGTACTCAAACTACCGACGATGTGGTGGATCATCCTCTCGGGCATCTTTCACAACTTCAACATGTACGCCATCAATGCTTTCCAGACGCCTTTCCTGCAGAGGTTTCACGAGATGAGCCTCCGAGAGGCGAGTAACGTCTCGGCAATCTCGGTGGGTGCGGTCGGTGCCATCGGCCTGCTGGCGGGTGGCTGGCTTGCTGACAAAGTCAGCGCCAAGCGCCGCAATGGACGCCTGCTGGTGTCGGCGTGTTGTATGGCTCTCGCGGCGCCTTGTATTTTCTTCGCCCTGAGCCAGCCCAAAGGGGCTACGGCGGCATTCATGACGCTGATGTCCATGGGCACCATGACAATGTTCGTCTATTACGCCACCGTCTACTCCGCCATTCAGGATGTGATCGTTCCCGGCTTGCGCGGGACGGCGGTCGCAATTTATTTCTGCGCCATGTACATACTCGGTGCCAGTCTCGGGCCCGTGGCAACCGGCATTCTCAGCGATCACTTTGCGCATCAGGCCATGTTTTCGGCCGGCGCGACCACGATGACCGAAGCCTTCAAGGCAACCGGGCTGCACAGTGCAATGTACGCAATTCCCCTATTGGCGACGCTGGCCTCGTTGGTGTTATTCGCGGCCGCGCGCACAGTAGAAAAGGACATGGCCAGGCAGGTGGCCGTTGGCTGATCGCTGCAGCTCAATCCGCAGTGCCGACGGACTTCTCGAGGCTCGTCGCCATTGAGATGAGGCGCGGGCGCACCTCATCGATGAGGAACTCCGGAGACACGTTGTACGCAGGCCCTCCGCAGCTGATCGCCATGGGTGGTAGGCCGCTTCCGGGACGCACCGGAACCGCGATCGAATTGATGTCCTTCTGCCATTCACCGAAGGAACAACACACGCCGAGACTTCGAATGTCGACCAGCGCCCTGGTCATACCCCGCTGTAACGCCGGCCAACGGCTGCTCTCAGCTACTTCCCGCACGCCCTCCATGATCTCGTCGCGCTGCTGCTCGGGGACCGAGGCGAGATAGGCGCGTCCAGAGGCAGAGTTGGCGATCTGGATCCGTGCTCCCGTGTCCAGGCTCAGCGTCACCGCCTCGGAGCTTCTAGCCACGTCCACATACACCATCGACAGCCGGTCGCGGCTGCACAGACTGACGAGACAACGGCTGAACTCGGCCAACTCCTGCATCAGCGGCCGCGCCAGCTTGCGAATGTCGAGTCGTCCCAACATGGCACTGGCCAGGCTCAGCGTCGCCGTGCCAAGCGCGTACTTGCCTACGTCCTCGACATGAGTCAGGTACCCCAACTTCGTCAAGGTGTAGGTCAGCCGGGAGACCGTGGATTTCGCCAGTCCGCAGCGCTTCGCCAGCTCCTGGTTGCCCAACAGGCCGTCCTTCTGCCGAAAGCAGGCCAGGATCTCGAGGCCGCGTGCCAGAGCCTCTACAAAATGGCGATCGGCTTTGACCGTATCCACCTTCGCTTTGGCCATCGTGCCGGCGCGCCGGACGACCGCTTTGGCTTTTGCGCGCTTGTTCATGCTACATCGCGTTTCGCCTGAATGTACGAGAGTCCTGCGACGACTGGCAGGTACACCACACCAGATTGCGTGTCATGGTCAGGCGTCGATGCCGAGCAGGGTCTGCAGGTGGGCGCGGCTCATCAAACAGCAGCTCGCTGGCGCCGCATCGAGCGCAACTGGATTAGCGGCTCCGCGATGAGTAGCGGCACTGCCCAACAAGCCCACGCCATAAGCGTGTCAACGTCGTCGGCAACAGGATCGTCTGCTACATGGATCCAGCTACGCAACCAGCCGGATACCAACCTGTAGGTCACAAACGCAAAGGTCACCGTAAAGCTCCGTAACATCCATTCGCGATGCTGCTCGATCCGGCCTGTGCGGACCGCATAAAGGGCCATGGATGTCGTGATCAACCACGCCACGCACAGCATGAACAGCCCGGTGCTGTAGGGCAAGTGACCGGGAATTGTGAGCGCCAGGTAGAAGCCACTGAGGATACCGATCAGCACCGCCACCGCGTAGACCTTACCCAGCGCCCGATGCAACGCCCGGACGCGATTCGTGAGGCCGAGCCAGATCTGCACCAGGCCCGCCGTTAGCGCCACCGCCCCGCCGGTCAGGTGGGGAATCAGCCACGCACGGCGCGGCCAGAAGTAATCGCTGTAGGAAGAAATCGAATAGTCGGTCAGGTAATGGAGCCTGTGCCCGACGAACCACAGGATTGCCAGGGCCAGTGCGGCCAGCACCAGGAGCAACAGCCGGCCGGAATTACTCGCGGGGGCGGAGGGGACGGCTGTATTCATGGCGGATCGCTTTGGTTATTGTTAATCGCCCGATGCCCGGGGATTCAACCTGAATCCTGTTGGGCGTGTCAATCACATGCCAAAACGCTGCCTGTCTGCTGCCGTCCGCATTGGCAGCGGCTGGGTGGCTGCCGGCCCCCGGCCCACCTAGTCCTTGAATTCCCCTGTGTTCACAAACCCCATTTTCTGCATCCGATTGCGTTGCGCCGATGCGAGAACCTGGGCCACGAAGTCGTACTTCACGTGCGGGTCAGGGTGTATATGAATCTCCGGCTGAGGATCCCTCGCAGCCGCCGCGCGCAGGAAATTCTCCAACTGCGCCAGGCTCGCCACAGCCGCACCGTTCCATTCCATCGCGCCATCAAATTCAATTTCCAGATTCACCACCTCCGGGGGTGTCATCTCGGGAGAAACCGACGGCTGGGGCAGATTCAACTTCACCGCATGCGTCATGATCGGCAGGGAGACGATCAGCGTGACGAGTAACACGAGCATGACATCGATCAGCGGAGTGATGTTGATGTCGAGGACGGGGCCAAGGGCCGCAGAGTTCGTACGTCGTGGAAAGGGCCGCGCCCCTCGATGTACATTGACCGTCATAGTTCGACTCCATGTTGGTGACTCAGTCGCCGGCATACTCACTGTGCAGTGATAGTGGCCGATCACGGCCGCTGCCCAATAACAACCCAGGGCAAACCGCAAACGCGACATTGGCCCGGGACGCTGCAATGAGTCCGCCAACCATTCCTCCTCTAAACGGTCGGAAAGGTCTGCCGGTGCGGTGCGGGCGGCCTGGCGGATCATTCGAGGAGCAACGCGGTCGATCCAACCGGAAGAGACTGCGGTTGATGACGGAGTGACGCACTTCTGCCCGTTCATGGTGGAACTCCTCGGTCGGAGCGCAGCCATCGCAACAGTGCCACGTTCCGCCCTACCCTTAGTCGTAAGTCTACATAGGTCCCGGACTAATGCAAGCCCCTGCCACGCTTGCGCGACAAAGGTCCTGAAAGTCGAAAGGGGGCGGCAAGGCTGCTTCGCCGAATTGCTGAGCTCGAGATGGCAATCGTATGGAGCCCACATTCAACGCCGTCTCGAGAATTCTGCAGTGTGAGTGTGTACAGCGGATTGTGCGATGATATGTGCAGTCGTACCCGCTGCGGAAACGCCGCTCACTCGCAAGAAAATTAACAATGTTGGTCGTTGCGTTCCCCGCATTCGCAGATAGCAGCCTCAATCCCTACAACTCCCTCCTCTACGCACAACTCCAGGCGCAGGGGCAGCCGGTAGCTGAGTTCGGCTGGCGCCGTGTTGTTCGCTTGCAGTTGGCGGACATCCTGCATGTCCACTGGCCTGAACGGCAGATATTGACCCCCGGCTGGCGACTGCGAAAGATTGGGGAATTCGTGCTCTTGCGACTCTACCTCCGGGCGATTCGACTGCGTGGCGGCAAGGTTGTTTGGACAGCGCATAACGCCTTTCCGCATGACAAGCCTCGCACCCGCTTGAATCTATTCTTGTGGACGCGCTTTCTGGCCAAGCTGGACGGTGTTATTTACTTGTCCGAAGAAAGTCGGCGGCAGATACAGGCGGATTACCCTGTTTTGTCAGGCAAGAAGTCGGCCGTCATTCAGCACGGTGACTACCTGGAGTGGCTGGCAAAGATGCTGCCGCGCGCTGCGCGCGACCGATTCTCGCGTCAGTCTCTTGGAATTCCGGCAGGTGCCAAAGTCATCCTGAGCTTCGGCCTCATCCGTCCATACAAGGGAATCGATCTGCTCGTCGAGGAATTCAAGCACCTCAACGACGATACGCACTTGATCATTGCCGGCTATACCTCACGTCCGGCACTGAGGCAGCGGATTGAAGAGCTGGCGCGCGGCCAGCCGCAGATCCATTTGTTGCTGCGCTGGGTGGAAGGCGAAGAGCTCGCCGCGCTGCTCGAGCTCTCCGACATGGTTGTGTTGCCTTACAAGACGATCACGAACTCCGGCGCCGCCCTGCTGGCACTGAGCGCCCAACTTCCCATCCTGGGACCCAACATGGGTAGCATCCCGGAGCTGCAGCAACTCGTCGGGACGGAGTGGGTGCGGTTGTTTGACGGCGAGATTTCCCAGTCCCAACTCCGGGAAGCCGTCGCGTGGCTGGCTACGTCGCGGCAGGCTCCGAATATGGAACCCTTCTCCTGGCCGGGGATCGCGACGGAGACGCTTGCGTTATACCGCTCGCTGACCTCTCGCTAGTGGCGAGTTGGACGATTGTCAGACCGGCGCAACCCGTCGATATATCGCGCGGAAGTGAACGCAATGGCCAAAAAGACGTCCACCAGGTCAAGAAGGGTCGCAAAGAATCCCGCCAGCGAGCGCGGCGCCCCGAAGACGTCCAAGCCGCGCAAGGCGCCGTCCAACTCACAGTCCGGTAAGGCCCCAAAACCCCGCCTTCTCGCCGGCGGTAACCCTCAGATCGCGAAGGCCTACGGAGACTCCCCCGTCCAGGCATACATCGCGGCCTTACCGGGTTGGAAACGCGACGTCGGACGTCGCCTCGACGCCGTCATCGTGCGCACCATCCCCGGCGTGCAAAAGGCAGTCAAATGGAATTCACCGCTCTACGGGGTCGAAGGCCAAGGCTGGTTCCTGGGCATGCATGCCCTCACGAAGTACTTCAAGGTGGCCTTCTTTCGCGGCATGTCGCTGCGTCCTGTACCTCCCGGCGAGTCCAAGAGAAAAGACATGCGCTATCTCCACATCCATGAGGACGATGAGCTCGACGAGGCTCAGTTCGCCAGTTGGGTGAAGCAAGCCAGTCAACTGCCCGGTGAGAACCTATGAAGCCGCAAGGTCGACGCGCTATTCAGGCCTTCCAGAAATGGAGCTCCGGCGCACCAACAACACCCGCTTTGTTCGCCATATGCGCGGCCAAGGCGGGTGACTGGAAGAATGACGTTGCCCGTGCGACATCACCAACCGCCCAAAGCAGCAGGATGTTGTCAGGATCATCCTGCAACTGAAGCACTGCGAGGTCTGTCAGGCTTGCCGCCTTCCTGTCCGCGGCATCCATCGAGTATGCGTCCATCGCGGTATTAAAATCTCGCACCTTCACCGTCATCGTGGCGTAATTTGCCGCCGCTATCCGGCCGTAGGTGCCCTGTCGAAACCTGACTCTGGGAGTGCCGACTATCCCGGCCGCTTTCATGGTCGCAGCCAACTCAGGCGAAGTCGTCAGCGCTTTGGCCCGGCCCACATCGCCGACCTCGAACAGCAGCCCTACCAGATTTGGATTGGCTTGCTCACGCAGCACATGAACCTGGGTCAGGCCAGCCGCCGTGCGCCTGGGCGCATCGGCATCGTAGGCTTTTCTCCAAACCGGATAGTCCTTGCATTCGTGCAGGATCGTCAGGTAGTGCCCCATTTTCGTTCCCCTCGATTCGTTATGGTCTGTCGGGCTGCTGCAGCTTAGATCAAACGATCGAGGTGTACATCAGTGCACTGCAGCAGGGGCCGCAGCCCGCTCGGACCGACGACGCACCAAAAGATAGAATGCGATGACGTGGGTGATCATCAACACGGGCACGTAGATGATAGGGATCGCATATGCGGAGCCTAACTCCCCTGCCAGCGCAGGGAGTCCGACCTCAACGGCGTGGTAATAGTCGAAGATGATGTCGGCCATCCCCACTACATTGAAGGCGACCACGAACAGCCAAAAGAGCGGACGTATCCTCACCGTGAGGAGCGCCAGCATGGCCAGAACCCCGGTTGCCAGATCCCAGTAGGCGGCAAATGTGGCGAAGTCAACAGGCAGATTGGGGCCGACGATGCCTGGAAGGATGAAGACGAGCCCGAAGAAGCGAAAGCTGTGAACGGTGGCAATGGCACGTTGTGCTTCAACGTGGTCCATCGTCTTGATTCTGGGCAGGATATACACGCCGAAGCAAAGCAACCAGGCGACGTAACCTAACACCAGATGTGTTTGGAAGAGGATATCCGGCGACATTTCGGGTTCCTATCGAGTATTGGCTGATGCGGTCTCGAGCCGGTTCGCAGGCCCAATCTACGTTCACTTCCCGTGTGTGACTATTCGCGATAATGTGGATGCCCTATGAAGCAGAACTTCACAGTCAGGCATGGCGCGCTCGACGGCCTGGAAGCGTTCCTCAGCGTCGCTCAGCATCGGAGTTTCCGCCGGGCGGCCGCAGAATTGGGTGTAACCCCGTCGGCGGTGAGCCAAGCGGTGCGAACGCTCGAGGCACGCGTCGGTGCGGTGCTCTTCACGCGCACAACGCGGAGTGTCGGCCTCACCGAAGCAGGCGAGAAATTCATTTCGCGCGCAAAGCCCGCGTTCGAAGAGCTCCTTGCCGCAAGCAACGTTGCGCGTGATCTGGGTCAGCGGCCGACAGGACTGTTACGCCTCACCGTGCCGCGCGCGGTAGTGCCGGTTCTGTTGGAGCCACTCATCGCCTCCTTCTGCCGGGCGTATCCCGAGGTCGAGGTGGAGATTGTCGCAAGCAGTGAATTAACCGATCTCGCGGCCGAAGGATTTGACGCCGGCGTGCGAATGGGCCAGTTCATCGCAGCCGACATGGTCACAGTGCGACTATCGCCGGCGTTTCGCTTCATCATCGTCGGCAGCCCTGCCTACTTCAACAGCAGAGACCGACCCCAGCGCCCGGCAGACTTACGCCAACACGCATGCCTGCGGATGCGCCGATCCAACGGCGCGCTCGCGCCATGGTCGCTCAACGAAAACGGTCAGGCGATCGAGATCGCCGTAACAGGCCCCCTCATCGCCCACGACTTTCCCACAATTCTCGGCGCGGCCATCGAGGGTGTGGGACTTGCGCAAGTGCCAGAGCCGATCGCCACCGGACCGCTGAAAGCGGGAAAGCTCGTGCACGTGTTGGAACCGTTTGCGTCGACTTCGCCGGGTATGTTTCTCTACTTTCCCAGCCGCCGGCAGACGATGCCGAAGCTGCGGGCATTCATCGACCACGTGAAAAGCCGCTCCGCCGCCGGTAATAGAGCCGCAACTGACACGGGTGGCAAGCGAGTCAGGCCGCGCAGCAAGAGTTGACACTCCGAAGTTGGCCGCGGACACCTATTAGCGGGCGTGCCGGTTGTCAGCGCGGCAGCCCGCCCGGTTGGCAGACGACGAGCCGGTCACCCTGCTGCCGGCAGACCAGCGTGCACTCTAGGGACGAGCCTTGCCGCGTCGTGCTGCTTCGATCGTGGCGATGTCGATCTTTTTCATTTCCATCATCGCGTCGAACGCGCGCTTCGCGGCAGCACTATCAGAACCGGTCACTGCTTCAATGAGGACGCGCGGGGTGATCTGCCAGGACAGACCCCATTTGTCCTTGCACCAGCCGCATTGGCTCTCTGCGCCGCCGTTGCCGACGATGGCATTCCAGTAACGATCGGTCTCGGCCTGGTCCTCGGTGAGGACCTGAAACGAAAAGGCTTCACTGTGCTTGAAAGCAGAGCCGCCATTGAGGCCGAGGCAGGCCACGCCCAGTACCGTGAACTCTACAGTCAGTACCTGTCCTTCTTTGCCAGCCGGGTAGTCGCCAGGGGCACGGTGGACGGCTTTTACGGCGCTGTCCGGAAAGGTCTTGGCGTAAAACCGGGCGGCTTCTTCTGCTGTGCCGTCATACCACAGGCAAATCACGTTTTTGGCCATCTTCTGTCTCCATTCACGGGTCATTTGGGGATCGGACTGCTTAAAGACGCACCAGCAATGCCGAAATCGACATCAGGCCTCAAGAAACTTACATCCGGCGGTGCCGTCCCATCCGGATATCTGAGCCCGGTCGAAAACGGACGCCTTTTCATACGTCCGGTGAGTGCGTCGGATGCGGTTTAACGTCCTGAATAAACACGTAAATTCGGCATTTTTGCCCCCTCCTCTTGCAATCAAAAGACCTCTAAACTGCGTGCGCCGGTGAGTTGAGAGCAAGTCCACGGGAGCGAATTCCCATGAGCGCGGCGGTTGCAATGGAGAGACAGATGGCGGTGGAAGATCGGGTCGCAAGCCTCGAATCGGACATGAGGTATGTTCGCTCTGATATTGCTGAAATAAAGAGCGACATCAAATCCCTGGGTACGGAGCTTCACTCCTTCAGGACTGAAGTTGCGAAGGAATTTGGAAACGTGCGCACGGAGATCGCCAACGAGATTGGAGGCCTGCGGGCCGAAATGCATATGGAGTTTGGATCGATCAGAACGTCCATCGAGCAGGCGAAGCTCTGGATGTTGGTTACCGGCGTCGGAGCGGTGATCCTGACGACCTTCACGACACTCGGACGGGTACTGAAGTGGTTTTGAGGCGCTCGGCGGCGATCAGGCCCGCTTGGCCGGTTCAAGCGACAGGATTCGCGTCAACGCATGAGGGTCCACAGGCTTGACCCAGTGCAGATCAATGCCCGCAGCCTGCGTACGCATGCGGTCTTCCTCCCGGCCCCAGCCGGTCAGCGCCACGATTCGGATTGCCTGACCCCATGGCTGTGAGCGGATCGTCCGACTCGCAGCGAGCCCATCCAAAAGCGGCATTCCAAGATCCATGAAGATGACATCCGGCCGGAGCCTTTCTGCCAGCGACACGGCCTGTTGCCCATTCGTAGCGGTGTGCACCTCGTGACCGGCCAACTCCAGCCACAGTGTCAGGGACGCCGCAGCATCCGCGTTATCGTCCGCCACGAGAACACGCCGCCGAGTGACTTGCACGGGGGCGCCCCAGCCAGTATCGTTCGGCTCAACTACGTCGGGCGCCTCATTGACACGCTCGAAGCGAGCCAGCGTGGGTAATCTAACTGTGAATTCGCTTCCTTTTCCAACACCTGCACTTTTCGCAGTCACAGTACCGCTGTGCAGTTCAACCAAATATCGAACCAGCGCCAATCCAATTCCCAATCCTCCCTCGGTCTGGTGTCCGTCGGAGCGGATTTGAGTGAACATTTCGAATATGCGAGTGATCGAGTCCGACGGGATGCCTATTCCGGTATCCACCACGCTGATCACGGCGTGATCTGCGTCCTGATCGATAGTCAGCGTTATCCGCCCGCCCGGCGGCGTGTACTTCGCGCTGTTCGACAATAGATTCGAGATCACCTGCGCGAGTCGCTGAGTATCACCTTCGATCGCAAGTTGATCGTCGCGACATTGGAAGACCAGCTCATGCCCATGAGCGTCAATCAACGCGCGCGAGGCTTCCGTTGCCCTCTCGGCCACTTCCCGCAGGAGTACGGGCTCGCACCGCAGCTCCAACCGGCCGTGCGTCACACGGCTCAAATCCAACAGATCATCGACGAGACGGACCAGTTGGCCTATCTGCCGCCCCATCATGTCGGTCGTTCGAGCGAGGGCCGGATCCCTGGGAGTCAGTAGCCGCAGGATGTCCAAGCCGCTGCGAAGTGGCGCGAGCGGGTTCCGAAGCTCGTGAGCGAGCACCGCGAGGAATTCGTCTTTCCGACGATCCGCCTCGCGCAGTTGCTCCACTGCCTCTTTCTCTACCCGGATATCCCTCACTTCGACGATCGTGCCGCTGATGTGTCCCTGCTCGTCGCGGATAGGACTGGCCGTGAAGGCAACCGGGTAGAAGCGCCCATCAGCGTGAACGAATACTTCTTCGCCCTGCTGCCCGTCGGTCTCGGGAATCGACCGGTCGATTGGACATTCCTCCACCGGATATGGGCTGCCATCCGGCCGAGTGTGGTGGATCAACTCATGGAGCCGCTTGCCCTGCGCTTGCGCAAGCTGATAGCCGGTGAGACTTTCGGCGGCGGCATTCATGTAGAGGCAGCTCCGGTCCGGATCCATGAGAAAGACTGCCACCGTGGCGTTGTCCAGGACCGCCTTGAGCCGCCGCTCGCTTGCGCTCAGTGCAACTGCGACGCGCCGACGTTCGAGGATCTCTCTTTGCGCCGCCTCATAGAGTCGGGCATTGTCGATGGCAATCGCAGCGTGAGCGGCGACGCTGACAGCCAGCCGCTCCGCCCGCTCATCAAACACGCCCGGATCCGGGTGTCCAAAGAACAGAGTTCCCAACACCTCACCCGTCCGCGAGAGGACCGGCACAGCGAGATAGCTCCGCACAGGGAGATGGCCACGCGGCATGCCGTGATGCGGGGTGTTACGCCCATAACGCGGATCGCGTGTGATATCGCTGGACCGCACGAGGGACTCGCCTCTGAAAGTCGGCCCAAACAGCGCAGTGTTTCTAGGCATCGGGAAATGCGCAAACGCATCCCGCGAGGCGCCTGAAAGAGTATAGAGCTTGTACGCGTCGCCATTTTCACCGCGTACATTGTAAAAGAACGCGCCGAAGGCAGCCCCGACCAATTGGGTAGCAGCGTCCGTGACCTTTTGCACGGCACGCTCCAGGTCGAGCTCGGAAGCAACCACACGGGCAGTCTGGTTGAGTGCGTCGAGCGTGCGCGCTTCATCCGCAAGAGCCGTGGCCGCAAGTTTGACGTCAGCGACGAGCTCAGTAACGCCGTCGAATACATCAACGTTTCCCGTCTGTTCGAGCGCCGACAGGGCTTTCAACAAGGACTGCGTCAACGCATGAATTCGATCATCGACGTTCGGTAAGGTATCCACCGACAGTCCTCCCTGAGCACGTGAGCCCCATAGCTTACGCTCGAGCTTCGTGTTGGACTCAGAGCGCTTGGCGGCATTATGGCCGGTAGAACTCTCGACGCGCCACTGTCACGACCAACCTCGCAGATGATGGGCCTCTAACACGAACAGTTGATTCATTGTTGATGGTGTCGCTTTCCGGAGACGGTGATCATGCGCCCGGACTATCACACGGGGCCGTCGCACCCCGCAGCGCCCAAAACCTGCAGACCCTATAGCCCGCGCACAAACTCGAGCGCTCTCGAGATGTCCTCAGGAAAGTATTCTTTCCACA
>JAXDQF010000118.1:0-17150 GCA_034668025.1 Gammaproteobacteria bacterium | reverse complement strand
GCATTCCCGTGGCCGCGGGCCGTGAGATAAAACGTCTGCAGCTCCTGGATGCGGATCTTCGCTGTCAGTTCCGTCTGGCTCGACTCCAGTTTGCTGAGCTCGGCGGGGTAATCAAATATCTCGTAGTTCGCCTGTTGGTGCGTGCGCGAGATGGTCTCGCTGCCGCTCAGTGACTTCTTCGGCTTCTCAAAGTCGAAATCGGTGGTGGCGAAGGTCACCGGTTGAACGGCCTTGGTCCAAGTCCATGCCTCGAGGTGATCGCGCTCGCGCTGCGTGTCAGTGCCGCCCGGAGCGTAATAGGGGACGATGTCGTAGCCATCGAGTGTCGTGAGCTGGCCCGGGTCATCGGCAAGCACCATCGTGTGCTTGCCCTCCTCGTGCACGAAGAAATAATAAATGCCTTCCTGTTCGAGCAACCGGCTCAAAAAGTTGAAGTCGGTCTCGCGGTATTGGACGCAGTACTCCCAGGGCTGGTACGTCCCCGCCAGCTTCAACTGGTAGTCGGTGAATCCGTACTGCTTCACGACCTCCTCGTAGATCTGGGGAACCGTTTTCTCCTGGAAGATCTTGCAGTCGGCGGTGCGGGTCAGCAGCCAGTACCAGGGCCGCACGATGGCGCGATATTCGTTGTAGTTCTGATTCCAGCCACCGAGAGAGAATTCACTCACATAACCATGGAAGAAGCGCTTCTTGCCGTTGGGCAAGGCCATGCCAACCGACACTTTCTGTCCCAACAGGGCATCAGGATCAACATCGCTCTTTTCGCTCAGCAGATCGAGATTCCACTGGTACGGTTGGCTCATCGTCTCGACGCCGTGCATCGACTTCAACAGCAACACATCCTTGCCGAGAGGCGTCTTGAGCTCGAACGTTCGGGAGTCGTGACTGGCCACCGTATTTTCCTTGGCTTACGCGAACGCGTAAGCGAACTCGGCGTCCCGCACGGAAACACCAATGGTCCTGGTTGGTTCGGCGGCTGCGATACGCTGTAGAAGCTCCCGGCTGATTGCGGGTAACAATGCGTTCGTCAGGATGGCATCAATCATCCGGCCGCCGCTTTCGGGCTCGGTGCACCGGGCTGCGATGGTATTCACAACCTCCTCGTCATATGACAGCACTGCGTTGTGATTCTGCTTGATTCGTGCCACGACCCGATTCAACTGCAGGCGGATGATTCGGCCGAGCACCGAGTCGCTCAGCGGGTAGTACGGAATCGCGACGATGCGCCCCAGCAGTGCCGGCGGAAATGTTTTCAACAACGGGCTGCGCAGCGCCTTGGCAATCCCCTCGGGTTCGGGCAGCAGGTCCGGATCTTTGCACAGGTTCATGATGAGATCGGTGCCGACATTGGTCGTCAGAATGATCAGCGTGTTCCTGAAATCGATGAGCCGGCCTTCGCCATCCTCCATGACACCCTTGTCGAACACCTGGAAGAAGATCTCGTGCACGTCCGGATGTGCCTTTTCAACTTCATCCAGCAGCACCACGCTGTAGGGGCGCCGGCGAACGGCTTCCGTCAACACGCCGCCTTCACCGTACCCCACGTAGCCGGGGGGCGCTCCTTTCAAAGTGGAGACCGTGTGCGCCTCCTGAAATTCGCTCATGTTGATGGTGATCATGTTCTGCTCACCCCCATAGAGCGCTTCCGACAGCGCTATGGCCGTTTCAGTCTTGCCGACACCCGAGGGGCCCGCGAGCATGAACACGCCGATGGGTTTGTTGGGATTCTCGAGGCTGGCACGCGCGGTTTGCACGCGCCGGGCAATCATTTCGAGCGCATGGTCCTGGCCGACAACCCGTTTGCCGAGCGAGCTGGCGAGATTGAGCACGGTTGCAACTTCGTCCTTGACCATGCGGCCGACGGGAATGCCCGTCCAGTCAGCCACCACCGAGGCCACCGCCTGCTCATCCACGCTCGGGAGCATGAGCGGATTCTCGCCTTGTACGGCTGCAAGCTCCGCCTGCAGCTCGCGCAGACGCGAGCGGGCATCGCGCTGTTCGGATTCCGACATGGGATCGGCCGCAGGGGGCGCCGCTCCTGTGATCGGCGCGCCGGGGCTTGCAGTGCCGAGGGCTGAGTTGCCCAGGGTTGCGGCGCCGGGACTCGGAGTGCCGAGGCTCGCTGCGTCGGGGGTGGCAGTGCCGAGGCTCGTGGCACTGGGACTCGGAGTGCCGAGGCTCGCTGCGCCGGGGGTTACAGTGCCGGCATCTACTTTTCCCGTTGCCGCGCGCAACCGGGCCCGCAACGCCAGGATCTCATCTACCAACTTCTTTTCACGCGCCCAGGCGTCGCGCAGCTCCTCCAGCCGCTTGCCTTCGATGGAAAGTGCCTGCGCAACCTTGTCGGCGCGATCGCCGATGTCGACGCCGATCGCGCGCTCTCGCTCAATGATCTCGCTCTCGGTGGTGAACGCCTCGATCCGACGCTGGCAGTCTTCAACCTCGGCCGGAGTTGCATGGTGGCTCACTGCGACACGGGCGCAAGCCGTGTCGAGCAGACTGACCGACTTGTCGGGCAGCTGGCGATCGGCGATGTATCGGTGCGCCAGCTTCACCGCCGCTTCCAACGCAACATCCAGGACCTGCACCCGGTGGTGCTTTTCCATCGCGGCCACGATACCGCGCATCATCAACACCGCTTTGTCCTCAGTCGGCTCTTCGATCTTGACCGTCTGGAAGCGTCGAGTCAGCGCCGGGTCTTTTTCAATGTGTTTTTTGTACTCGGCCCAGGTAGTCGCGCCGATGGTCCGCAGCGTTCCACGGGCCAAAGCCGGCTTCAGGAGATTCGCGGCGTCGCCCGTACCTGCCGGACCACCGGCGCCCACGAGAGTGTGCACTTCATCTATAAACAGCACGATCGGCTTGGTTGACGACTGGACTTCGTCGATCACCTGGCGCAGCCGCTGTTCGAATTCGCCCTTCATACTGGCACCCGCCTGCAACAGGCCAACATCCAGCGTGAGCAGCGAGACATCCTTCAACATCGGCGGTACATCGCCTGCTGCGATTCTCCGCGCAAAGCCCTCCACGACGGCTGTCTTACCAACACCGGCCTCGCCCGTGAGAATCGGGTTGTTCTGACGGCGGCGCATCAGTATGTCGATGATCTGCCGAATCTCATCATCACGGCCCACGACAGGGTCAATTTTTCCGAGCTTGGCCTGCTCGGTCAGGTTCACAGTGAATTTCTTCAGTGCTTCCTGCTTGCCCATCTGCGCCGGCGCCAGCGCCTCGCTCGCTTCGCCGGGCTCCCCGGAGCTGGCGAAATCACTTCCCTCACTGGCAGCCAACGCGGCCTCGGGTGAACCGGCTGCCATCTGCTCGAGCTCATCAGTGAGTTGGTCGACCTTGATCTTCTCAAACTCACGTGAGATACCGATCGTCACACTGCGCAGGCCCGGTGTCTTCAGCAGCGCCAGTAGAATGTGCCCGGTACGAATCCGCCCGGATCCGTATTTAAGGGTGGCCCACACCCAGGCACGCTCCACCGCGTCCACAAAATGAGGTGACAAGTCTGAAATCGCCGTGGCGCCGCGCGGCAGCCGGTCCAGGGTTGCTGTCAGATCGCGCGCGAGCCTGCTCGCATCCAGGTCGAGAGCGCGTACGATGCAATGCAGATCCGAGTTCTGCAGCTGCAACACCTGGTGCATCCAATGGACCAGCTCCACATACGGATTGCCCCGTAGCTTGCAGAATACGGTCGCCCCCTCCACTGCCTTGTAGGACAGCGAATTGAGCTTACTGAACAAGGCGGCGCGGCTGATGTCGCTCATTTTTTTTGGCTCATTTTTTTCACCGGGGTGCCGCCGGCTCGGATCCCTCGATCACAGCATCGCGCGCCACCTGTGCCCTCGCTCCCAGCCAACTCGTCCATCCGAGCCAACCTCCCTCGCCGAGACGCATGGGCGGTATCTGGTCCGGCTCGAGCAATAACCGTGTTTGCCAGGACCATTCCTCGTTTGTGTACAGACGGACGAGCGATTTCAGTTGGGTGAGACCCCGGGCGCCGGGCAGAAAATTGACGAAGTCGGCAACCCCGAGCGGCCCGAGGGCGATCTCAAATCGTGACTGGCATTGCCACGTCATGTTCCCCAGAGTGGCTCCCAAGCCGAGTGTGGCGTGCTGCGGCTCCACACCGATGCGGCAGCGGGCGTCGACCGAGATGTCCAGCCACGCCCCGACAAACGGGATGATCTCGACCGGCAACTCGAAGTACTCGGACAGAATCTGCTGAAGAGCTTCCGCGGAACGGTTCTGCGGTGCGAACAATCCCACGCGGGCGAGCTTCGCGTAATCCAACACCGAATCGCGATTCTGCGCCGCGGCCGGCCCCAGGCCCATGAGCGCGCCGACATACAGCCGGAAATCATCCTCACCGGGACGGTCGAAGCTCGCACACGGATCCGAATCAGCCCAGGCACGGTAGAACAGCGATGTAAACCGATGTTGGAATGCATTGACGAAATCGCTCAGAGCCGGATCGTCGGCCTGGTGCTCGCGTGAATACGCCATCTCCGTCAGGTGCAGCGGCAATGCCCCGTTGGGCCCGAAGATTCCAAAACCATGCTGCTCCACGCGCGGCACGGGCGTGTCGGCTGATGCGAATGCGGCGATATCGGAAGCCGCGAAGTAAAGATGCGGGCGCTGCGAGATCCGCACCGGATCGTCAGCGGCCTTGCGCGATTCGCCCAATCGGGGCCGGTCGCGATGGGCCTGCTCGATCTTGCGCAGCGCTGCAAACAAAGTGTAGCGTTCGGGTTGGTCGTGCAGGTCATCGAGCAGACTCATAGGATGTGCCTGCTGCCCATGCGCACGGGCCATTGCTTGATCTCGCCGCGAGTCACCGACAGCAGCTTCAGCTGCGTGAACGAATTGAGGCTGACATACCGCCCGAAAAATCGCTCGAGAGCCGCGGACAGGGGCAGAAGACCGGTGCCCTCGAAGGCAGCGTCATCGAGAGTCAGGGTGATCCCCAGTCCACGCCCATGACTGATCGGCCCCGGAACGGGCATCCGGCGCACGACCGGAGCAACACTGACTGCCTTCAATCCTTCAATCTGGCGCGCGGCAACACTGTCGTTTTGGTTCGCGTACAAGGCCAGAAAGTCGCGCAACAAGTCGATACCCTGTGACTCAATCGACAGGTAGTTGAGCGACAGGTGGCTCACCAGGCGCCACGAGCTCTCTCCCCAGGTTGGCGCGGGCCGCGGCGCCGTGGGCCCGGTGATGCAGCGTATTGAGGCTACGGGCGCTCCACTTTCGAGCAGGAAATCGGTACGGCCCTTCCCGAAGCTCGCCTGGAGGGGCAGGTCGCGGTTTGTGCACAGTGCATCAACATCCGCCTGCGGCGCTTCTCCGCGCTCAAAGCGACGGGCCGAATCTGCAACCGAAATGAAACATTCGCTTCCAAGATAGCTCGTACGTTCCCCCGTCCGGGATTGGCGCATCGATGCCAGCCGGGGACGGCGTTGAATGGTGTAGTAGGCCCGGTCTTCATTGGCGGCCGAGCGATGGGCCGCGGAGTAAAACGGGGCAATGGGGAAGTTTCCGCCGCCATCGCGAGTAATGCCGGTCACTTTCTCGATGCCGTACACCTCGAAATCCTGTGGCCTGTTGCGATCTGGCAGGACGTGGTATTCGATGTCGCGTCCATGGATTTCGACGCGTCCGCAAGTCTTGGGAAACAGATTGACTACCGGCGTGCAGTTCAGGCGAAACTGCGCGGCATCGAGTGCGTTCTCCAGTACGGGCTGCGCGTGATCGAGTAACAACGTGAGCTCGACTTCACTGCCAATGCACGAGCGCAGCGCCCCGGACAATCCAGACAGCCCGATGAACATGAAGCGCTCGGGCAGGATGAAATACTCCTGCAACAGGCGGAAGCCACCGAAGCCGGCCCGCGGCAGCGGCAGCATGGCCGCGCCATCGCCAAATCCTACTTCAACCACGCAACTGGCCGGCAGGGCCACTTCCGCCTGCTGAGCCGGCACAGCGCGAACTCGTACTCCAATGCAATTGGCGTGTGCTTGCTCGTATATGCGTGAGGCGACTCCGGGAGTCGCTTTTACGTAGAAGCTCAGCGAGTCGATGGGCAGAGCCGCGATCGGGATGCCGCCGGCGCTCGCGAGACGCAGGCGGATGGCGGCGCGCGTGCGCGAATCAACAGTCAGACCCTGTCCACTCACCGCCCCGGTTCCAGACAGATATTTCGCATCCGTCACGGTCAGTGGCCAGAGCGTCACGTCCTGGGACGTGCGAAATTCGCAACTGGTGCGCTCACCCTTGACCAACGGGGTCTTGAGCGAGCTGCCGCGCGGAATCAAAACGCCTTCCTTGAGCGAGCCTTCCTCGAGGTCCGGCATGATCTCGACCACGGCCGTCGCCGGGATGGGCGCCAGAAATCCCGGATACACCAGCTCCATCAGCTGTTGGGTGAAATCCGGGTGGCGGGCATCGAGTTTCAGCTGGACGCGGGCCGCCAGGAAGGCAAATCCCTCGAGCAGTCGCTCGACATAGGGATCCGCGCATTCCAACTCATCCAACCCGAGCCGTGCGGCGACGCGCGGGTATGAACGAGCGAATTCAGCGCCGGTCTCGCGCATGAACTGCAGCTCGCGGTTGTAGTATTCGAGTAGGCGTGGATCCATGGCTCGAGCTACCGGGGGTCGCGGGCGCGACGCCCTTCGCTGACGGTGATATCGCCCGTCATGATGTCAATTCGGGTATGCAGCTCGAGTTGCTGCGGCTGCGGATGGGACCAGAGCTGGGCCTCGATGGTAAATTCGAGCGTGCCGTCGCTCTCATCTTCGCTGCGTGGTTGCGGCTTGACCCGAACCGCGCTGAGCCGCGGCTCAAACAGTTCGATCACGCGCCGCAGCCGGTCCGCCGATTCCATTGGATTAATGGACGACGCCATCCTTCCTGCGAACGATGGCAACCCGAAGTTGAGTACCGACGAGGCAACCTGTGGAACCGATTGCAGGTCCTGTGTGGATTCGAGATTGATCGAATTGAAGAGCCACCCCAGATCACGCAGCACGCATTCTCGCAGGCGCCGTGTCGACAACATCCGGCGCTCCGCCGACTCGAGCTCCAGATTGGGCGCCGATGCCGACTGCACGGTAGCGAACGATTGCAGTTGCACTCCGTCCGGGGCACGCGGTGGACGCAGCAGCAGGGCGCGAAGCTGTGAAGGGTTGGCGTGCGCCCGCGATGCCGTGAAACGAAGCTCGAGCATGTCCCCGGCGGACTCACGCAGTTGCAGCGTCATGCCCTGTGCAACCAGGATGTCAATCAGCGCCTGCTCAGGCAATTCGAGTCTGCGCAGAGCCCCTGCATCGATTGTAATGTTGACCAACGCAACCGTGCGCTCATCGTCAATGAGGCGATCGAGCAGCGCCGGCTGCAGACGTTCGTTCAGGGCGAGGTCTGCCATGGCGCCTGCGCCTCAACTACCGGTCAGCCGCAGCTCGCGCACCTCGAGAAGCGGTACTTCGTCTGCGCTCGTCGCCAGAACACGCTGCCCGAGTCCCGCGAAAGCGTCTGTGCCGATGCTTGTCCAGTCGGTCTTGCGCGCAAGTTGCAACGCCGAATCTGCGGCGACCTCCGTGCCCGCGTAACGTGTTGGAATGAAACCTACAGCCTGTCCGCCGTTCGTCCACGTAAACTGGGCAGGCAACCACACCATGTCGCGCAAATCCGCCGGTTGCTCAAACTCAACGGTGGCAATCCGATGAAAGGGTATCCAGTAGTATGCCCCGTTCAACAGCACTTCGAGGATGGGTCCCAGACGCGAATCGGCGTCCGCTATCCATTCGAACTCCTGCCCGTTGAGACTTCCTGCGGTCGCGGGCGCGGCCTCGAATGCTTCCGCACGAATTGCGTCAGCCTGCTCCGCGCGTCCAGCTGCCAGGGCAGTCAGTCCCTGCACCACCAGCGCGAGCCACGGCTCGGGGTCACCGAATATGAGCGGCGAGCGCTTGCCCTCGAGTACCGCGCCGCGAAGCCGCTCACATTGAATCGCGGCCGCGTACGCCCGCGTCATGGGAATGGCCCCGGCATCCATCTCGCCGATCACATTGAGTTGGGTCAGGGCGCGGTCCCACTCCCCGAGCACCATCAGCAGCTGGGCGAGAAAGATACGGGTCCGGGTGTCGGCCGGATTGCGCCTCACTTGCGTCTGCAGATCCACGAGGCAGGCGGAAAGCTCGCCGGCACGCAGATTCTGTTCAGCAGTAGAGACGGATCCGGCCATCACGCGCGTCCTAGTACTTGACGTTCTTCGAGACGTCCCAGGAGAAATTGGCGTTCTCTCCCTTCGCTCCCTTGTCACTCTGCGTCCAATATTCGCTCTTGACCTTCACGAAGTTGATTCCGAAGGTTTCGGACGGTACGTCGTGGCCGCCCGCCGTGTGCGCGATCTGATAGTTGGATATCAGAAGACCCTCGAGATCAAACGTCAGGTAGTCGAGCGGATTCTCACCGGCCTTGCGCAGCGTGATCTTGCCTTTGGCAATATGCTTGCCGTTGGCGCATGCCAGCTGGAGCGTCGGCGAAGACTTGTCCACCCGCTTGGTGATGTTGATGTCGTGCACATCGACCTTGCCCGTGCCCGAACCGCTGCCGCGGTGTCCTCCACCCGTTTGCGCGAGGCCCCAGGAGAACGACTCGATGTCGATTTCACCCTTGTGCTTGTCATCCGCGGACTCGCCCTTGATCCCATCCAGCATCAGGAACATATCAGCAGCCATGAGGAAAACTCCCTAAATTGAGTGTTTTAAGTTGGTAGCGTTGAGTTGCTCGCTCATCGACCGGCTCAGGCTGCCTTCTGGGACGGCAGCCGCGACACCAGGCTCAAAGTCACGTTGACACCTTCCAGCTGGTAGTGCGGCCTGAGATAGAAACGCGCACTGTAGTAACCCGGATTACCCTCGACTTCCTCGACCTTGACTTCGGCGCCTGCCAGCGGCTTCTGCGCCTTCAACGTGTCACCGGCGTCCTGGGGGTTGCCCAGCACGTAGCCCTTGATCCAGTCGGACAGGAATCGCTCCATGTCTGAACGTTCCTTGAACGTGCCGACCTTGTCGCGCACCATGCATTTCAGGTAGTGCGCGAAACGGCAGCTCGCGAACAGGTAAGGCAGCCGTGCGGACAGGCGCGCATTCGAAGTGGCGTCCGGATCAACGTACTCGGTGGGCTTTTGCAGCGACTGGGCTCCGATGAACGCCGCGACATCCGTGTTTTTTCGATGTATGAGCGGCATCAATCCGCAGTTGGCGAGCTCCGCTTCGCGACGGTCGCTGATGGCGATTTCCGTCGGACACTTCATGTCGACACCACCGTCGTCGCTGGGGAAAGTGTGAACGGGAAGCCCTTCCACCGTCCCGCCGGACTCGACGCCGCGGATCTGGGAGCACCAGCCATACAGTTTGAAAGACCGGTTGATATTGACCGCCATGCCGTAGGCGGCGTTGGCCCAGGTGTATTTGCTGTGCTCGCCGGTGCCGGTTTCTTCTTCGAAATCAAACTCTTCAACGGGCGAGGTCTTCGCCCCGTAAGGCAGTCGGGCCAGGAACCGGGGCATCGCCAGCCCCACATACTTCGCGTCCTCGGACTCCCGAAGCGAGCGCCACGCAGCATAATCAGGCGCACCGAAGATCTTGGCCAGGTCCCGGGGATTCGCGAGCTGCTGCCAGGAATCCATCCCCATCAGCGCGGGCGATGCGCCGGCCACAAAGGGTGCATGCGAAGCGGCGGAGATCTGGGCGATCTGGCCCAGCAACTCGACATCCGGCGGGGTGTGATCGAACTGATAGTCACCCACCAGGCAGCCGAACGGCTCGCCGCCGAGCTGGCCGTATTCCTCTTCGTAGAGCTTCTTGAACAGGGGACTCTGATCCCAAGCGACGCCCTTGAACTTCTTCAGCGTCTTGCCGAGATCCTTCTTCGAGATGTTCATCACCCGGATCTTCAGCATCTCGTCGGTTTCAGTGTTGTTGATGAGGTAGCTCAGGCCGCGCCAGGCTCCCTCAACCTGTTGAAATCGCTCGCTGTGCAGGATCAGGTTCACCTGCTCCGTCAGCTTCTGGTCGATTTCGGCGATGATTGCTTTAATGGTTCCGATCACATCGTCGGAAACCACCGCCGTGTCGCGCAGCGCCTGTTCGGCGAGCGTGCGCACCGCGGTCTCCACTTCCGAGCGCGCACGATCTGTCTTGGGCTTGAACTCCTTTTGCAGGAGCGCCCCCAACTGGTCGGCTTCCAGTGCCGCCGCGCCCGTTTCACCTTCAGCTTTAGCTTCAGCCATCTACGTTCTCCCCAAACATCACCCGTTGCACGCTCAGCTCTGCGGTTTCGCCTTGTCGGCAAGCGATTTCAACAGCGCAGGATCGTTCAGGACCTTCGAGATCAACTCTTCGGCGCCGGACTTGCCGTCCATGTAGGTCACGAGGTTGGACAGCTGCGTCCGCGCCTCCAGCAACTTGCTCAGCGCGTCGACCTTCCGCGCCACCGCGGCCGGCGAAAAGTCGTCCATGCTCTCGAATGTGATGTCGACATTGAGCTGGCCTTCGCCTGTGAGGGTGTTCGGAACCCGGAAGGCGACACGTGGCTTCATCGACTTCATGCGCTCATCGAAGTTATCAATGTCGATCGCGAGGAATTTGCGCTGGTCAACCGGGGGCAACGGCTCGGCCGCATCCCCGGACAGGTCGGCCATGACGCCCATGACGAAAGGCACCTGCACCTTCTTCTGCGAGCCATACAGCTCCACCTCGTACTCGATCTGGACGCGCGGAGCGCGATTACGCGCGATGAACTTCTGACTGCTTGCCTTTGCCACAGTGGGATCTCCTGTTACTGACCCTCGTCGTTCTGTATTCCGCCAATCAACCTGGCCTGGCTCAAGCTGTCCGGCGCAATGTCCGCGAGCACCTCCATGAAGCTCTTGGAGACGAGCCGTTTCGCCCGCTCCAGTAACATCGGCACGGGACTCGAGGGTTCGTGCGAGCGGAAGTAGGCCGAGACCGCATCGAGGGCGCGAATTGCGTCCTGGCGAGACTTGATATCTGTCACCGGGCCTGTTGCCATCGCAGGGTTGTCCTCGTTGCCGGCGCTCGCGGCGGACGGTTCGTTTGCGGCAGTACCGGGAATGTGCTCCGTCAGCAATTTGTCGATTCGCGACAACGGCCGCAGCAAACCATCCAAGTCCGGCGCGGATTCAAATCCGCTGCGCGTCTGCATGGTCGCGACGATGTTGCGCAGGGAACCCATGCCCGCCTGGAGTGCCCCGGAAAGCTGCACCAGCTCGTTGGGCGGCGTATTCGCCAGCGTCGCTTCTATCTGTGCCAGGTTCGGGGCTTTCGAGTCGGCGTCGGCCGGTGTCAGCTGACCCATCGCAAGCTCCAGATCCCGCAGGGAAAAAGCCCCCAGCTGACGATGTGACAACACCGGCGTGCGCCGCACCGCGTCCACGATTGCCATGCGATCGGCAAAGCTGTGCAGCGCGTGTGTGCGTAGTACCGCGTCTTCGTCGATCCGGGGAAACACCTCGTCCCAATGTTCCGACACCCAGCGATCGGCGATCGTTATTACCGAACAAAACGCAATCAGCCCGTCAATGCGGACAATCGCCGCTGCCAGATGCGCCAACACGCGCAGATCGTGACTCTGGCCCAGAGCCTCCAGGGTCCGGTCGCGCACGGCTCGCCAGTCAGTGTCAGCGGCCAGCGGGATGTCGCTGCCGAACAAACGGTAGGCATCGATGGCCGCCAGCAGTTGGGTGTACTCCAGATCGACTCCGCAGACGGCGTCCGCGGAAACGGGTTGCAACAATGATGTAACGTCCTGGCCCATTATTATTTACTCATCGCGTCAGGCCTGAAATCCGCACCTGCGCTGCAACACACACCATCCTACGGCGGGTGGATTCGGATTGTCGATCAATTCAACCGATTCGGCCAGTCCCATCGATGGTCGCGCCCGCAACATTACGCTGCGGCTTCAAACGACCAACGTCAGACACAACATGTGGCCCCGAGGAGGTGCGGCAGTGTTACCACCCACGGCGGCAAGCATGGGATGTTGCATCGCGTCACTGCGGGATGATGGTCACCGGTTGCGCCCGGCCCGCAGCGCTGCCGCTGCAGGCTCATTGCCAGCGGGGATCGCCGGATCCGTAACACATGCGCAAGGCTGCCCCGGCAAGCACATCCGCCGGTTGGCAATCCGGCGGCGCACTCCTCATCGGGCCGCAATCACCTGCGCTTCCGATGTTAGATCCCCATGTTAGTGTTGATTTTTTGTACGCCCGCGTCGATTCAAACAGACACTGAGTTTTACAAGTTGGTGGCCGACCGACAATCCATCCCCGGCGGCTTGCAAGCAACCTCCACCGTACCCCGTGTCAGCCCGCGGCGGGCCCCCGTGCGGCTGAGCGGATCAAACCTCCGGAAACCAGTCGCTGCAGGGACGAAAGCCCGGGCCCGGCCCCCGCACCGCACACGCGCCACTGGCAACCCGCCCGGCGCGCTGCTATTTTGGCCGCCCTTTGTCTTTGCCTGCCGGAGAATCATGAGTCGTCTATCAACCCGGATACTGCTCGTCTTACTCGCCCTGACAGCAGCCCTGAGTGGGGCGTATGCAAAGGACAGTGACCAGGACTCGAAACGCGACGATGACAGCGACTCACCCCGCATTCTGAAAGATGAGAGCCAGCTAACTTCAGGTTCCATCACAGTCAAGGGAGTGAAGCTGGCCTACCAGGCGGAGGCCGGCGTCGAGGTCATATACCTGAAGGATCCGAAGGACGATGATCCACAGCCCAAGAATGACAAGGGTGATCCGCCACCGATTCCACAGCACGCCAGCATGTCCTACGTCGCTTATTTCAAGGGCGACCACGAGGATGCACGCCGACCCATCACCTTTGCGTTCAACGGTGGCCCGGGCTCCTCGACCGTGTGGCTCCACATGGGTGCCTTTGGCCCGAAGCGTGTGATCACCGCGAACGACTCGCACAGCGCCGCCGCGCCGTATCGTGTTACTGACAACGAATTCAGTCTGTTGGATGCAAGCGATCTCGTATTCATTGATGCGCCCGGCACAGGATTCGGACATCTGCGGGGCGCCGATAAGGAAAAGGCGTTCTACGGCGTAGACCAGGACGCCCATGCGTTCGCGAATTTCATAGTTCAATTTTTGTCCACCCATGGCCGGTGGAATTCCGCCAAGTACCTGTTCGGCGAAAGTTACGGCACGACGCGCGCGGCGCTGCTTGCTTACATACTGCAAAGCGAGAAGTCGCTGGATTTCAACGGCGTCATTCTGCTTTCGCAGATCCTCAGCTTTGACAACAGCGCTGACGGGCCGCAGTTCAACCCCGGTGTTGACCAGCCGTATGTGTTGACTCTGCCTTCTTTCACCGCTACGGCGTGGTACCACCACAAGCTGCCGAATCAGTCCCAGGCTCTCGAGCCCCTGCTGACTGAGGTCGAGCAATTCGCGCTGAATGATTACTGGCGCGCATTGATGGCGGGCAATTCGCTGTCGCCCGAGCGTCGAACGGAGATAGCCGGCCGGCTGCACGCCTACACGGGGTTACCTCAGGACTATATTGAGCGGGCTAATTTGCGTATTAACGTGGGAGAGTTCGAGAAGACGCTGCTCGGCAGTGACACGACTACGGGCCGGTTGGACAGTCGGTTTTCGGGCCCCACCATCGATCCGATGAGCAAGGAAGCCGACTATGATCCGCAATCGGCGGCAATCTCCTCCGCCTATGTCTCCGCCTTCAACGACTACGTCCGCAAGACGCTGAAGTTCGGCTCCAGGATGACTTACAAGGACGAAATTGACGTCGAGAAGAACTGGGACTTCCAACATCAACCACCGGGTGCACCGGCAAAGTTGCCCCAGACGGTCAATGTTGCGCCCGACCTGGCCTTTGCCATGAAAATGAATCCCAACCTCAGGGTGATGATGAACGGGGGCTACTTCGACCTGGCTACGCCCTTCTTCGCGGCCACCTACGAGCTGCTGCAGCTGCCGATCCAGCCGGCCTTGCAGAAGAATATCGAGATGCACTACTACACATCCGGTCACATGGTTTATGCCCACGAGCCGGACCTGAAAGCTCTGCACGACAACGTGGCCGCGTTCATCGGCAAAACACACGAGCCGTAGCCGGAGGATCCGCCTTTGACGCTTCATACACGGACGGTTGCCGTATTATTGAGTTTATTCGCGATGACCCAACAGCCTGTTAACGCCGCTCAACCTTGGCCCACGAGCCTCGACCCGACCACCGATACCCGCACGTTCGCACTGTGGGAGAACGGAGCGCCCGGCGCACTTGGAGACACGGACGACGACAAGCCCACGTTGACTGTGTTTCCCGTCCGCGCTGGATCAGCGGGCCCCGTGCCGACCACCGCGGTCATCATCGCGCCGGGCGGCAGCTACGTTCGGCTGTCTGCCAATCATGAGGGCAGACAGGTCGCGAATTGGTTCAACTCACAGGGAGTGACCGCGTTCGTACTGCGATATCGGCTGGGGCCGCGCTATCACCATCCGATCGAAATGGGAGACGCGCAACGGGCGATCCGCTTCGTGCGAGCGCACGCGGATGAATTGGGAATTCGGGCCGATCGCGTCGGGTTCATGGGTTTCTCGGCGGGCGGGCACCTGGCCTCCACGGTCGCCACGCATTTCGATGCGGGCAGTCCGACGGCAGCCGACCCGGTCGACCGGATGGGCAGCCGCCCCGATTTCGTGGTGTTGGCCTACCCCGTAATCTCAATGACCGCGGAGTATTCCCACAAGCAGTCGGTCGCGGCCCTCCTGGGCGAGCATCCGGATCCGAAGTTGGCCAGGCAGATGTCGACCGAGTTTCAGGTAACTCACGAGACGCCGCCGACGTTTCTGTTTTCCACGAACGCGGATATGTCGGTACCGGCTGAGAACAGTGTTGCGTTCTATCTGGCGCTACGCAGGGCGGGAGTGCCGGCGGAGATCCATGTGTTTGAGAACGGCGGGCATGGATTGGGATTGGCGGCGGGAGATCCGGCCTTGGGTGAGTGGAGTGTGTTGTTGCGGAATTGGCTGCGAGGGCGGGGACTGGTGGGCGGCTGAGAGGGTAACCCCTTACCCTCTGCCCACAAACGGCATCTTGGTGGCCATCACGGTCATGAACAACACGTTGGCCTCGAGCGGCAGTCCCGCCATATAAACCACTGCGTCGGCGACATACCGCACGTCGAATGTGGGCTCCGTCTTTACGGACATGTCAGCCTGCAAGGTCCCATGAGTCATCGCCGCGGCGAGCTCCGTCGCGGTGTTGCCAATATCGATCTGGCCGCATGCAATGTCATGCTCGCGGCCTTCCAGGGACGTGGCCTTGGTAAGGCCCGTGACAGCATGTTTGGACGCCGTGTACGCCACCAATCGCGGGCGCGGAGCCGTCGCGGAGACGGATCCATTGTTGATGATTCGACCACCGCGAGGCTTTTGCGTCTTCATGAGACGGAACGCGGCCTGTGTGCACAGGAACGCACCGGTTAGATTCGTATCGACGACCGAGCGCCACTGCTCGAGCGGTAGATCCTCCAGGGGCGCGGGCGGCGCGGAAACGCCTGCGTTGTTGAACAACAAATCCAGTCGCCCGAAATCTTTGGCGATTCGCGCAAAGAGAGCAGCGACGGACGCGGGGTCCGTAACGTCGGCAGTGACACCGATGGCGCCAGGACCCGCCTCCCGGGCTACCTGCTCGAGCTGGGGCAAGCGGCGACCCGCCAACACAACTGTGTACCCCACCTTCGCAAGAGCGAGTGCCACAGCGCGCCCGATACCCGAACCTGCGCCGGTCACCAGCGCAATCTTTGCAGTCATCGCATTCCCATCCTGTCGATCCAAATCAATCCCTCATCGGTATCGCCGCGGGGACGATATTCACACCCCACCCAACCCGCGTATTTCAACTTCTCCACGGCGGCGAAAATCACCGGGTAAGCAATCTCGCCCTCATCCGGTTCAGCACGCGCTGGCACACTCGCGATCTGAACATGGCCGATGTGCGAGCGGTATCTGTCGAGTTTGGCGAGTACATCGCCCTCGGCACGAGCAACGTGATAGACGTCAAACTGAAGTTTGAGATTGGGAAGCTGCAGCTCTTCGATCAAGCTCACCGCCTCAGGCACCGTTGAGTAAAAGTACCCGGGGTTGTCGTTAGGATTCAGGGGTTCCAACAACAGGGTGAGCTGCTGCGCGGCGGCTTTGGCAGCCGCCACACGCAAATTAGTGGCGAAGACCGCGCGTGCACGTTCCCGATCCGACGCCGCTACGTTCCCCGCCATCACGTGAATGGCTGTGGCGCCGGAAACGCGGCAGTATTCTATCGACTGATCAATCGTGCCCTGGAAATCCCGCTCGCGCCCTGGAATCGCTCCGAGACCTCGCTCGCCCGCTGCAAAGTTCCCCGGCGCGGTGTTGATTCCCAGCAGCGTCACTTCGTTGCGACGGGCCACGGCAGCGACCTCGCTCGCGGGCACGTCATACGGCCAGTGCATTTCAACGGCGCGAAAGCCAGCCCGTGCCGCCGCCTCCATCCGCGCGAGCAAGGGTCGGTCAGACCACAAAAAACCGAGATTGGCGGAGAAGCGCATCGGAGGCGTTAATATTCCGTAGCAAGATCTGCCTGCTGGATTCTATACCGCCCCCTTCGCCGCATGCACACATCGACCTGCAGACGCGGTTAACGTACGCTCCGCGGATACGCTGAAGGAGCCTGCCATGACCTCCAAAAACAATTCCACTCGCCGCCGCTTCGTGCAGAAGTGGCTGCTGGGCGCCACCCTGGCACCGTTGGCGCTGTCCCGTTTCACCCCGAGCAGTGCTGCCGATCAGCCGCTGCTGAGTCCGGATGACCCGGCCGCGGTGAAGGTCAAATACTCCGAGGACGCGACCAAAGAGAAAAACACGATGGGCCACAAGTGCGCCACCTGCGCCCTGTATGAAGGCACTTACAACTCCACGCAGGGCCCCTGCCAGATTTTTCCGGACAAACTGGTCAAAGCGGCGGGCTGGTGCTCATCCTGGGCACCGCAGTTGTAGTACACACGTAAACCAAGCGTTATACAGGGACGTCGGCTGCCTTC
>JAXDQF010000117.1:0-3811 GCA_034668025.1 Gammaproteobacteria bacterium | reverse complement strand
GCCAGGCGTGTGGCCTGGGCGCCGATGGCAGTGCCATTGAGCAATGGGAAGTCGTCAACCTTGCCGCTGTCCACGTGGACGATGAAATAACCTTCGGCCCGGCGAGTAATCGCCGCGACCTGGACACCCGGCCGGCCGAGCGTGGTCAATGCTTTGCTGAGCTCGAGCTCGCGACCCGCAAAGGCGCCCGAAAGCACCTGCAGCTTCGCCTTCTTCAGCGCCGCAGAGGTTGTGTCGTTGAGGGCGCGTGTTTTGCCGGTTGCCGAGATGGCAGGTGACACCTTCTCCGCAGCCTCACTGGCCGCGCGAACTTTCTCAACCGGGCGTGACGACGGCTGGATCACCATCGTCTTTTCAAATTCGTCCTGCGCCTCGTCGTCTTCCACGAACCGCAGTTGATGGTGGCCGACAGTGACCACGTCACCATGCTGCAACGCGTGCTTCTTGATCAGCTTGCCGTTGACGTACGTACCGTTGGTGCTGTTCAGATCCTCGAGGAATGAGTCATTGAGGATGTTGATGATCAACGAGTGGTGACCGCTGACGGCGGCGTTGTCGATGCGGATGTCATTGTCAGGGAGGCGGCCAATCGTGTACCGCTCCTTGTTCATGTTGTATTCCGCCATCACCTGGCCATCCAGGCTCAAGACCAACCTTGCCATGTGCTTAGCCTCTGTCAGCCGAACCAGCCGAGGATCTTGTCGAAAATTCGCGTGCGTGCCGGAAACGCGTCCAGGACAGTCGCCATGACGACTGAGACGTTATCCCGGCCCCCATTATCATTCGCCAGTTGAATCAACTGCTTGGCGACCGTATCCAGATTATCATTAAAGGTGTTTATGGTTAAATGAATATCTTCGTCTTCAACCATGTCCGAGAGGCCGTCGGAGCAGAGCATGTAGGCATCGCCCTTCTGTACCGGTACCTCCTGGATCTCCACGTCCACGTTAGGCTCCACGCCGAGCGCCCGTGTGACGTAGTTCTTGTTTGCGGCGCGTTGGGCTTCCTCCGCCGAGTAGAAGCCCCGGTCCACCAGCTCCTGCAGCAGCGAGTGGTCCATCGTGACCTGCTCCAGCTTGTCGCTTCGCTGGCGGTACAGCCGGGAGTCGCCGACGTGCGCAATGGTGATCTTGTTGTCGAAGAACAGCGCAGCAACGACCGTGGTGCCCATGCCCTCACATTGGGGCTGGGTGCGCGCGGTCTGGTAGATGATCTTGTTTGCCCGATGAATGGCATCGCGCAGGATGATGGTGGGCCGGGACAGCCCGGAATCACGATCCTGCACGTTCATATCCTCGCGCTCGACCTGTTCACGGACGAGGTTGACGATGGTTTTGACGGCAATCCCGCTGGCAACCTCGCCAGCGTTGTAGCCGCCCATTCCATCCGCCAATACGAGAAGGCCGATGTCAGCATCGAACGCAATTGTGTCCTCGTTGTGCTCGCGGACCTTACCGGTGTCGGTCAGTCCTACGAAACGCAGCCTGCCTTTCAGGCTCATGCTGCGTCCTGACCTTCATACGGCCCACAAAATGTGATACGCGTCACTTTCCCGTCCCCGGTTCGAGCCGGCATACGCTAGCATTGGTCGCGTCGCAGTGCAGGCGACCGGTCACAAACTCGTCATTCGGTGAGCGGGCATGGCCGCGCATCCTAACCAGTTGACAGTTGAGCGCATAGATGGCCCGCTCGAGTCCCGTATTTGTGTGTACCGCCTGTAGTGGCGAAACCCTGAAATGGCAGGGCCAGTGTCCCCTGTGCGGCGAGTGGAATTCCCTGGAGCAGCGGGCTGTGAGCAGCCGGGCGGGGGCCGGGCGCGCGAGCGCCCACGGTGGCACCTCGTCAACAATAGGTACGCCGCGGCGGCTGGAAACAGCCCTGGGGGGTATTGAGAAGCGGCTCGCGAGCGGCCATGAGGAACTTGACCGGGTCATGGGTGGCGGCATCGTACCCGGATCGGTGACCTTGTTGGGAGGAGATCCTGGGATTGGGAAGTCGACACTGGTGCTGCAAGTCGCTGCGCACGTTGCTGGGACCAACGCCGTGCTGTACGCGAGCGGTGAGGAGTCCGTATCCCAGATAGCAGTGCGAGCCCAACGTCTGGGCATTGACGGGCAGAAGCTCGAAGTTGTCGCGGAGTCGAGTCTGGAAGCCATTCTCTCGCTGGCATCGGAACGCAAGGGAACGTTGCTGGTGGTGGATTCTATCCAGACTATCGAATCGAACACAGTTGCCACGAGCCCGGGCGCGGTAGCGCAGTTGAGAGAATGTACTGCAGAGCTCGTCCGCTTCGCCAAGTCCACATCAACCGCAGTGATCATCATCGGCCACGTAACCAAGGAGGGAGCGATAGCGGGGCCACGGATGCTGGAGCATTTGGTGGATACGGTTCTGTATTTTGAGAGCGAAGCGGGCAGCCGCTTTCGCATCGTCCGCTCCACAAAGAATCGCTTCGGTGCCGTGAACGAGCTGGGATTCTTCGCCATGGCCGAAAGCGGCTTGAAGGAAGTGCGCAACCCGTCGGCCATTTTTCTCTCGCGGGCCTCCGAGCCGGCCGCCGGGAGCATCGTCACGGTGACACGTGAGGGTGGCCGCCCCCTCCTCATAGAGTTACAGGCGTTGGTAGACCGTATGAGGTTTGGTGCGCCGCGGCGCGTCGCCCAGGGATTGGATTCCAACCGCGTGGCCATGTTGCTGGCGGTCATGAACCGGCACGCGCAGGTGTCACTCCAGGAGCACGACGTGTTCGTGAATGTCGTGGGTGGGGTCCAGATCAACGAGACCGGTTGGGATCTGCCGGTGGTCCTGGCTCTGGCCTCCAGCCTCGCTGACAAGATCGTACCCAACTCCCTCATCTCCTTTGGGGAGCTGGGGTTGACGGGCGAGGTACGACCGGTGGCCTACGGCGACGAGCGGTTGCGCGAAGCACACAAGCAGGGCTTCAAGATCGCCATCGTGCCGAAGGAGAATGCGCCCCGGAAGCCGCTCGAGGGCCTGCAGGTGATTGCGGTGGGCCGTGTGGGCGAGGCGTTGGAGGCGGCGTTCAACCGGTCGCAGTGACTTCGTCCGTCGCCGGGGCATAGACGCGTACGGTTCTGATTGCGTTATCGGCGATTTGCAGCACCTCAAACTGATAGTCCCCGACCTTCAACGTCGTCCCGGGGTCAGGAATCGTCTCGAGTTGTTCCAGCAGAAGGCCGTTGATGGTCTTCGGACCGTCTGTGGGTAAGTGCCACTGCAGCGCGCGGTTCAGTGCGCGGATGGTTGCACTCGCATTGACAATGAACACCCCCGGCCTCTCCGAGTGGATGTCCCTGTGGGTGATGGTTGCGGGGTCGGTTGTGAACTCGCCGACGATCTCCTCCAGGATGTCTTCCAACGTCACCAGGCCTTCGATGTCACCGTATTCGTTGACTACGAAGGCGAGGCGCCGGCGGTTACGTTGGAACTGCGTGAGCTGGACCGTAAGGGCCGTGCTTTCGGGTACGAAGTAGGGCTCCCGGCTGCTCGCCACTTCAATCAGCTTGTCCCGCGTGAGCGTGCCCCTGGCGAGCTCCTGGGCCACCCGCTTCATGTGGAGTATGCCGAACAGCTTGTCGAGCTCCCCATCGTAGACCGGCAGCCGGGTATGCGGTGTCTGGCGCAACTGGTCGAGTATGTCGTCCCAGTTTTCCTGCACATCAATCGCCGAGATTTCCTGCCGCGGGATCATGATGTCATTCACGGTCACCTGGCCGAGATCCAGGATCGACAACAGCATCTGGCGGTGGCGTGCCGGGATCATGGGACCGGCTTCGGCGACCACGGTCCG
>JAXDQF010000116.1:0-5429 GCA_034668025.1 Gammaproteobacteria bacterium | reverse complement strand
TGGAATTTCCACAGTGGCGCTTCAATCTGCGCAGCTCGAATACGGAGCCGCTGGTGCGGCTGAACGTCGAGTCGCGGGGCGACCCGGGCCTGATGCAGGAAAAGACTGCAGAACTGCTGGCCTTGCTCGACACCTGAGCGGGAACGGTACTTGCGTATCACGGGGCGTGATGGAACAAAAGTCTATACGGGTGCTCATCGCTGAGAACCATCGCGATCTGAGCGAGGTGATGAGCCAGCTCATCGATACCGAGCCCGATATGCATTGTGTCGGGCAGGTTACGGATGCTTCGGAGGTACTCCCCAGGGCGCGGGAGTCATCGGCCGATGCGGTTATCTTGGACCTCACGCTGCAGGGCGGCAGCGGGCTGCCCCTGATCGAGCAATTGACGACGGCCATGCCTGAGTTGCGCGTCATCGTGTTCAGCGGGCTGGCGAATAGCGAAGAGGTCTCCCGTGAAGCGAAACGGCGGGGTGCCGCCGCTTACGTCTGCAAGGGCTGCGATATCCAGATTTTATTTGACGCGCTCCGCACCCCGGCTACCGCCAGCTGAGCCTACGGATTCCCGTGGGGGCCAGTCGTTATGGATAATGGTACGATTGTGCGGTATGCATCAGTTTTCAAATCCCAGCGCGTGGTACAACCGCCCGCGGGCCGTGCTGCGGCCCTGCAATCAAGTAGTTGATTACATCTGTCTGCTACCGGACACACTGGTCGCTGGTGTGAACGGCAGGTAATTTCCTCGTCCCAAACCGAAAGGGGCTACTCATGGCGCTCTGGAAAGATACGACCTCTCAGCCCGGCACGGCGCCGGCGCAAAATCTCCCTAACACGGGTGCCGCGCCGCACTCCCGTGAGCCGGAGAAGACTAACGTCGCCGCACTCAGTCCCGATGCAGCTCGCCGTCCGGTGAAGGAAGCGCAGAGGCTCGATATGAAAGAATCCGTTATTGCCTCGGACCTGACCATTGAAGGCAAGATCATTGGCTCGGGCCACGTACGGATTGCCGGGCGCTTCAAAGGCGACGTGCAAGTTGATGGCAATGTCACCCTCGACACGGGTGCTCATCTGGAAGGCCTTGTGAAGGCGAGCGTAGTCGTCGTAGGCGGCGAGCTCATCGGCAACATCGAGAACGCCAAGCGCGTCGAGTTGCTCGAGGGCGGCGTCATCAGCGGCGACGTGAAGGCTGGTTCACTGACCGTTGCGGCGGGCTCGCGGATGCGCGGCCAGGTCGAATTCGGTTGGGATAGCGAAGGCCGTAGCTCCACTGCCAAGGGATACGGCACCGCTTCATGAGTGTGGCCTCTCGCCCGGTATCAACGGGCAAGACGCGCACCTGTCCACACTGTAAGGCGACGATCCTCGAAAGCCTCAGTATCTGTCCGGGCTGCATGCACCACCTGCGCTTCGACTCAGAAGCAGCGAAGCGACAGGTGGCGGCTGCGCCCGCGTTACGGGTTGAGGGGATCATTCGGCATCCGCCGAACGAGCAGCCGCTCGAGTATTTCGTCATCATTGCTATCCGCAACGACCGCGGCGAGGAAGTCACTCGCCAGGTCGTGAACGTTGGCGCTTTACAGGCCTCTGAGAAGCGGACGTTCACAATGTCGGTTGAGGTCCTCCCACCGTCGGCACCGATGCCGCCGCAGGGGAAGACGAACGCCTCCACGGGGACGTTCAAGGCACCGCCCGCGGCGCCGCAACCCCCGCCGCCGTCGGCGACTGTCAGGCCTTCACCGCCTGCCATGCCTCCGTCATCTTCGGCACCAACGTCATCCTCGTCGACGTCGGGTTCGTCGGGCGCTTCCTCGGTATCGCCCTCGGCTGGCTCGGCTACCCCTCCCGGCGCGTCGACACAGTCGCGCCCGGCCGCGCCCGGCGCACCACCAACTTCGGCTCGGCCGCCGACAATGCCGTCGGGGCCAAACAGATCTGGTACATCACCGGGGGCACCCAAGCCCGGCGCCCCCAACACGCCCAGGGCACCTACACCAGGTTCCGCTGGCTCCACGAGTCCCTCCAATTCGGGTGGTCAGCCCGGGGCTGCCAACCCGGCTAATCCCGCAAACCCGGCCAGCCCTGCGAAGCCAGCGAGCGGGTATGTTCTCAAGCCGCCCAGTCCCGGCGGACCCAAACGCCACTGACGCCGCGCTTCCGCGTTATATTCTGGGGAATATATCGCGGGAGGATGAAGGTGCTCAGGAAATCACTGTTTGCTTGGCTGTTGGCCGCTGTCTTTCTGGCCTGCGGCGGCATGGCCGTCGCTGCGGACGACAGCGGGTTGCTGGTGTTCGATGCGGCGTCACTGACAAATGTGATCGACGATTTGTCGAAAGCGTTTACCGCGAACACGCATGTGCCCGTGAAATCATCGCCGGCCGCGAGCTCCGCGCTCGCTAAGCAGATCGAAGCTGGCGCGCCCGCGGACGTGTTCTTCTCAGCGGATCTCGAGTGGATGGATTACCTCGACCAGCGAAAGCTGTTGAAGCCGGGCTCGCGTCACGATGTGGTGGGGAATCGCCTGGTGCTCATTGCGCCGGCTGACAGCAAGGTCGATCTGAAGATCAAGAAGGGTGTCGACTTCGGACCGGCGCTCGGACCGCAGGGAAAACTCGCAACGGGTGATCCGGACTCTGTGCCGGTAGGCAAGTATGCGAAGACCGCGCTGGAGAAGCTGGGCGCGTGGGACAAGTTGTCGGGGCGGATTGTGCGTGCCGAAAATGTACGTGCGGCGCTGGCCTTTGTTGCTCGCGGTGAAGCACCGTTGGGCATCGTCTACAAAACGGACGCTTTGGCCGAGAAGAAGGTGCGGATCGTCGCCGAGTTTCCGGAAGACACTCATCTGCCCATCACGTACCCGATCGCTGTGACCATTCACGGTGGAGCGACCGCACAGCAGTTTGTGGACTTTGTGCGTACCAAGCCGGCCGCCGAGATCTTCAAGAAGTACGGATTCGAGCCGCTGCACTGATCCCCCCACTTCAATCATCTAGAGTCCGGTCGTAATGTACGATCGGACCTAATGGACGTCCCTCTGCACCGCGCGCCGGCCGCGCCCCCGCTGCCGGCTACACCCTTTCGATTTGTCACGCATTTCATAGTCCAGTACCGCTGGTGGTACGCGTTGATGCTCGTCCTGGAGACCATCAACTCCACCTGCGGCATTCTGATTCCGTACGCGACTGGACAGATCATCAAGGCAGTCACCCAGGCGCGTGAGCAGTCACTGTCATTGGTCGCGCACCTCAGTGGTCCGCTGTGGCTCTTCATCGCTCTCGCAGTCGGTGAGGTGGTCTTTGCGCGCGCTGGCGGTGCTTGTCAGATCGTCATCGGCCCACGGCAGCGTCAGACGGTCACACGAGCGATGTACGCCTACCTGCAACATCACTCCCACCGGTTCCTCAGCAACGACTTTGCCGGCGCGCTGGCCCACAAGATCAGCGAGACGTCGATGGGCTACTCGCAGACCATCTGGACGCTGATCTTCGACTTTTATCCCATGGTGATTGTCTTTGGGATTGCGATTTTCATGCTCGGGCACGCTCACCGGGGGCTCGCTGAGTTTGTAGGTATCTGGGCCGTTTGTTTCGTTGGGGCTTCGTTCTTTCTCGCCACCCGCACGCGACCGTTTGCGGTGGCTGCGTCTGCGGCGCGGAGTGAGACGACCGGGAAGGTGGTGGACGCGGTGACGAATCTCACCAGCACGCGGTTGTTTGCACGCTTGGACTATGAGCGGGAGTATCTGGATACCCAGCTCAAGAAAGAGATGCAGGCGGTCCGCAGATCCAACTCATATTCCGAGCGGGTACGGTGGTTTCAATACTCGGCCGCCGCGGTGCTGAAGATCGGCGTGCTGTATTACGCGCTCCAGCTTTGGGGGCGCGGGGAAATCACGGTCGCGGAATTTGTGGTGGCCAGCACGACCACGCTGCTCATCATCAACGAAGCGCGCAACCTGAGTCGCCGCTTCCTGGAATTCTTCGAATATCTGGGCAACGTCGCGAATGGTGTGCACACCATTGTGAGGCCGCACGAAGTGGTCGATGCGCCGGGCGCGCAGCGCATGCCCATTGAGCGCGGCCGGATCGAGTTTCGGGACGTGTCGTTCGGTTACACACCCGAGCAGCTCATTTTCCAACATCTGAATGTGACGATACCGGCGGGACAGCGGGTGGGTCTCGTGGGGTTCTCCGGATCCGGAAAATCGACCTTTGTGAGCCTGATCCTGCGCCTGTACGATCCACAGGGTGGGCAGATTCTCATCGACGGGCACGATATCCGGGCGATGACACAGGATTCGCTGCATTCGCAATTGAGTCTGATCCCGCAGGATCCCAACCTGTTCCATCGCAGTTTGATGGAGAACATCCGCTACGGACGCCTCGAGGCGACTGACGAAGAAGTCGTCGACGCCGCGCGCAAGGCGCACGCCGACGACTTCATCAAGAAGATCAAGGGCCAATATGCGTCACTGGTGGGTGAGCGGGGAGTGAAGCTTTCCGGGGGGCAACGGCAGCGGATTGCGATTGCGCGGGTGGTGGTGAAGAACGCGCCGATTTTGATCCTCGATGAAGCGACGTCCAGTCTGGATTCGATTACGGAGCAGGCCATTCAGGAGACGCTGAACGAGGTCATGCAGGGCAAGACGGTCATTGTCGTGGCACACCGGTTGTCCACGATCGCTCATCTGGATCGCATCCTGGTGTTTGATCAGGGGCGCATCGTTGAAGACGGCACACACGATGAGTTGCTCGCGCTGGGTGGGTCGTACTTTCAGCTGTGGAGCCGGCAGGCGGGTGGGTTTGTGCTCGATGACGGCGCGGCTGACAAGTCAGCGACGGATGACGAGCCGGCCGATGCGGATGAGACGCCCGATGAGGTTGTTGGGAATGATCGGAGGAGGATTCAGCGGCGGATCTACTGACCCGCGCCGCCCGCTAGCGTGTGCGCGCCGTGGCTGAGACTTGAGGCTGCGTGGCGCCGAATTCGCGCAGGACGCGGGCGGCCACGGGCGGCGGGCATAGCAACACGCATTTGGCGAGCGCGTCGGCGACGACGGCGGTGCTGGCGATCACTGCGGCGTACGTGACGGCGGGCGGCGCGGCGGCGGTGCGGTCGTAGTAGCCTTGATGCTCGGGCGGACGCTGTGGCGAGTTGGCGTCGCTCACGGCCAGCGCGGCGTTGGTGAGCTCGATGTTGGTGAGTTCTCCCGCTGAGCCCCTCACAAACACCGGTTCTTCGCGCGAGCCGAACACGCGGAGGTCGCCCCCCGCGTTGACGAGCCCAGCGGTGCAGCCACACCCCATCAGCGCCTCAACCGCGCGATCCACCGCATATCCCTTCGCGAAACCACCGAAGTCGAGCGCGACGGCTGCATGGCAGACAACCTCCGCCTCGTCAGCCGACACATCGATGTCGCCCAATCGTCC
>JAXDQF010000115.1:0-4534 GCA_034668025.1 Gammaproteobacteria bacterium | reverse complement strand
AGCCGTTCGCGCCATCGCAATTAGGCGCGGCGCCGCTAACAAACGTCGGAATGGATGAAGAGGGCGTCGTCGCATCGACTGACGACGAGATGCTCAGCGCGATGAGCACACCGCTCATCACCAATATTGACCGGGTGGGTACGATTGCCCGCGTGCGGGTTGAGGCGGAAAACTGGACCGGAATGAAATTCACGGACATGTTTCTACTGCTCGGGCTGGAGGGTCGATGGGCGATTGTAAACAAGGTATTTCATTTGCACGCATACTAATGGCGTTTGGGAACGATCTGGAGTGTTTCGCCTGAACTGGAAGTCGAAGGAACTCTCGTCGCCTATCTCACGCGTGCCCTCGTAGGCGCAGCCCGGTTCACGCCGCCAGCTGAAAGCGCTCCTGCAGGACGCAGGCACTCGTCAAAAACATCAGGATCTGATCGTTGGCCACCCGCGCGGCTTCGTCCATGCTGGCGAGTCGGTCGAGCAGCCCAATAACCTTCTTCTGGTCGAAGAACGGAATCGAAGCGAGCGCACTTCCACGGAGCCGATCCTGCACCAGATCGTGGAGCTTCCCGTTGGGGTTCAGTGTCGCCGGTGGACTCATGAAGGGATGCTTCTGCCGCCGGTACACGGTATCCGTGATGACGTCGCGCACAGCCTCGCGCAGCACATACTTTTCGGTCATGCCGCGGATCTTGAGGTTCACGGGTTGCGAGCGAATCGTCTCGACGACGTGATGATCGAGAAAGGGAACCCGCCCCTCAATCGAGTGCGCCATTTCCATGCGGTCACCCAACATTGTCAGGATGTAGCCCGGTAGCATCGTTTTCGACCACAGATACAGCGACTGATGCACGGCCGATCGTCCGGTCAGCTGTCCGTGAACATCGAGCCCGCTCAGGAGCGCGTGATAAGGCTCGCGTCCGCTGAAATCCCTGAGAAAGTTCTCGGCTAACAATGCTCGCAGCTTGACGGACCTGGCCGCGAAGGTTTCCATCCACGAGGGCAGGAATCCAAGCAGGCGCTTCACACCGACGAGGGGCAGCGACTCTCCGTGCGGCAACAGGAGCCCGCCCGAGACTGGATTACTCTGCTCCAACTCCTCGAGGAGCCTGGCCACCGCTTTCGGGTCCTGTCCGTCGCAGTTGTAGAGCAGCATGTCGCGACGAAAATGCGCGTAGCCACCGAGAATTTCGTCCGAACCCTCGCCGGTCAATACGACCTTCAACCCCGCATCGCGCACGGCACGGCTCAGGAGATACTTCGCCACTCCATGTGCATTCAGGCAAAACGTTTCCGACTGAATGATCGCATCGGCAAAATGATCGGCGAGATCACCCTGTCGGATTGGGATCGGGAAGAATTCGGCCCCGGCTTTGGCCGCCATTTCCCGTGCCTGCGGCTCCTCATCGTACTCGACTCCCTCAAAGCTGAGTGTGAACGCCCGAATGGGATCCGAGCGATGCCTTGCCGCAAGGCCCAGTACCGCGCAGGAGTCGAGCCCCCCGCTCAGGTAACACCCGACCGGCACGTCCGCGCGCAGGCGAACGCGCACAGCTTCCTCAAAGACATGACGGAACTCGGCCACATACTCCGCGTCCGAGCGCTTTCGCGTTTGTTCTGCCACTCGCGGGTAGTTGAAGTCCCAGTAGGGGACCACTTGAAAGTGCTTCTCAGTTGCCAACAGGTAGTGCCCGGGCGGCACTTGAAACACACCGTCGAACAGTGTGCGAACCTGGTGGCCCCCGAACTCGACCGACTGCGCGACCGATTCGGCATCCCAGCGCGCGGGAACACCGGCCGCAAACAATGCCTTCACCTCGGAAGCCAGGTAGAGGGTATTGTTGTAGAAAGAGTAGAAAAGGGGCTTGATGCCAAAGCGGTCACGAGCAGCAAAGAGCGTGCGGTGGTTATCATCCCAGATGATGAAGGCAAATTCTCCACGCAGGTGATGGAGGCACTGCGGTCCGAGATCCTGATAGAGATGGAGCGCGATCTCGCTGTCCGAGCGCGTGCGCAGCCGATGCCCGGATTGTTCGAGCTCCCGCTGGAACGCCTCGTAGCCGTAGAACTCGCCGTTGGCGACAATCTGACTGCGGCCATCTTCACTCGCGATGGGCTGACTGCCGGTCGCGAGGTCAATGATGCTGAGCCGTGCATGTCCGAGCCCGACGCGTCGGTCTGGAGACGTCCAGTAACCCTGCCCATCGGGACCCCGATGGAAGAGACTGCGCGTCGCGCGCTGCAGCCGTCCTTCGGGGATGGTCTCGCCTCGCGAGAAGATTCCAACGATTCCACACATTCGCCTTGGCTCCAGATCGGGCCGAGCCCGTCCTTAGGTTTGAATGACATTCACGCTGACAGCATTGACTGCTTGAAACGTCAGGGGTAACTGTCCCCTCTTTGTAAATGTCACTATGTTGTCTGTTTCCTCCAGACACGTAGTCATCGGCGCCCTGGAGTTCCCAAACAGTAAATCGCGCCCAGTCACCTATATCGTCACGCGAGTTGCAAATCCTGCCACCGCGATCCATATTGGCAGAGATGACTGGGACGTCCATCCATGCGAGACCGTCGTGCAAATACGGGGCACAATCACAGCGTCGATCGCAGATCGACGGCGGTTACGCCTATCGCATTCGTCCAGGCTATTTTGCGGGCCTACGAGAAATACGCAGCGGACCCCTCGGAAGCATTGCGGTTGGCGCGAATCGCGCGAAGCGATTTGCAGCGTTCTGAAGCGCGCGTCACGGCGACCCAGCTCGAGATCTTGACGGGGTTTGCCATGCGCCAACTCGATGACGAAGCCTTGGGATGGTTCTCCCGCAGGCTTCCATGGGGCAGCTATGGCATGTTATGCCGCGCCTCGATCACGGCGCCCAATCTCGCCATTGCTCTGAAGCGCTGGTGTCGTCATCACCGCCTTTTAACCGATGACATCATTCTCGATCTGTCAATTGAGGGCCCGCTGGCACGGCTGGCAATCACCGAGAACAAACGACTCCACGAGATGCGCGAGTTGTGTTTGCTCACGAACCTACGCCAGATGCATGGCTATGCTTGTTGGGTCATCGATTCGCGCATTCCGCTGCAAGAGGTCCGCCTTCCATTCCAGGCGCCACGACACGCCGCGGTGTACAGGCTGATGTATCGCGGGCCGATACACTTTGGCGCTGCGCAGGCAGCAATTACGTTCGATGCGCAATACTTGTCCTTGCCTTTGCGCCGTGATGAGAAAGCATTGCAAAACATGCTTCGGCGCGCATTGCCACTCACTGTAAGGCAATATCGGAGCGATCGGCTCATGGTCTTGAAGTTGCGCGACGTTTTGCGAGCCCACTGCACAGAGCTTCATGCCGGTGAGTCAGTGGCCCGTGCATTGAACGTCTCACTGCGCACGCTGCACCGGCGCTTGCTCGAAGAGGGGACATCCCTCCAGAAAGTGAAGAACGCAGTTCGACGAGACCTGGCGATCGAGCGTTTGGTACGGACTTCCCGCTCCATCAAGCAGATCGCCCGCGATGTAGGTTTTCATAATGAAAAGAGCTTCATGCGGGCGTTCAAGCAATGGACAGGTGAATCGCCCGTGGAATACCGACGTAAGGCGATTGCCCGATCGTGACGCCTTCAGCCCTTTCCGGCAGCAACAGTCTGCGCCAGGCGTTGATCTGAACTGAGCAACTCGAACGCGGACAGCACCGAACGGCGTTCCTGATCCGGAATATCGAGATCATCCGGATCCGGGTGCCATCCATCGAGGTCGGTATACAGATCGGCGAGCGGCAGCGCCGGGGGCAGGGCACGCAGACCATAAACCCGCTTTTCCGCAAAAGTCGCACCAGCGATACTGAGCCCGGAGCGGCAGCCTCCGTGGCGCGGTGGACGTGCGTTCCAGCGTGGGTAGATGTACGTAGGATTCGCGTGGAATCTCCGCGTGATGATCTAGACGTCGGATATGAGTGTTTGAGACTTCGTCTTAATGTTTCATGGCGGTTGAAGAAACGGGATGTTTGGCGGCATCGCGAGCATTGCGCCTGCTTGCGAGGTACGGAAGAATCACGCCGCGATCGTTATCTTCTAGTTACAACATTGCGAGCACGGCTATGGCAATACTCAAACGCGATTCACACCACTACACGTACGCCGACTACCTGAGGTGGTCAGAAAGCTACGGCGAGGAGCTGATTGATGGGACTCTCTATGTTAGAGAGCCACCAGCCCCGTCGCCGTCCCACCAAGGGATCGTCCTTGGGCTCGGTCGCCAGATTGACACTGCACTCAAAGACAAACTCTGGCGTGTGTACGTCGCCCCGTTCGATGTTCGTTTACCCAAGTCCGCCGAACAGGACGACCAGGTTGATACCGTTGTGCAACCGGACGTTCTCATTGTTTGCGATCTGCAGAAGATCGATGCGCGCGGTATGCGGGGTGCTCCCGATTGGGTCGCCGAGGTTCTTTCTCCGCGCACGGCCAGACACGACCAGCTCGTTAAGCTTCCCGTATACGAGCGTGCCGGCGTTCGCGAAGTCTGGCTCGTGCAT
>JAXDQF010000114.1:0-8145 GCA_034668025.1 Gammaproteobacteria bacterium | reverse complement strand
GCATCGTCGAGAAGTCGGGCGCCTGGTACAGCTACAAGGGCAGCCGGATCGGCCAGGGCAAGGACAACGCCCGGACCTTCCTGCAGCAGAACAAGGAGCTGGCCCGCGAGATCGAGGAGCAGGTGCGTGCGAAGCTGCTGCCGCCGAAGCAAGCCCGGAACGGAGCCGCGGATCAAGCCGATTCGGCGTGATCCGGACTGAGTGAGGCCCCGACTGCTGCGCAATGCGGGCGGGTGCGGGAAGATCTCAGCCCGCGAGCATCGAAATCACGGGTCCCGGGGACGCTTACGGATGCCCCATATTGGTAGGCATTGAGTTGGACTTCAGGGAGCTGCGCAGGCTGTCCTGCTCATCCGCATGCTGCTTCTCCCACATGGCCGCCGTACCGCACTCCTTGCTCTGTTGAAGGCGAGAGCCTAAAACCGGCTGGCGCTTGCAGAACCAGTTTTCACCCTCGCGCACCTCGAGCTTGTAGCCCTGCCGTAGGAGGTTGTGCTCCTCGCGGGTCAATTCTGGCTTGCCGGATGAGGTTGCCGTGGCCTTGGCGGTGGTCGACGCCTGAGCAGCGGTCTGACTGCCGGCGACCGGTGGTTTGGCGCCAGCCTGGAGATCAGGGGGCGCGGGTGCCGCCTGCGCGGGACTGGAGCTCTGGGCGGGCTGCGGTGCCGTAGATGACGGGGGTTGTTCTGGCTCGTTCGCCAAAGCCTGCGACAATGCCCCCATGGACATGACAGCAATTAACCCAATGACAATTCGCATGGAACTCCTTTCCGGGCCGATGGTGGCGACGCTGATCTGAGTTTTAGGTGTAAAGCGCAATTGCCGGCCGAAACCCGACGTTCGCTGCAGCGCCAGATAATAGCAAAGCTCAAACCCATGCCATTTGGTCGAAAGCGCAAATCCGTGACAGCGGAACAGGCGGGGGACTCCGCGGCTGCCCGCAGTGCCGCCATTGGACTGCTGGCCCGGCGGGACTTTGCGACCGGGGAGCTGCGGGGCAGGCTGGAGCGGAAGGGGTTCGAGGCGGAGGCTGTGGCGAGTGCCGTTGCGGACCTGGTCGAAGAACGTGCCTTGAACGACGCCCGATATGCCACGAACTACGTCAGCTATGAGGCGGCCCGGGGGCAGGGCCCCCTGCGGATTGCCGCGGAGCTGAAGGCTCTGGACCTGCCAGGGGAAATCATTGATGCGGCCCTCGCGGGTGGGCCGGATTGGCGGGCCCTGGCTGGCGAGGTGCGCCAGCGCAAATTCGGCCCCGAGCCGCCCGCTGATTGGACGCAGAAGGCGCGGCAAGCGCGCTTTTTGCAGTATCGGGGCTTTTCATCGGATCATATCCGTTCGGCCCTCGGCGCCGATCTCGACCTGGACTGACAAACTTGAACAAACCTTCGTACATGAGTGCGGCGGACGTCCGTCGCGCCTTTCTGCAATTTTTTCGCGAGCACGGCCATACGGTCGTGCCCTCCAGCTCGCTCGTCCCTGGAAACGACCCCACCCTGCTGTTCACCAACGCGGGAATGGTGCAGTTCAAGGACGTTTTCCTGGGCAAGGAGAAGCGGGATTACGTTCGCGCGACTACGAGCCAACGCGTGGTGCGCGCCGGCGGCAAGCACAACGATCTGGAAAACGTGGGCTACACGGCTCGCCACCTCACCTTCTTCGAGATGTTGGGGAATTTCTCGTTTGGCGATTACTTCAAGCGGGACGCAATTCGCTTTGCGTGGGATCTGCTGACCCGTACCCTGAAGTTGGATCCGGCACGTCTGTGGGTAACGGTGTTTCGCGACGATGACGAAGCCGCTGATATCTGGCTGAAGGAAATCGGTATCCCGTCTGATCGGTTCACCCGGCTGGGTGAGAAATCTAACTTCTGGTCGATGGGCGACACAGGGCCCTGTGGTCCGTGCAGTGAGATTTTCTACGACCACGGGCCCGCCGTGGCCGGTGGACCCCCCGGCTCACCGGACGAGGACGGAGATCGATACGTCGAGGTCTGGAATCTCGTTTTCATGCAGTTTGATCGGTCGGCGGATGGGAAGCTGACGCCGTTGCCACGGCCGTCCGTCGATACGGGCATGGGTCTGGAACGTATTGCGACCGTGATGCAGGACGTTCACACGGTTTATGAGATCGACCTGTTCAAGAGTCTCATCCGTGCTGCTGCGGAACTCGCTGGCACGCGCGATCTCGATGCGAATTCGCTGCGAGTTATTGCGGACCACATTCGCTCGTGCACGTTTCTGGTAATCGACGGCGTGTTGCCTTCGAACGAAGGCCGCGGGTATGTCCTCAGACGGATTATTCGGCGTGCGATCCGTCACGGCTACCAGATGGGTATTAAGGAGACGTTCTTCTACAAGCTGGTCTCCGTACTCGAAAAGGAGATGGGGGACGCATATCCCGAGCTGGTCCGTGGGCGTGCCCAGGTCGAGCGCGTATTGAAACTCGAAGAAGAGCGCTTCGCTGAAACATTGGCCAACGGAATGTCTCTGCTGGAAGGCGAGATCAAGGAGACACGGGGAACGATGATCGACGGCGAGACTGTGTTCAAGCTGTACGACACTTATGGGTTCCCGGCGGACTTGACTGCGGACATCGCGCGCGAACGCGGGATGACGATTGACCAGGCCGGATTCGACGCGGCGATGGAGGAGCAACGCAAGCGCTCCCAGGACGCCAGCAAGTTTGGTGTCTCTTTGAGCGGCGGCGCTGCGTCGATCGACTCACGTACGCAGTTCGAAGGTTACGACGGGCTCGAAGGTAAAGGTAAGGTTGTTGCCCTGCTGAAGGGTGGCGCATCCGTTCAAGAGTTGAATTCGGACGATGAGGGCGAGATTGTTCTCGACAGAACTCCGTTCTACGCGGAGTCAGGTGGGCAAGTTGGCGACGCGGGGGAGCTCGCAAGTCCTGGCGTCCACTTCAACGTAGCGGATACCCAAAAGAGGGGGACGGCGTTCTCTCATGTGGGTCGGGTTGCGCAGGGGAAGATACGGGTTGGTGATACGCTCGACGCACGCGTTGATGGCGAGCGTCGCCGGTCGACGGCGTTGAATCATACGGCGACACATCTTTTGCATGCAGCGCTCCGCAAAGTGTTGGGGACGCATGTGCAGCAAAAGGGCTCACTCGTCGCGCCCGATCGTTTGCGCTTCGACTTCTCACATCTGCAGCCGGTGAGTGTGGAAGAGTTGCGTGAGATCGAGCGGCTGGTGAATACGGAGATTCGGCGCAACACCGCTGCACAGACCGAGCTGATGGACTACGAAAATGCCGTTGCCGCAGGCGCGATGGCGTTGTTCGGTGAGAAGTACGAACAGAATGTTCGCGTGCTGCGCATCGGCGAATTCTCCATGGAGCTGTGTGGCGGTACCCATGTCAGCCGTGCCGGCGACATCGGTTTCTTCAAGATCACCAGCGAGAGTGGTGTTGCATCGGGCGTGCGTCGCATTGAAGCCATTACCGGTGAAGCGGCCATCGACTATGTCGAGAAGAGCGACGAATTGTTGCGAGACCTTTCAAATCTGGTGCGCGGCTCACGCGACGATGTGACAGACAAGGTCCGGGATGCGCTGGAGCGCATCCGCCAGATGGAAAAGGAGATCCGCACTCTGAAGGACAAATTGGCGTCGGGCCAGGGAGTGGATCTTGCTGCTGGGGCTGTGGACATACAGGGTGTAAAGGTGGTCGCAACCAAAATCGACGGGGCGGATGCCGGTGCGCTGCGCAATGCTGTGGATCAGCTAAAGAGCAGACTGAAGACCGCCGTTATCGTACTTGCGTCGGTTGAGAGTTCCGACAAAGTGGTTTTAGTTGCAGGTGTTACTGCGGATGTGACATCACGCGTAAAAGCAGGTGAATTAGTTGGTACGATTGCCGCACAAGTTGGGGGCCGCGGTGGCGGCCGCCCGGATTTTGCGCAGGCGGGGGGTAACAACCCGGCTGCGCTCGATGCCGCGCTGGCGGGCGTGCAGCAATTCGTTCGTGGCAAGCTGGTTTGACTACAGTGCTGACCGGGTGTTTTTGTGAGATGCGTTGCGCTGCACTCGAAGTGGGCAGCGCAAATTCAGGCTTTCCCTTATGTGTCTCATCGACGCGAATCCGTAGATTTCTTTAGCGGATTCTTGCGGCACTCAAATCCGGGCGGCCCAAGATCAAGGAGGAAGAATAATGCTCATACTGACGAGACGGGTGGGTGAAACCGTGATGATCGGTAACGATGTCACCGTCACCGTCCTTGGGGTGAAGGGCAATCAGGTGCGAATTGGTATCAATGCACCGAAGAATGTTGCCGTCCATCGGGAAGAGATCTTCGAGCGTATCAAGCGCGAGCAGCAGGGCGAGCCGCAAGGCGAATCCAAGCCGGCCGCTGAGTACGTTTCGGCCTAGATCAGCGTATCGGCTCGCGCGCGGCTCTCCCGCGCGACGCCGAAGCGCCCCCTTCCTTCCCCATTTCCCGGTCATTTACTCCTCTTCCTGGCCCATTGAGTGCGCAGTCGGTGCAGCGCGCTTACCTTTTCCCGGATGCTCCATTATCATGGCGACCCGCGCTACGGGGCCGGGTTTGTCCGGTGCACTTTCAAGTACTTGAAAGTTAAAGCTTTATAGCGACGCGGAGAGATGGCCGAGTGGTCGAAGGCGCACCCCTGCTAAGGGTGTAAGGGTCAAAAGCCCTTCGAGGGTTCGAATCCCTCTCTCTCCGCCAGAATTTGTCGGCAGAAATCGTTTGCCGGTCTGACGTGCTCTAGGCTTTTGCCACGACGGAGAGGGATAACGCCCGTAGGGTACGTTTCAGGCCGTCGTAATATCTCGCGCCGTGGTGGCGAAAAGCGGGAGCCGTTGGTTTCGCCAACACCCGAAGGGCGGCCCCGAAGGGGCGAGGCGCGCAGCGCCGAGTAATCCCTCTCTCTCCGCCAAATATCGTCGGAATAAATCACTCGTCGGTTTGGGACAACTCTGGGGATGAGCCCCGACGGAGAGGGATAACGCCCGTAAGGTACGTTTCAGGCCCGCGGTATATCCCGCGCCGTGGTGGTCAGAAGGCACGGGTCTTCGGTGGTGCCAACACCTGGAGGGCGGGCCCGAAGGGCCGAGGCGCTTCGCGCCGAGTAATCCCTCTCTCTCTCCGCCAGTTACTTCAATAAAATCAATCGCGTGTAGACATCGCTTTCCCTCTAACTGGCAAATTGCGCGCGACAAACGCTGGCGACAGTGAAACGCTTGGGCAGCTGTGCTCGACTCGTCGTTGTCGTGTCGATTCGAGCATCTCGACGCATTTATTCAACTCGGGGGTGTTGGACAATTGCGCTGCAGTTTCTCGCCACAAGACATCGGGACTCGAATTTCAACACTGGCTAGTAACGCAACGCCGGTCGTGTGAGACCAATCCGTCACTCTTCTGATTGCGCTGTCAGAACCAACCATGGCGTACGGGTGCCCGATCCACGGCACGGCGAATCGCCCAGAACGCCAGACTTGGAGCGACAAGGTGGTCATACACGGCAGTGGAGAGGGGTCTCAGCACTGGGAGTGTCAAGATCTTCGAAAGCCACCGGTATCCGCGCATTTTGGACCACATGTACACAAGAGCTGGCATGCCGCTCAGGATCCGGCCGTTGGCATCACGTAAGTATACGCGTCGTTCGAGGTGTTCACGCCGCAGGCCGCACTCGACGAATTCATCAGGGCGCTTCATTGAGTCATAGAATTGGAACTTGGACTGACTGTTGGCGCAAATGTTTGTGTAGTGCGTCATTTCCGACCGACAGACCGGGCAGTCTCCGTTGAAGAACACCTCGGCCGGCACGCCGTCCGATTCTGTTATGCCCAGCAATGCCGTGAATGCATCATGAATTCGTCGGTACCGGAACTTGAAGCCCAACGTCGTCGCGCGCGTGGGAACGATGCGTTGCCCATCGACGAGCAGCTGAGCCATTTCTCCGAGCGCGACTCTTAGAGCAAAGGCCGGTACGCGCAGCCACAGTGGGCGTTTCAACTGGCCAGCGAGGGCCTCTTGGAATCGACGGTGCCTTACGGGCTCGGGCGAGACTGCGTTGAGTGCTCCGCTGACGCGAGGAGTGTCGATCGCAAATTCGAAAAGGCGTACCACATCTTCTATATGGATCCACGAAACCCACTGAGCGCCACTTCCAAGGACTGCGCCCAGGCCGAGGCGGATCGGCCTCAGGAACTGCGGGAGCGCGCCACCATCATTGGCAAGAACGAGACCCATTCGAACCCGCACCAGACGAGCTCCCAACCGGGCGGCAGCGCGGGCCGCAGCTTCCCAGTCCTGGCACAGCTGAGACTGGAAGATCGAGGTCGGGCGACCCTGCTCGTCGATCACTTCATCTGCGCCGATTCCATAGAAGCCGATGGCACTCGCGCTGATAAAGACTCGGACGGGTGTTGTAAGCCGACCCATGAGAGAGACGAGCGCGCGAGTCGTATTTACACGACTTGCAAGCAATGTACGACGACGCGCACGGGTCCATGGAAGCCCGAGGATTGGCGCGCCGGCTAGATTTACGATTACATCGATGCGCGTGGACTCATCCAGCGAGTTGAGATTGGTAACGATCCGAACATGGGGCCCGTATCGATCCAGGGCCGTGTCGGCGTTACGGGTCAACACGATAACTTTATCCCCGCGTCCGACCAGTCGTCGTACCAGATGCCCACCAATGAATCCTGTAGCGCCGCTGATCAACACGATGCGCGGTGTCTGGGAAGACCCGGCTGGGATGGGGGTTCTAACCCATTCCGGCGGTCTGCGAAGGTTGAGGACTGCGATTGCGTTTCGTAAGGACCATGCAAATACGCCGATGCCGAATACAGTGAAAACCCAGGAGAAGGCATGGGAACTGTGCACTACCTGCGAAGGTAGATTCGACCACGCGGTGAGGACCGGCGCGAGGGTAGCGAGCAGTACTCCATAGTTGAGTGCAAGTAAGGTGTGGAGGATGCGTTCGAACGCCGGCAGGCGCCGCGTTTTGTCCTCGACGAGGAAATCCGCCAGTGTGATAACAATCTCCAAAGCGAGTACCGAGGCAATCAGGAAAGCCCAGTAGCCCTGCCATCGGAACCATGCGAGTCCAAGGAATATGAACGCATACAGAAATTCCCGGACTGCGTGTAAGGCAAGCTCGCCCGCCGCGGCCCGTCGTGCCGGTAGTCGCTCGGTAATCTCGTGGTGCCAGAGATTGTCAATTCCACCGAGCAGGGCTTGAATCGTAATGAGTGTGAACGGGACTGACATGTCAGCCTCCCAAGGCGTGGAAGCGCCCGGTCTGAAAGAACATCTCGCCGAAGACGGGACGGGTTGTAGTCATTGTGAATCGGAACCAGCCATTGGCCTCATTAATGTGCTCAACGTGCGTAGTGCCAGGGGAGAGCCACAGCGGCAACAGGAGGCGCACGTGCCTTCGCGTACCCGGAAATCTGATGTTGAAGTAGTATTCGCGGCTGACGAAGTGGAGGATGCCGGTCGCTTCGTAAACATCGAGCGACATGCAAAAGTGCGCCGGCAGCTCTTCCACCAGGGTTCCGTCCGGGGCGATCACCTTGGTCGAGCGAACGATACAAGGAGAATGGCCGGGCCACTGATACTCACGGAGCCACTGCGTGCCCCGTTGAGAAGGTCCAACGCGAACAATTGCAGGAACGTTGCTACCGGTCCGCGGTACCACCGGAGTGCCAATGAGCTGGCATGTCCAGGCGACGATTTTGCCCAGCAGGCTTGCTCGGACGATATCAAACTCACCCACATAATCGACCGCGTGGGCAGTATCTGCGAATCGGTCCCGCACGGCTTCGGGAAGGCGCGTCCAAGCGGCATGTCCCAGCACTGCCTTCAGGTTGCGAGGCGCGCAGCTTTGTTCCGAGGGAAAGGGTACTTGCCGATCGAGTAGGCGGCTGCCCGGGAAACATCCACTGTTGAGGTCGTCCGCACGGCGCATGTTAGTGCTTCCTCAATCTCCGATGATCCTGGCGATCCGCTGTCCCATTCGCATCATCTTCAGGAGCGTCTTGCGTGGCAGGCCCTTGATCGACTCGTACCAGCCCATCAAGGTCTGCATGAACTCGAGCTGTCCTGTGATTTGCTCCTTGACATAGGCCGGCGTCTCGCCATCCGATTCCAACTCGTCG
>JAXDQF010000113.1:0-4563 GCA_034668025.1 Gammaproteobacteria bacterium | reverse complement strand
GCCTACAGATCGTGCCACATCAACCACTTTGTTATCGCTTTTCTGTAACAATGTTGCGGCCTTCTGCATTCTCCAGGTCGTGAGATAATCCAGCGGCGTCTCTCCGACCATTTCCTTAAAACGCAATGCGAAAGCGGAACGAGACATGCCACAGGCCGAGCCCAGCTTTTCAACCGTCCAGGCGGCGTCGAGTTTCTGATGCATCATTTTGAGAGCCACACCGATCTTCGAATCGAAGAATGCCCGAAGTAATTCTTTATTGCAAACTCCCGATCTCGACTCGAGATGAGCACGCAGACACTGTACGAACAAGATGTCTGCAAGACGTTGCACAACAAGTCCCGAGCCCGGAGCCGGATTCGCCATCTCGGATGCAAGCATAGTCATAGTCGCGCGCAACGCAAAAGTCTGCGGTTCATCGGCTCGCGCCACGATGAGCGGAGGAAGCACGCGCACAAGCGGTTTCAAGCTGGTTGCACAGAATTTGAACCATCCGAAAAGGACGGTGGTCGGGGCTCCTCTTCCGCCGTACTTGATTACTTGACTTCCATTCTCTGATGCGACGGAACAGAAGCTCTGGGCTCCCGTCCGCGGATTGTCCCGGACCGTGTACCGGCTACCCGGCGCAAACAGGAAGCAATCCCCGGCCGAAAGCTCAATTGGATCTGATAAGCCGTCTGCGGTGAGCCAGCAGCTTCCGTCGGTCAGCATCCCGAAGTGAGCAAATCGAGTGGGATAATGCCTCCCGTTCCCCTCTTCGGCATTACCTTCGTGCTTCAGTCCCCACGGCGCACTGGCTTCCAGCCGGGCTTGAATCACGCTGACGATGTGCATGCTCTGAAAGACATCAGCGACCGCGTCCATTGCAAAATCTCCCCTTTTGGACAGTTGGCCAAGCGATCTGGACTGAATGACAAGTCCCGTCGTCTGTTCCAGTCATCTCTTGGATTGATGAATCCTGCTGACAGAGAGCGTCAAATGAATTCGATCCAATTGCAAAATGGCGAGGTTGAACTATGACTCAGAATGAAATTCGTGTCGGAATCGTTGGAGCAAACGCCGAAAAAAGCTGGGCGAAGGATTCGCATGTTCCGGCGATCAGAGGTGTTCCCGGTCTTAGGCTCGCGGCTGTGGCGACTCGCAACGAGCGGAGCGCCCGGGAAGCGGCTCAGGCCTTCGGCGCCGAGCGCTGGTTTTCTGACCCCTTTGTGATGATCCAAGATGACCAGATTGATGTAGTAACGATCGCCGTCAAGGTGCCCGCGCACCGCGAACTCGTTCTGGCGGCGCTGGAGGCAGGCAAAGCGGTGTTCTGCGAGGCGCCCCTCGGACGTACCGTCGCGGAGGCTGAAGAGATGGCCAGAGCGGCAGGTTCACTTCACACCGCGATCGGATTGCAAGGTCGGTTGAATCCAGCCGTGCGGCGCGCAGCTCAGTTGATTTCTTCCGGAAGCATTGGACGTCCACTCAACGCCAAAATTGTCTCCACCACCGTCGGTTTCGGTCCGGAGTTGCCTTCCAGCTATGACTATTTCAATAAGACATCTTCAGGCGCCAACCTGCTAACCATCAGTGCGGGGCATACACTCGATTTGGTGGAAGCGGTCCTGGGGCCGATCATCGAGATTGACGCCCGAACCGAGATTCTCTGGCCCGCTGTCAAACTGACGGACACAGGCGAGGAGAGTTTGCGTGAAACTGCCGATTACGTTGCCGTTCTCGGAAAGACGCAATCTGGTGCCGTATTCACGGCCGACATTTACGGTGGTGTAGCACCGCAGGATGCTCGCCGCAGCTTCGAAATCAGAGGATCGGAGGCATGGCTCAGTCTCACCAGTGATCACCCCTACGCCTTCCAGGCTGGGGACCCGACGCTGAGATCGAACATCCCGTTCGTGGCACCCGACGAGCCCGCGGTCTCTGGGGGCTACATGGGCGCGGCGATCAACGTGGGAGAGGTCTACGCCCATCTGGTCCGTGATCTGCGTGAGGGCACCTACACTACACCCGGCTTTGACCACGCACTTCACAACGCTCGCCTCATCGATGCCATAAGGCGCGCTTCCGAACGAGGCGAGCGGCAGAACATCACAAGTGCGCAAGAAACAGATCTGCGAGAGGAGCTTCTTACAAATGTGCGCAACGGTTTTTGACTCCTATGGTGGTCCCGACGTGTTGTGTTTGAGGAACGTGCCGCTTCCGGAGCAGCGAGATGGGGATGTCTTGATCCGGGTCGGCTATGCGGGTGTCAATCCAGCCGACTCGAAAGCACGTTCCGCCGATCTGGGTGTCAATTGACGATATCAGCGCGAGGCACTCATTCAGACCGGTTCCGGCTGGATCGTCGGCCACTCGTACGCTGGCCATAAACGGCGTTGGGTCAAGCGTGGCCTTGCCAACCTGCAGTCTGGCTTGCGTTTCCCCCAACGGGACTTTGGGACAATCGGATGAAGCCCGATGTCCGCAGCGTGCCGAGCAACAAAATTCTCCGGCCATAAAACCCCCAGTCTGTGAGCGCCGTGCAATGTCGTTGATGCCAAGATCTGGGGCATGCAAGGCGTTCTTAAGAACACCGTACAAACGCATGCTGTAGCCAGCGGCGCAGCCGAGCGTTTGCCTCGCCTGACCGCTATAGTTCGCGTCTAGCCTCGTCGGCATCCTCTGCCAGATCGCGAAGAAGTTCGAAAAATGCCTTCGATTGCCCTATGAACAAACCGTCTTGCATGAGAGCCGAAAGTGCTCCCCTGGCAGCCCCCGTCGTTTGGGTTGGGCGTACAATCGAACAGCGCGGGAACTTTCGGTCCAGGAAGACACATGGTTCTGGCATGATCAGGTTCGTCTGGAACAGTGGTCCCCCAGGACTCGTATTGAGGTTCGGGAAAACCACCGTCGGATCCTTTGGATCGATTAACGGAACTGGAAGGATTGAGCCGTTCACGGCATTGCCCGCCTTGTCGTGCCAGGTCTGGAAGTGGGCTGTCTCGGTTGGCCCGATACTAAGTAGGATTCGCAGAACCGTCGGGCCACTCACTCGCTGCGCAAGCGAAGGGTACAGGCTGGTACCGCCTTGTTCGATAAACGCAAAGTGAAAACCCGCCGTGTTGGCGATCGCTTGAATGTGGTCCTGAGGTGTCAGGTCCGAATCATCTTTTGGAATTGCCGGATGTTGCCCCTTCGCCAAGCCCGGCACGGCGTTGGGAAAGTTGAAACTCGGTTCAAGATCGGGGTTGTGGCCGCTGCGATACCGTGTATACCAGCTCGTGTCCACCGTGAGCTGCATAAGATTCGTGAGGCGTCCGGTTTGCTGAGCGCCCGTGGCTTTACTGCTTGGCAAAGTGCGGAACATATCCAAGTCAACGGTATCCGCACCCTTAGAGGCTAAGTACGCGTTGAGAAAGTGCCAGTGACTGAATTCATCATCGGTATTGTCGTGGATGTACTGGTCCATATCGCCGTCTAGGTTCTTGAGAGCGGCAGTATAGGCTGAACTTCCGCTCCCTCCCGGAACTTCGCTGTCCTGGATACCGCCGAGTTCGTTGTATTGCTGCCATAAGTCACTTTCGATGATTTCGGCCGCCGCCAGGAACCGCAGAATCGCTGCGTCCCCTTTAGAGAGAGAGCCGCTATCCTCTTCGGCAAAAGCCGCCACTCCTGTGCTCATTAGTGCGCCACCAATGGTTGCTGTTCCCGCGATGCCCGTTTTCAAGAACGAGCGGCGGTCCGCCAGACTTTTCTTTCCGTTTTGTATGTCGTTCACTTTCTTCACCTCTGACTTGGAAGTGCGGATCATGTCCCTGCTCTTGAATAGGTTGGGCTGTCACCGCCGTCGCTATGATGGCCGAAAAAGTGTTGGGGAGTTGTTCCTAAATTGTGAAATTTTATAAGTATCCGTCTGCATTTCCAATTTGTTAGACATTCGTGACAGCCCCTGCGGCGCCCCCAAACGGCGTTGGGTCGAACGTGGCCTTACCGAACTGCGATCTGGCTTGCGTTTCCCCCAATTAGACTTCCGGCCCGCGTGGTAATCAACGGCTGCCGACCTTGTTACACGAAGAAAGAATTCACGCGATAGATCTACCCTTGGCGACTACAGCGGATTTACCGAGCCCTGATCATACACGGCGAGACAGCAAACCCGGACCTGCATCGTCTTAGCATTGGGCCAACTTCGCGACACAGCAAATTTGCTTGCCGTCTTTAGAGGCGATAGCTTCGCCGCGTCTCCTACGAATATAGTTGACAAATGGGCCGAACTCCTATATGTATAGGAGTACGGACAAGGATTGAATCTATGCCGAAGGTAACCAGAGTCCTGACCCCTCTAGAACGACGAATTATGCGCGTGCTCTGGAGCGGTGGCGCAGGAAATGTCCAGAAGGTCTTGCAAGGGCTGACAGGAGAGCCCCAGCTTGCCTATACAACCGTGCAGACCACGTTGAATGTCCTGCACCGCAAAGGGAAAGTGAAGAGAAAGCTCGTTGGACGTGCATACGAGTACAGCGCCATCGTTTCTCAGGAGGCAGCCGACTCACATGCTATTAAGGACGTCTTGCAGAAGGTCTT
>JAXDQF010000112.1:0-4459 GCA_034668025.1 Gammaproteobacteria bacterium | reverse complement strand
AAAGAGGACGATGCCATCGGCGGCGAGGCGCCCTATCTGCCCGCCTATCCGGCCGAGAAATCCGGCTGCGAAGCGATCACCATGGCGCTTTCGCGAGTGCTCAATTTAAAGTCCATCATCGCCCGGTCGAGCGTTACACATGGGCCCTACGGCTTTGGCGGTCTCCCCGCGCGCTATTACGAGACGCTCAAGGCCGGAAAGCCCGTGGCCGTGTCAAAGACGCGTGAGAATTGGTGCATGCTCATGCACACCGATGACGCGGCACGCGAGATCCCGATTCTGTGGGGGGCGGCGACGGTGCCTTGCACCGTCGTCAACTGGGGCGGAAACGACGCTGTCTCGCAGCGCCAGATCGTCGAATATGTGGCGCAGATCACTGGCCTCCCCGAGAAGTTCGAGCAGGCGGACGTGAATTTCGTGAGCCATGCCTTTGACAATACCCGCCGCGACAAACTGATCGGAAAATGCGAGATCGGCTGGAAGGAAGGCATCCGTAAGGCGCTCGAAGCGCGCTTCCCGGGCTCGGTAAAGCACTAGCTAGGGACTGACACCAGGAAACGTGGACAGGGACAGGGGATCGTCGCCGCCCGTATCGGGCGCGCCTTCCTTCCAGCGAACCGAACCGAAGGGACGTTCCAACATGCGGCGGATCCGGACCGGTTCGGGCCCCGAATGCAGATTCCAGACGGCCAATTCGATGACACGATCGGCCTGCGTGGACCGTGCCCGCTGATGCAGATAATCGAGCCAGGTAGGGCAATGAAAGCGTTCGGTCCACAGTGCGGGATCGGCGATGTCGCGCGAGATCGACCAGCCATAAGCCCCATTCCGTTGGCGAATCGATTGCATCTGCTGCATCGTCCCGTAGAAAAGTCGCGCCTGATCCGGATCGATACGATATTCGATTTCGACAATCACCGGACCGCTACGCGCGGTCAGCGCCAACTTCACTTCCGGATCGGTAGGTATCGCAGCCTCGGCAATAGAGGAAGCATCCCGTGCAGCCGGCATTTTGAGCCACAGGCCGAATGCAACGCAGCCGATCAGACAGAGGCCTGAGCCGATCAGCGCAACTTGCGGACCGTACCGTTGGGCAACCAGGCCCCACACCACCGCCCCAATGCCCGTGCCGCCGGCCGCTGCCGCCTGAAACGCGGCCACTGAACGCCCCACTACCCACCGCGGGGAGGAGACCTGAATCTCGATGTTGAACAGCGAGAAAGTCATCATCGTGAGGGAGCCGACGATGAACAGCGCGGCGACCGTGAGTGGAAGGGAGTGACTGACACCCACCAAAACATACGCCGAGCCCGAGCAAACGGCGCTCACCCGCACCAGCGTCTCAGATCCGAACCGTTCGCGCAGCCAGGCGAGGGCCAGCCCGGAAACCAACGCGCCCAGCCCGACGACGCCAAGCAGGATTCCAAAGGTCTGCGGACCGCCGCCAAGCAGATCGCGCGACACCAGCGGCATGAGCGCTGCCATGGCGCCGCCGGCGGTCGCCGTAACAAAGGCCCGCGACAGGGGTACGCGGGCCGGCGGCGAATGCAATATATAGCGTACGCCCGAAACCATCGCCCTGCCGATCCCTTCGGGCGGCAGCCGCGGCGGTACCCGCAGTCGCTTCCAGAGCGCGAGGATGACGACCAATGGAAGATAAAACAAAACATTGATCGCGAACGTCGCGTGCAATCCCATCAGCGCAACAATCGCGCCGCCAACGGCGGGCCCGAAGCTGCGCGCCAGGCTGTAGCCGATACTTCCCAAGGCGATCGCGGCGGGAAGCACTTCGCGCGGCACCTGCTCGCGGATCGCTGTCTGCAACGCCGGTCCCATGAGTGACATACCCGAGCCGATCACAAAACACAGGGCCAGAAGCAGCGAGGGCACGAGAACGCCGGTAACGCTCGCCAGTGCCAGCAACATGGCGCCGGTCAGCGACAGCGATACACCGGCAAGCGCTACGACGCGGCGGTCGTACATATCGGCGATCGCGCCGGACGCGAGCGAGAAGATCATCTGCGGCATCATCAACGCCGTCTGCACCAGCGCCACGAGCTCCGGCGATGCCGCCAGCTGCGTCATGGTCCAAGCCGATCCGACTGACTGGATCATGAGCCCGAGGTTTGAGATCAGGCCGGCTGCCCAGATTCGGCGGAAGATCGCCACACGGAGCGCCCCGGTTATCCCGCGCGCCGGTGGCCGGCCGCTCACCGCCGCCGCGACCCGCGCGGCCATGAACTCCCGCATGGGCGGTTTTGACCCAGGATCAATGGCGGCGGCGAAGTCGATCAGCGGGTTGAAATACCATCAGGATCATTTCGGTATTTCTTCTTGTTTTGTGGCCACATCCATGCGCAGTCGGGTAAGGGTCAGCTTCCTGATGCGCCATTTTCCATCGGCGTCGCGCCGATATTCTTCGTGATAATGGCCATAGCCCGTCATACTGCGCCCATGCCCATCAACCCAATCGAACATGGCCCAAATGCCGCGGGCGTTGTTCTGGTCGATGAAATCAATCTCGGGCATGTGGCCGTGATGAACAGTCTGTAAGCCATTGAGCAGGGTGCTGACGTTCTTCACGACCTCGGCTCGTCCCCTGAACACCATCTGCGCCGCAGGCTCCAGCACCACATCTTCGGTAAAGACATCGCCCCACGCATCCCACTGCCTGGTGTCGAGCAAACGAAAATAACGAGCCTTGAGTGCCTTGATCGCCTCGAGCTCGACTGCGTCGAAATAACTCATGTAACCCTCCACCCTAAACTTTATAGAGACGGCGTCACCGAGCGGCTTTTCAGTTGAGTAGAAATCCGCCCTCGACGGCAAGATTTTGTGCTGTGATCCGCTCCGCCGCAGGCGAGGCGAAGAACAGGACCGCAAGGGCCATGTCTGCCGCCGTGCAGCTTCCAAGCGGCGCACCCCGCATGGCGGGGATTGGGCCTTGGGGTATTGGCCCGGTCGCAGATCGGGCGCCCGGCGTGTCGACCCCTCCCGGCAACACGGCGTTGACGGTGATGCCGTGCTCAGCCAGTTCAAATGCAGCGTTCCGGGTCAGGGTGATCAGTCCGCCTTTGGAGGCGCTGTAGGCTGCGAGCCCATGGATCATCGGGTGAAGCACACCAAGCGAGGCGATGTTGACGATACGGCCGCCGCGTCCCGCCGCCTTCATCGCCCTTGCGGTCTCGCGCAGGCAGAAGAAGGCACCACGAAGATTGACGTTCTGGATGCGGTCCCACTCTTCCCCGCTCGTGTCCAGCAGGTTTTGACGATCCTGTATTCCCGCATTGTTGACCAGGAGATAGGGCGTGCCGACCGCGCTGACGAGGGCCGCGAATCCTTCCACAACTGCCGTCTCCTCAGTGATATCGATGCAGGCGGCGGAGGCGGAACCGCCGGCGGCGTTCAACGTGCGGGCCTTTTCTGCCGCCAGTTCCCCATTCCGGTCAAGCACCACGACGCGGGCGTGTGCCGAGGCGAGATGCGTAGATATCTCTGCGCCGATACCCGATGCGCCGCCGGTAACGACGGCGACGCGACCCGACAAGTCGAATAACGCCCCGACATCGACGAGTCCCGTCATGAATTCCCACCCCTTAGTGAGTAGTTAGAACCTCTTCGTAACTTCGATGCCATACGTTCGCGGCGGGCCCAGGTTGGCCTCGATGAGTCCGAGCACACCCGACAGGTCGGTGGCCTGGTTGATGTATCTTTTGTCGGCGAGGTTGTTGCCCCATGCCGCGATTTCCAGATTCGCCCGGTCGATGTGTAAGGCCATGCGTGCATCCCACAGCCCATAACCGCTTTGATTGGCATAGTTGCCGGAAAACGCAGTCGCCGAAGTGGGCGAGAGATACACCTTGGTCTGGTAAGTCCAGATGAGCGACGAGCGCAGGCTGCCGAAGGGTAGCGGAACGGTGTAGGCAGGTTCGATGCTCGTCTTCCATTTCGGCGTGTTGTTGAAAGGCGCGCCGCTCAGGTCGATCGGCGAATAGATTGGCAGACCCGTGCCCGGATCGACGCCCGAAGGAGTTGGATTCGTTGCCGAGAATTTCTCATATTTCGCGTCCAGATAAGCGAGGTTGGTCCGCACTTCGAAGTTGTTGAACGCGCGGGCGAACGTTTCCAGCTCGACACCGCTGATATTTGCCGACGCAGCGTTCACAACTTCCGTCGCCAGGTTGCCATACACGACCTTGAATACCGAACGTTGAATATCATTATATTTGCCGTAAAAAGCAGCCAGATTGAACCGCAATCGGTGGTCGAGCCAATCTGATTTGATCCCCATTTCGTAGTTGGTCACCTTTTCCGGCGCGAATGAATTGTAGTCGCCGTTGCTGTTGACGCCGCCGGCTTTGAAACCCGTACTGGTTTTTGCGTAGACCAACATGTCGGCGGTCGGGCTCCAATCCACCCCCGCGGTGTACGACACGTTGGAGAACGATGTCGGAAAGCT
>JAXDQF010000111.1:0-4597 GCA_034668025.1 Gammaproteobacteria bacterium | reverse complement strand
CCACTCGGCTTCTACGAGAAGCCCGAGCAGCGAGTTCCGATCAAATCAGTCCGCGTCGCTGCCGATGTCCCCGCGTCTCAGCGCACGGAGCTGGAGGTGTTGCGTACGGATACGCCAACATTCACGGCATATGTAGAGGCGCGCCGCAATCGCCGCGAAGAGTGGTTCAAAGTGCCAGCCGGCCACGTTGACGTGTGTAATGTGCCCGTCGTCGTGAGACCCAAAACCTCTCACTGACCCGGCGCCCGGGGGCTGATCGGCCGGACCGCGAGGCAAGCAGCGCTGCGGCTCATCTGTGGGGCCGCTGCGGCGGTGGGGCGTGCGGGGCGCCGTGCGGACCCGCTCCGCGCATCTCCATATTTCTCATGTGCTGCCGCTCCCGAGCCCGTTGGATCATCATCTGCCGCTCGGCCGGAGACGCACTTTGCCAACGCTGGCGCAGCATCTGACGTCTTTCAGGCGGTAGTTGCCTGAACCGGTGGAAGTTCTGGCGAACCGCCGCTTGTTGATCGGGCGGCAACGACTGAAACCTGTTCCATCGATCCCGAAGCGCGCTGCGCTGTTCTGGCGGCAGGGAGTGCCACTGTTGAAAGCGCTTCTGAGCCTGTCCCCGTTGCTCCGGGGTCATACCCAACCAGCGGTTGCTTCCCCGCGCCAGGGCCTGCTGCCTTTCCGGTGGCAAAGTATTCCAACTGTCGCCGAACTTCCCGAGCAGCTTCTGCTGCTCGCCCGACAGGCTCGACCACGGCACGGCTTGCGTGCTCTGACCGGGAACCTGTGCGGGCGCCGCCGGCTGGGTTGGTTGTTGGGCAAATGAGGGCGCCGCTGCCGCGAGCAGCACCATCAACACCAGTGAAGACCCCTTAGTCATTTTTTTTGTCTCCGGACGCAGGAGGCTGTGCTCCCGTCGCGGATTGCTTGCTTGCAGCGTCATTCGGGTCAGCCGCCTTTGCGACCTTACCGATGTCCGTCTGCGCCAGGTAATCAATCCAACTTCCATCGTCCGCAGCTGCTTGTGAATCCGCTCCAGAGTCAACGCTACCCAGAAACTCCAGCAGATCGGCGTCCGTCGTTGATTCCGCCTTTTTTTGGTCCTGTGCAGCCGCGGTGTTACACACGAGTGCGAGCGCTGACAGTGCCACCAGCAGGCCGATGCCACTGCCGGGAGCTTGTCTAGGCACCGGTGCTGCTCGCCTCATTCGAATCCGCTTGATCCACCGCCCACTCGTAAAACTGCCCGGTATCGGTCGACTCGTCGGAGACGAGGTCGAGCGCATCACTGTCTGCCAGTAAATCCAGATCCTCGACACCCGCGCGGCCGCCGCCTTCGGCGACAAGTGGATCGCCCGAGTGAGAGTGCGGCCACAGGACAAACGCAACCAGCACCGCAGCTGCCACGGCACTCACCGCCGGCATCAATGTGAAACGACGCAGCAGTGAGGGGCGTCGCGACGCGTCCTCAATGGCGGCGTGTCGCGCCTGGTTCAGGCGCGAACGGATTCGGCCGTCGACGCGCTGTACGCTCTGTTCGAGCAGTGCGCGTGCATGTTGCTCGAATTCGCCGGGCGTTTCGTGGCCCACTGGGGCGGGCGGACTCATGTCCAGAAATCTCCAAGTTGCGCGCGGAGCGACTGCAACGCGCGGAAGTAATGTGTCTTGACGCTGCCTTCGGAGCAACCCATCGCCGTCGCAGTCTCCGCTACATCCAGACCCTCCAGGGTCCGAAGCATGAACACCTGCTGCTGGCGGCGAGGCAGCAACTCGAGCGCTTTCTCGAGCGCATCCATGGTTTCGGATATCTCGAGCCTACGGGGCGGCTGAGGGTCGAAGCTCGGCGCCTGGGCAATCGGGTCCTGCTCCTCGTCGTCTTCGTCGTTGCCCCGGAACGGCAGCCAGGACATCACGCGACCGCGCACCGTGCGGCGCCGCTGCATGTCCCGGATACGGTTTTCGAGGATCCGGTAGAACAGCGGCTTCCACTCTTCGGCCGGCCGCTCGGAATAGGCACGCGCAAGCTGCAACATCGCATCCTGGACGGCGTCGAGGGCATCATCCTCATGACGCAGCGCCGCCTGTGCGATCTTGAATGCCTTCAATTCGACGCCGGCCAGAAACTGGTTCAGCGCACGCGATTGGCTATTTGTAGTCGAATCCGACAGTTCCACGTCGCCGTGTGATGCGGACGGCATGCTATAAGGCGGCGCGAGCGTAGCAAACCCAGACATGGGATGTATAACGCGCGTGCGCCGGACCTGGTTGACTCGGCCCGCGAAGCGTAAACCATTGATTCATAGTACCCCATGACCGGACCCCAGGTCTTTCGCGTCGCGCTCGACATGCCTTTGCGACGGCTTTTTGATTATTTGGCGCCCGTGGAGCCCGGTTTGGCGCTTGCGCTGCCAATGAGAGCCGCTGGCTCCGAGCCTGGTGCCGCGACGCCCACACCGATAGCTGGTGCGATTCAGCCGGGTACCCGCGTGCGGGTCCCCTTCGGCCGGCAACGTCTCATCGGCGTGGTCATGGAAATCGCCGACACTTCTGATCTGCCGGCGGAGCGCCTCAAGCACATCCTGGAGGTCCTGGACCCCCGGCCCATCCTGGACCCGGCGGCTGTGGGGTTGCTTCGCTGGGCTGCCGAGTACTACCACCACCCCCTGGGCGAGGTGATTTCAGCCGCCCTGCCCAAGGCGCTGCGGCTCGGTGCCAGCACCTCGACCACCGAGGAGCGATGGAGCGTGACCGCCGCTGGCCACGACGCGCATCAACAAGGCGAGCCGAAGCGCGCACCAAAGCAGCGCAAGCTCCTCGAATTCCTCGTTACCAACGAAGCCGCGACGGCCGACGCCTTGACCGAGCAACTACCAAACTGGCGCGAAGCGGCCCGCCAGCTCGTCGCTCGGGGGTGGATCGGCTCCATGGACATTGAGCCGGCGACGGTGGATACCCCCACCTCTGCACAAACAGACGGCCCCCCTCTTTCCGAGGAACAGAGAAAGGCCGTCGAAGTCGTCGGCGACGCTCTCAATCGCTACGGCACGTTTGTCCTTCACGGAGTGACCGGTAGCGGAAAAACCGAGGTCTATCTACGCCTAGTCGAACGAGTGCTGGCCCACGGGCGTCGCGCCCTGGTATTGGTGCCCGAGATAGGTCTAACACCTCAGCTCGTGGGTCGATTTCGGGAGCGATTCGCCGTACCAATGGCGGTGTTGCATTCCGCGTTAACTGACCACGAGAGGCTTCTCGCTTGGCGGGAAGCATTCAGCGGCCGCGCGAAAATTGTTCTCGGAACGCGCTCGGCTGTGTTCTCCCCCGTGCCCGACTTGGGGATCATCATCGTCGATGAGGAACACGACTCGTCGTTCAAGCAGCACGAGGGCGGGTTTCGCTATTCGGCGCGTGATCTTGCCGTCGTTCGTGCGCAGCGGGCAGATGTTCCAGTAATGCTTGGATCCGCAACCCCCGCGCTCGAGACCCTGAACAACGTAACAACCAACCGCTATGTCCGACTGACGTTACCAAGACGTTCAGACCAGGCAGCGCCACCGCGGATGGCGCTCGTTGACCTGCGAGCACATGCCGTTCACGCAGGGATATCGACTCCCGCTGTCCAGGCGATGGAACGACACATCAAGGAAGACGGACAGATACTCGTATTCCTGAATCGGCGCGGTTACGCGCCAACTCTGCTCTGCACGGCCTGTGGATGGGTAGCGCCTTGCAGCGAGTGTGACGCACGAATGACCGTGCACATGACTGCCGGCCGACTCAGGTGTCATCACTGTGGCGCAGACGGCCCGCTACCTACGCGATGTCCTCAGTGCGGCTTTGCCGTCAAGCCTGTTGGCCAAGGAACCGAGCGCATCGAGGAAACAATGGCCACCTTGTTTCCCAACGTGTCCCTGGTCAGGTTGGATCGCGACGTAGTCCGAAAGCGCGGTGACATGGAAGAAGCGATGCGTCGCATGGCTTCGGGTGAAGCGCGTATCCTGGTTGGGACGCAAATGGTGACGAAGGGACACGATTTTCCGAACGTCACGCTCGTTGTTGTTTTGAACGCCGACCAGGGTTTATTCAGCACCGATTTCCGCGCGCCGGAACGGCTTGCGCAGACGATCGTGCAGGTTGCGGGTCGCGCCGGTCGTGGAACGCGCCCGGGCGAGGTACTGGTCCAGACGGAATTTCCGGGGCACCCGCTGCTATTGAGTCTGCTGACGGAAGGCTACGATGGATTTGCACGAGCCGCGCTGGAAGAACGCGCGCAGGCGGCATGGCCGCCGTTCAGCCGGCTGGCCGCGGTACGCGATTCAGCGACTACAGCGGCGGCCGCGTTGGAATTTCTGACAGAGGCGCGCAAGCTTGCCAAGCCGCCTCGCAACGTCAAGTTGCTTGGCCCGGTTCCAGCGGCGATGGCCAAACGGGCCGGGCGCCATCATGCGCAGTTGTTGGTTGAGAGCGCGGAGCGCAGCGCTCTACATCGCTTCCTCGAGGCGTGGCTGCCCGAAGTTGAGCAGTTGCAAAGCGCGCGGCGAGTACGTTGGGCGTTGGATGTTGACCCGATCGAGTTGTTTTGAGCGCGTGACGCGCAAGCCAGCTTTGT
>JAXDQF010000110.1:0-20177 GCA_034668025.1 Gammaproteobacteria bacterium | reverse complement strand
ACCCATAGCCTTCGAGGGAGGAGCCCAGCAGGCCCAAAGCGGCCAGCTCGGGAACGAGCTCCTGGGGGAAGCGATGCTCCTCGAAGCACTTCTGGATGATGGGCAGGACTTTTTCGTCCACCAGGCGTGCGACGGAGTCCTGCACCATGCGCTCTTCTTCGGTGAGTGCGCCGCTGACGTCAAAAAGATCAACAGGATTCAGCACAACTGCTCCAAATAGTTTAGATCTAAACATATCATACTGGCGCTTGCGCGGCTCCCCACCCCGCAGGGAGAATGCCGCATGGCTACACGCGCCACGCAGTTTCGAATTCTGCAGGCGGCCCTGGAGCTCTTCAACGAGCATGGCAGTGCTGCGGTGTCCTCCAATCGCATTGCCGAACGCTGTGGCATCAGCAAGGGCAACCTGCAATATCACTTCCGCAACAAGCAGGAGATCATCTGCGCGGTTTTCCAACAGGCGATTGGTGAGATGGATTCGGGTTGGTACCGCGATCACCTGGCACCGACCCTGGAGCACATGGCGACCATGTTCGTCCGCCAGTTGCAGCTCATTCTGAAGTACCGGTTCTTCTACCGGGAGATGGCGGATCTGTTGCGTCAGGACCCGCAGTTGCGCAAGCGTTACGCCGACAACCGCGAGCGTCGACTACGCGACCTGGAGAAATTCATGTTGGCGTTGCAGGCCTGCGGCCTGATGCGCTTTCCTCCCGATCCGAAGCGGCTGCGCTCCATTATTGATGTCACCTGGATCGTGAATGAGAACTGGCTGAACTACATGGACTACCATGACCGCGAGGTCACGGTGGAGGCGATGCTGGAGGGGTATAGAGAGACGCTCGAAGTGTTGCGTCCTTACCTCTGTGCTGATCTTCAGCAGCTCACTCAGGAGTCCTATCACACGATCGAGCGTCTCGCCGCTCAGGCGACTGCCGAAGCCGAAGCCGCCCACGTCGCCGTCTGACGTTGGGCATCGCAACCTGCCCGCTCCGCTCTAACTGTGGGCAGCCCGTCCAAAAGCGGGCAGATTAGGCCAGCCAGCCTAAAGCGGGTCTGTACAAGCTTTCCGCCGTTCGGGAGAGTACCCCTCGATGAGCACCCCAGTTGTTGCGCGCCCGAAACCCTGTTTGGTGAATGTCAAAGCAGGCCGGACGTATTTTTGGTGCAGCTGCGGACGTTCCGCGAAACAGCCATTTTGCGACGGCTCGCATAAGGGTACCGACTTCAGTCCCATGGAGTTCAAGGCCACCCGGGACGATGAGCTGCTCTTTTGTGGCTGCAAACATACACAAAATGGCCCCTTCTGTGACGGGGCCCATACGAACCTTCCCGGCGGCTCGCCGCTGGACGATCCGCTCAGTCCGGAAAATAGAAATATCCCGGTTGTCACTCAACGCGATGGTCCCCGTGCCCTGTTGAACGGCACGTGTTACGTGTTTTCTTCGGATCTTGCTGCAATGCAAACCCGAGGCTCGTTGCGCTACTGCTATATGGTCTCCGCCGAAATGGGGTCCCTGTATCAGACGCAGCTCCTGATGGAAGTGTCAGGGGAGCCTTCGCCCGTCATGAGCCTGGGCTCCCGCGACGTGATCCTGTTCATCGGCGCGGGCTCCGGCACTGTCACGATCGCCGGCCGCACGATGCCGGTGAAAGCAACAGACGGTGTCTACATCCGTCCGTCGGAAGCAATCCAACTCACCGCTGAGGCGGGACAAACGCTCAAGGTGTTTGTCCTTGCCTGCCCACTGGGCGAGATCAGCTGGATGGATGAGATGCCCACCAACTTTGATGCGCAGTTTGCCGAACGGGTCGTCCCGGTCGATTCGGAACAGCGCACTGCGATGGGTCCACGCTACTTCCAGGTCCTGGTAGACAAGCGGATCGGATCCAACGTCATCACGCAATTCATCGGTCACATACCGCCCTCCAAGGCCGCGCCGCATCGCCACCTCTACGAAGAAGCGATCATCGTGTTGTCCGGCGAGGGATATATGTGGACGGAAGATAAGAAGGCGCGGGTGAGGGCAGGGGATGTCATTTTCCTACCGCGCAAGCAGCTTCATTCACTCGAGGCAACATCCGCAGACGGCATCGATGTCGTCGGTGTCATTTGCCCTGGCGACAATCCGAGCATCAATTATTATGACTAAAAAAGGCTCACAGACCGTTGTAATTACTCTTGCCGGCATCATGTACGCCGCCACGGCGGCTGCCGCTGATGACAGCTCGGGGCTCGAGGAGGTCACGGTCACGGCGAGCAAGCTCACCGCCACCAAGGTGTTGGATACACCGGTCTCCATCCAGGCGATCTCCGGAGATGCCCTGCAGCGCTCCGGTGCTTCCGGCATCATGGACATTGCCGGCGCCATCCCCGGACTGTCGATCCAGGATCTGGGGCCTGGCGACAAAAAATACGTCATTCGCGGCATCAACTCCGCCGGTGCGGCGACGACCGGTATCTACTACGGGGAAGCGGTCATCAGCGGTTCAAACGCAGATGACGGCGGTGGCTTCGAGTCCGATATCCGCCTGTACGACCTGGACCGCGTGGAAGTTCTCCGCGGCCCGCAGGGTACTTTGTACGGCGCGAGCTCCATGAGCGGCACGATCCGCTTCATTCCCAAGCTCCCGGATATGAACGATTTCGGCGGCTACGTCACGGCTGAGGGCTCCAGCACCTCGCATACCCCGAACGGCAACTACAATTTCAACGGCGCGATCAACCTGCCCATCCTGCCGGGAATGTTGTCGATGCGGGTAGTGGGCTGGAAGCAGTACGATTCCGGCTATATCGACCAGACCCGGGTGGGAACCATCGGCCTGGTGCGCGGTGTCAATGATGATGAAGTCGGCGGCGCGCGGGTGGAGCTTCGTTACAAGCCGTTCGAAGACCTGACGATCGATGCCAACTTCACGTCCCAGGCCGAGACTTCCGACGGCTCCTCGCGCTGGACGCCGCCCGGCGTAGCGGCTTTCGCGGGCGACCCGATCAAACCGATCAATGGCTGCGACCTGTGCAACACCGACGTCACTCGCAGCCCCTGGAGCGACAATCTGCAGGTGTTCGGGTTCACTGCGGCTTATGACACCCACGTGGGCACGATCACGGCCACCAGCAACCAGTTCAATCGCCGCACCAACTTCACCTTCGACTCCACGCCCATCCTGATCCATTTCGGCGTGCCCATTCCCGGTGAGACGCTGGAGCCGCGCGACCGCAAGGTCAACTCGAGTGAGCTGCGTTACGCCAGTGCCTTCGACTTTCCCGTCAACTTTGTCATCGGCGGTTACCGGGAGAAGGAGACTCAGGACCTGGCGGTCCAGGTTCTCACCGTGAACGATCAAGGCTTCCCCGTCGGCGTGTTCAGCTCATCCAACGACGCGCTGAGCGACAACGGCAACTCGTTCTTCGGGCGCACGGATTCCCGCAATACCACTCAATGGGCCGGATTCGGCGAGGCCACGTACAAGGCCACTGACGCTTTGACGGCTACCGTCGGCGCCAGGTACTTCACCGAAACCCTGAACGGCGTACAGACTCAGACCCACCCGTTCGGCGGATTCCCGGCGGATGCGCCGAATCTCGTGCCGATCGCCGATCCGGAGCAGACCTTCAACAAGGTCACCTGGCGCGAGAACATCAGCTACAAGTTCAGCGATGCGCTGTTGGCTTACGAAACCGTGTCCACGGGCTTCCGCAGCGGCGGCCTGAATGCGGTCAGCGAGCCGTTTGAGCCCATCCCGATCTCGTATGCGCCGGATTCGCTCATCAACTTTGAGCTGGGCACCAAAGGGCGCCTGCTGGGAGGGCGGTTCGACTACCAGCTGGATGCCTATTTCATCCGCTGGGACAACATACAGGTGCAGGAGAACACCGCCGACCAGGCGTTTGTCTTCCAGCAAAATGCCGGTACGGCGCACATCAAGGGCGTGGAGTTTGAATTCACGACGCGGCCCATCGATTACCTGACAGTCACTTTTGCAGGCTCCTACCAGGACGCATTTCTGGCACGCGGCGCGAGCGCGGAAGAGTACACAAACAATCCGACACTGGGCCTGACGGGCGATGCGATTCCGAACGTTCCAAAGTACCAGTTCAGCGCTGGCGTGAACTACACCCGGCCCGTTTACGGTGACTGGCAGGGAATGCTGGCGGCGGACCTGACGTACCGCGACTTCGTGAATGCCTACTTTGCTTCCAACTCATTCAATATCGAGCTGCCTGCCTACACGCTGGTCGGATTGCGGGCCGGTGTAATCAATGGTCCCTGGAGTGTGACTGCGTTCGCCCGCAACATTGCGGACCGGCGTGCCGAAGTTTCGGCAATCAACTCCACGCAGGACCCGCATGCCCTGCTGACCGTGCAGCCGCGCACGATCGGGGTAACAGTGACCCGCAAGTTCTAGTACCTTGTCGACATCCGGCCTGTACTCGGCTCGGCCGCGAACGCGGAACTCGCGACCGATGCCCGGGTGCAGGTCCGGATATTTATGAATGTAACCTCAATCAGCGAACGCGAAGGCGGCCTGCACCGCGGGCTTTCGAAGGCACAGATCGTCATGATCGGCCTCGGGGGCGCCATTGGGACCGGGCTGTTCATGGGCAGCGGCATTGCGATCGGCTCGGCAGGTCCTGCCGTCATTCTCAGCTATGCCCTGGCGGGGTGTGTCGCGCTGGTTATGGTGTTCAGCCTGTCCGAGATGGCGGTGGTCCATCCGACGGCGGGCTCCTTCGGCACCTATGCCGAGACCTATCTGAACCCCTGGGCCGGGTTTGTCGTGCGCTATACCTACTGGATCTCCCAGGTCATTGCGATCGGCGGGGAGGCGGTCGCCGCAGGCCTCTACATGACGTTCTGGTTCCCGGACGTGCCCGTGTGGATGTGGTCTCTGGGCTTTTGCGTGATCCTGCTGTATTTCAACTCCCGCTCCGTCAACAACTTCGGGACGGTGGAATTCTGGTTCGCGATCATCAAGGTGACCGCGATCGTGTTGTTTATCATCCTGGGCGCGGCGAGCATTTTCGGGCTGGGCCTGCCCGCCACCGGCTTTCACAACCTGACGGGCCTGCCGGGCGGGTTCCTGCCGAACGGTTTCAGTGGTGTGTGGATGGCAGTCATTGTCGGGATTTTCTCGTTCAATGGCATCGAGGTGATTGCCGTCACTTCCGGTGAGGCACAGAACCCCGAGGTCGCCATACCCGCTGCTTTGCGCACCATGGTGTTCCGGCTGTTTGCCTTCTACATACTGGCGCTGACGATCATTGTCACGACTGTTCCGTGGACGGCGACGGGCGTCAAAGTAGTCGCGCAGAGTCCTTTTGTCAGTGTGTTCGCACATTCAGGCGTGCGGCATGCCGCCGGGATCATGAACTTTGTGGTGATCAGCGCGGCGTTGTCGAGCATGAACACCAACGTGTACCTGTGCTCCCGGATGTTGTTCTCGCTGTCGCGCGGGCGGTATGCCCCGCAGTTTCTGGGCAGGCTGAGCAAGAACGGCAGCCCGGTGGCCGCCATCCTCACCTCAGGCGCCTGTATCCTGGTCGCAGCGGCCGTCTCCATCCTCACGCCGTATGCCTATAACTATCTGCTTGGGGTTGCACTGTTTGCCGCCATCGTGGTGTGGATGATGATCCTCATCAGTCATTTGAGCTTCCGCCGGCATCACGATCCGAAGACGTTGCCGGTGCGCATGCCGCTGTTTCCCTGGATGCAGTACTTCGGACTGTTGATACTGGCGGCGGTGCTCATCACCATGGGGTGGGATGAGGACTACAGGGTGTCCTGGGAAGTGGGGGTTCCCTGGATGCTGCTGATATCGGCGGCGTATTTCATTTGGGCGAGAACGCACAGACATCATGCAAAACTTTCAAGCGCTACGTAGCCGCTTCCCGGTCCTGGAGCGCAAGACCTACCTGAACAGCGGCTCCTACTGCGCACTGGCGGACAGTGTGAAGGAGGCGATCAACAACTACATGGATGACCGGTTGCTGGTGGGGGCGAACTGGGACGTGTGGGTGATGAAGAATGAGGCGGTGCGGTCTTTGATGGCGCAGGTGCTGCGCGCTGCGCCCGATGAGATCGCGGTGACTGCCTCAGCGTCGGCCGGGATCAATGCGCTCGCCAGCGCGTTTGATTTTAAAGGGCGTCGCAACAAGGTGGTCATCAGCGACTTCGAATTTCCCACTAACGCTCAGATCTGGCACGCGCAGGAGCTGCGCGGTGCCCGGGTAGTCCACGTCCCACGAGCGGCCGACGGCTACATCCCGCTGGAGCACTTCGAGAAGGCCATCGATGAGGAGACGCAAGTCGTTGCGGTGACTCAGGTTTGCTTCCGCAACGGGGCGAAGCTCGACATTCCCGGGATCGTGAAGCTCGCGCACGCCAAAGGCGCGAAGGTCATGCTGGATTGCTACCAGGCCGTCGGTGCCATGACGGTCGATGTGAAAAAGCTCGACGTCGACTTTGCCGTCGGCGGAATGCTGAAGTACCTGCTCGGGACCGCGGGCCTGGGATTCCTCTATGTCCGCAACGAGTTGATTCCTGAGCTGACACCCACCAACTCAGGTTGGTTCGCCCAGGCAAACATCACGGCGATGGATATCACCGCGAACCGCCCCTCGGCGACGGCTCGGCGGTTCGAGGCCGGAACTCCCGCCGTGGTCAATTGCTACGCCGTGGAGGCGGGCTTGAAGATCATTCTCGAGGTCGGGACGGACGCAATCGAGGAGCGGGTCAAGTACCTCACACGGTTGTATATGGACCGGCTGGAGGAGATCGACTGGCCGAGCATCACTCCGCGTGCCGACGAGCAACATGGGCCGATGATCTGTGTTCGGGCGAAGCAGGTTGCGCAGTTGTTCGGCAGGCTGACGCAGCAGGATATCGTGACGTCATTCCGGGATGACAACCTGCGGGCCACCTTTCACTTCTACAACTCCGAGAAGGACGTGGAGACAATCGTCCAGGCGCTTCTGGGTCACCGGGCCGAGTTTCGCTAGTTAATTTGGCGCAAATTGCCCGGGGCGCGCAGCCTGCGGCAATTTCCGCGGACATCAGGCTCGACCGCCGGCAAAAAGCGCGGCCTTCTGAATGGACGAACTTGGGCCGGCTGCGCCGGGGTCTAGTACTTCCGGCCTAATTTCTCGGGGGACCCCGTTGAGCGGTCCAGTATCATCGTCCGAAACCCAAGGATTGCAGCGGAGAACGATGATGAACGCACGGCTGGCAGCCTTCCCCGCGGAAACACTGCGCGAGCAATTCCCTGCATTGAAACATGCCGGCAGCTCCATCTTCTTCGACAACGCCGCCGGCGCCCAGGTGCCACAGATGGTGTTGGATGCGGTCAACTTCCACCTGATTGATCATAACGTGCAGCGCGGCGGCCGTTACCCCCAGAGCATGGCGGTCGATGCCACGATTGCACGCTCACGCGCCAGCGTGGCTGCTTTTGTCAACGCGCGGCGCCCCGAAGAAATTGCCTTCGGCATGAATGCGACTTCCTTCATCCGCCTCATCAGTCTGGCAGTCGGACAGACCCTGGCAGAGCGCAACGAGATCATCATCACTGACCTCGATCACGAAGCAAACGTTGCGACCTGGCTGGTGCTCGAGAGAATGGGTGCGAAGTTTGTCTGGTGGAAGATGCGTGACGACGGCTGCCTGCACGTCGACGATCTGAAACCGTTGCTGACCTCCCGCACGAGGCTGGTCGCATGTACTCTGACATCCAATGCGTTGGGTTCGATTGTGGATGTGCGTGCTGCCGCCGATGCTGCACATGCCGCGGGCGCTGAGATTTTTCTCGACAGCGTGCATTACGGCCCGCACGGCCAGATCGACGTCCAGGCTTTCGACTGTGACTACCTCGTGTGTTCGGGATACAAGATTTTCGCGCCGCATATGGGGTTCATGTGGGGCCGCTATGATCTTCTGATGGCGTTGCCCACCTTCCGTGAAGACTTCATTCCGGACGAGCCGCCGGGAAAGATCGAGGCGGGCACGTTTATTTATGAGAACGTCGCGGGTATGGATGCGGCCGTCAACTACCTGGCACAGGTGGGGCGGGCGCTTGCAGGCAGGACCGGGGCTTCCTTAGGTGAAGACACTCGTGTTGCAATGAATGCGATCCGCGTCTACGAGCAGAGTCTGTCCCTGGAGCTGCTCCGTGTGCTGAAAGAGAACGGCGCGCACATCTACGGCATCGACGCCGACGAGCGAATCGCTGAACGCGTACCCACAATCTGTTTCAACATGCCCGGGATCCTGCCGCAGGAAGTGACCGAGACTGCGGCGCACGCCGGCATCGGCATCCGCGACGGCCACATGTACGCGCCGCGGCTGATGAAGCGGATGGGGCTGGCGAAAGAGACCGGTATGGTTCGTGTTTCACTCGTGCACTACAACACGTTTGCCGAAATACATCGCTTCGCAAACGTGTTGGAGGGCCTCAAAAAACGCGCTTAGCGCGGAATTCTGACGGCGAAGGTTGTCCGGTTGTTTTCGCCGGATTTGACCTCGACGTGACCACCGTGCGCCAGGACGATTTGTTGCACGATGTACAGACCCAGGCCGAGTCCTTCGGTACGGCCTGTCTGCCGCTGAGCGCCTCTGAAGGGATCAAAGAGCTGCGGCAGCAGGTCAGGGGGGATGGTTCCGGAGTTCTCCACCGTGACTACCACGGCCTCGGGCCGTGTCCCATCGACTTTGACCTCGACGGCATCGCTGTCGTCACCATGTTGAAGCGCATTCCCCAACAAGTTTGATACAACCTGGGCCAGCCGCTCGCCATCCCAGTTGCCGTTGAGATCACCGGACTGCTGAACATCGATCTGGCGCTCCGGATAGGTGGCCTGGATTTCGCCCACCACGCGAGCCACCAGCGCGCCGAGGTCCGCTCGCTCGCGTTTGAGAGGAATGCCCCCTGCTAGCCGCGCACGCGCCATGTCGAGCATGTCCTCGATCATGCGGCTCATGCGTTTGCCACTCGAGAGGATCCGGCCCGCGGTGTCCTTCACAGCCTGCTCGGTGGAGCGGCGCTGGATGAGGACCGCCGAGGTCAGGACCGCATTCAGGGGGCTGCGCAGGTCGTGGCTCAACACGGCCGTCAGCATCTCATTCAGCCGCAGCGTCTCGGTCTTCTCCCGCAGCTCCCGGGCCAACTGTTGTTTGTGCCGGTGCAGTTGGAAGAACACGTCTGCCTTGTTCTGCAGGATGTGGGGCTCGATCGGCTTGAAGAGAAAGTCGACGGCGCCGCTCTCGTAGCCCTTGAAGAGCCGGTGCTGGTCGCGGGCGCCGGCGGTCACGAAAATGATGGGAACCTGCCGGGTCCGTTCGCTGCCGCGCATCAGCTCGGCCAGCTCGAAACCATCCATTTCCGGCATCTGCACGTCGAGAAAGGCGAGGGCAACATCGTGCACGAGCAGCAGCTCCAGCGCTTCCGAACCGGACTGGGCGGTGAGAATCTCCAGGTCCGGCCGCTGCAGCAACGCGGACAGCGCCAGCAGGTTTTCCTCCAGATCATCGACGAGCAGGCACTTCACTGAGTTCTCCATTTGAGGTCTTGGGAGCGGGCGCGTGCTCAGGCCAGCCCGCACAGCAGCTGCGCAATTTCGGGCAGCGACAATACAAAGTCCGCCGGGTTGCGCTGCAGCGCGGACACTACCATGAGGGGTACTTTCGCGCTGTCCGGCTGTTGAACCACGGTAACACCACCAGCCCGGTGGATCGCGTGCAGACCCGCGGCGCCATCCTCGTTGGCGCCTGTTAGGATTACCCCGAGCAGGCGCTTGCCGTACACGTCGGCCGCGGATTCGAACAGGACGTCCACGGAAGGACGCGAGAAATGCACCGGCTCATCCGTTGAGAGGGCTATTTGCCGGCTTTTTTCCACCAGCATGTGGTAGTCCGGTGGGGCGAAATACACCGTCCCCGGCTCGACCGGCTCCTTGTCATCGGCCTCCCGAATCGGCAGCGCGCAGCGCTTCTCGTAGATTTCCACCAGCAGGCTCGGGCGCTCGCGGGGCAGGTGCAGGACGATGAGCAGGGAGGGGCGAAAGGTCGCGGGGAGGAGGGGCAGGATCACGGATAGGGCTTCCACCCCGCCGGCGGACGCCCCGATGACGATGGCCTCGATTCGGCCCTGCAGGGTCTCGGGCGCAATCATACGAAGTCTCGCTTCTGGTAGATCCGATATTCCCGTACCAGCTCGTTGAACGAGTCGTGGTGTGCCGAGAAGCGCAGCGACTCCTTGGACCCGATGCCTAAGAATCCCTTGCGGCACAGCGCGTCCCGAAACAAGCCGACCGCCCGATCCTGCAGGTCGCGGTTGAAGTAGATGAGCACATTGCGGCAGGAAACCAGCTGCACTTCGGCGAACACGCTGTCGGTGGCGAGGCTGTGATCTGAAAAGACAATGTGCTCGCGCAGCGATTTGTCGAACACCGCGCGGCCGTATGCGGCCGTGTAGTAATCGGACAGTGAAGAGTTGCCGCCGGACTTGCGATGCGACTCCGTAAAGCCTGCGATTCGGTCCACGTCGTACACACCGGCAGTGGCTTTCTGCAACACGTGCGGGTTGATGTCGGTGGCGTAGATCAGGCTGCGTTTCAGCAATCCCTCCTCGCGCAACAGGATGGCGAGCGAATAGACCTCTTCGCCGGTGCTGCAGCCGGCCACCCAGATCTTCAGTGAAGGGTAGGTCCGCAGGACCGGTACGACCGTTTCGCGCAGCGACCGGAAGTAATTCGGGTCGCGGAACATCTCGCTGACCGGCACGGTGAGGAAATCCAGCAACGCCGGAAACATCGCAGGATCGTGCAGGACCTTGCTCTGCAGCTCGGAAAAGGTCTCGCAGCTGAAACGGACCATCGCCGCCGTGAGCCGCCGCTTCAGTGACGCAGGCGCGTACCGCCTGAAATCGTAGTGATACTTCAGGTAGATGGCATCAATCAACAGATGCAGCTCGATATCGACATCGGCGACGCTCACGGGCGCTACTTCGGCATCCAGACGCGTACCAGTGACATCAGCTTCTCGACATCCAGTGGCTTTGCGATGTAGTCGTTGGCACCGGCAGCCAGGCACTTCTCCTGGTCGTCGCGCATCGCTTTGGCTGTGAGGGCAATGATGGGCAGCTTCTTCCACTGCGGCCGTTTGCGGATTTCGCGCATGGCGGTGATCCCGTCCATCTCCGGCATCATGATGTCCATCAGGACGAGATCGATATTCGGGTTGCGGGTCAGTGTCTCAATGGCTTCACGGCCGTTGCGTGCAATCTCTATTGCCGCCCCTTTTGGTTCCAACAGGCTCGACAACGCGAAGATGTTGCGAACGTCATCCTCCACTACCAAAATGCGACGCCCCTCGAGCGCGGCGTCACGGTCACGTGCCACCTGCAACATCCGCTGGCGCTCGGCCGGCAGCGTTGCTTCAACCTGGTGGAGGAACAGTGTGACTTCGTCGAGCAATCGCTCAGGCGATCGGGCGTCTTTGATGATGATGGACTTCGAGAAACGCCGCAGGCGTTGTTCCTCGTCGCCGGTCAGCGAGCGGCCGGTGTAGACGATGACGGGTGGGAATGAAACTTCATCCGCCTGCGCCATCTTCTGCAGCAGCTCGTACCCGCTGAAATCCGGAAGGTTGAAATCCATGACCATGCAATCGAACGTGGCCTCACGAAGACGGGCGAGCGCATCTGCTGCGTTGCGTACCGCAGTGATCTTCACGTCGTCGTTCTGCAGCAACTGGCAAATGCTCTCGCGCTGGCGCTCGTCATCTTCGACGACGAGTACGTTCCGGACCCCTTGAGAGAATTTCGCTTCCAGTCGCTGCAGCGCTTCTGCCAACTGCTCGCGATTCACCGGCTTCATGGCGTAGCCCACCGCACCCATGGCGAGGGCCTCTTGCGAGTAGTCGGCGACAGATATGACGTGGACGGGAATGTGGCGCATCTGCGGGTTGCGCTTGAGCTGGTCCAGCACGCCGAGCCCGGAATAGTCGGGCAGATTCATGTCGAGCAGGATGGCTTTCGGCCGATAGGTTGCAACGGCGGCCAGCGCGTCGCTGGCGGTGTGGGTCACGATGCATTGGAAGCCCAGCTCATGCGCCATGTCACGCAAAATGGTGGCGAACGGCAGATCGTCCTCCACGATCAGAATCAACCGGGAGTCGGATTTGAGCCGATTGGAGTCGTCCTCGACCGCTCGTTGCGTTGGTACGGGCGCCGGCCGCTTGGGTACAACCGGTGCAGGTACGATTGGAGTCACGCGCGCTTCGGCGTTGGGTGCATACACCAACGGCAGTGTCAGGGTGAAGGTGCTGCCGGCCCCAGGCGTGCTGGCAACAGTGATGTCGCCGCCCAGTAGGCGCGCCAGGTCCCGCGAGATAGTCAGGCCCAGCCCCGTCCCGCCGTACTTGCGATGAGTGCTGCCATCGGCCTGTCTGAAGGCGTCGAAAATAATCTCGCGCTGGTGATCGGAGATGCCGATTCCCGTGTCGTGCACGTCGAAGCGCACTGTGTTGTTCGTACCTGGAGAGACCTTCAATGACACTTCACCGGCTGCGGTGAACTTCAACCCGTTGGAAATGAGGTTCTTGAGAATCTGTCCCACCCGTTGCGCATCGGTTTCGATCCGCTCGGGCGCGGTCGGCGCCACCGTGACACCAAACCCGAGTCCTTTGTTCTGGGCCACCGGCTGAAAGGTGCGCACGAGGTCATCCATGATCCGCGCCACGACGACGGTCTCCGGAGCCAACTCGACTTTGCCCGATTCGATCTTTGACAGATCGAGGATGTCGTTGATGATGGCCAGCAGATCGTTGCCGGCGGACGAGATCGTCTGCGCGAATTTGATCTGCTCGGCAGTGAGATTGCCGGTGCGATTGTCGGCGAGGATTTTCGCGAGAATCAGCGACGAGTTCAGCGGCGTGCGCAACTCGTGGCTCATGTTGGCCAGGAACTCGCTCTTGTACTGATTGGCGCGCTCGAGGTCGGCAGCCTTTTCTGTGAGCACAGCCTGGGCCTGCGTCAGCTCATCGCGCTGATGCTCCAGCAACTGTGCCTGCTCCTCGAGCTGTGAGTTGGTCTGCTCGAGCTCGGCCTGCTGCGATTCGAGCTGCGCCTGGGACTCTTTCAGTGAGCGGGACTGGACCTCCAGCTCCTCGTTGCTGACACGCAGCTCCTCCTGTTGGGTCTGCAACTCTTCGCCCTGCCGCTGGGTTTCCTCCAACAGCTCCTGGAGTCGGGTGCGATCCTTCGAAGCGCGTATGGCCACTGCGAGGCTTTCCGACACCCGGTCGAGCAACTCGATATCTTCCGCATGCAGGGCGCGAAGGAATCCGAGCTCGACCATCGCGTGAACCGTTCCATCAGCGGCGGCTGGTGCGATCAGCAGCTCGCGCGCAGTGCCATGACCCAGGGCGGACGTAATCGGGAGGTACCCCTCGGGGACGTTCTGGACGCGCACCGGCCGGTTCTCCTTTGCTGCTTGTCCGAGCAGTCCATCCCCCGCCCGTACCAGGTCGCCCTCGGCACCGGATGCCACGGCGTAGCCGGCAAATCGCCGGAATACGCCCGCTCCCTCGGCAATGTACAGGGCGCCTACGCACGCGCCGAGAAACGAACCCAGGAAGCTCAATACATGCTCGCCCAGCCGCTCCAGGCGTTGCTCGCCCTGGATTCGCTGGCTGAAGGCCATCTGGCCGGTGCGCAGCCAAACCTGTGTCTGCCGCGCCCTGTAGTCACGGGAGGTGAGAACTGCCGCTGCGCCAATGAGCAGAAGCAAAAGCGTGGAGCCGCCAAAAGTGACGGCAGAAGAGATGAACTCAGCGTGCTGCCACTCGTCCTGCCTTTCGCCCAAGGCAGCGCGCTCAGCCGCACTCATTGTGGTGACCAGCGAGCGGACGCGGTCCATCAAGACCTTGCCGTGGTCGGAGCGGACAATGCTGAGCGCTCCGACCGTGTCTCCTTTGCGCCGCAAAGAGATGGTCTGATCCAGCACGGCCAGCTTGTCTTTGACCGCCTGGTCGAGATTTTCCAACCGCTGCGCCTGCACGGGATCGCTCTCGACCAGGTCGTGTGCGGCGTGGATTCCCTCGGGCAGCTGTGACTTGGCATTGGCGAAGGGCTCCAGATACGCCTCCTCACCCGTGATCAGAAAGCCCCGTTGACCGGTTTCCGCATCCTTTGCCAGGGAGAGGATCGTTTCCAGCTGCTCCATCACCTGGAGCGTGTGCGTGACGCGGCCGGCGGCCACTGACCGTGTTCGCAGGGACCGGTAGGTCAACAGTGAGATGAAGGCAATGGCCGCTACTGCAACAACAAAACCCAGCAAAGGCCCGGGCGGCAACGGGGCTCCGGACCGCGGACCGCCCTGAAACTCTGCATCAACCCCGGAAGACGCCTGACTCATCAAATCCACCCCTGTTGCCTACAGGGCACATCTTAAGGCTTCCGCAGTGCGATTTATTATGGGTCAATCTGACGGACAAAACGGGAGCTGGACAGCACGGTGGGTCGGCGGTGGATCCTCGCCAATGTGACGTAATCGAGTGCGGTTGCACCGACAGCAGTCGAAAATTGGGGCTGGGGAAAGGAAATCTCGAAATGCTGACGGCTCCGAAGCCTGACAACGAACAATCCCGGCTGGCTTCCCTGCGTGCGCTCGACGTCCTCGACAGCGCGCCCGAGGCGCAATTCAACGCGCTGGTCCGCGCCGCAGCCTATGTTGCGGGTGCACCGATTTCGCTGCTGAGCCTCGTAGATACGGGCCGGCAGTGGTTCAAGGCCAACATCGGCCTGCCGGGTGTCACTGAAACATCCCGCGACGCTGCGTTCTGCGCCCACACCATCCTCCAGGAGGAGGTGTTGGAGGTTCAGGATGCATTGCGCGATCCACGCTTCGTGGACAACCCGATGGTGGTCGGCTCCCCTGGAGTTCGGTTCTATGCCGGTGCTCCGATCCGTCTAGAGGACGGCTCCTGTGTCGGCTCGTTGTGTGTCATCGATCGCAAGCCGCGCAAGCTGACCCCCGAACAACTCGACGTCCTGCGACAGCTCGCGCAGGCGGCGGCTGCGGCGCTGGAAGGGCGGCGGGCCGTCCAACAGCTGCGCGAGGCCTCGGGCGAGATTTACTACAACGCGACGCACGACGCGTTGACGGGTCTGGTGAATCGTTCTGAATTCGAATCGCGGCTGCGACGGGTGTTGCAGAAAGCGGGCGAGGATCGGAGCGAGCATGCGTTGTTGTATATTGACATCGACCAGTTCAAGTTGGTGAACGACTCGTGCGGTCATGCGATTGGCGATCAGCTGCTGCAACAGGTGGGCAAGCTGTTTGCCGATGCCATCCGCACGCGCGATACGCTGGCGCGCCTGGGCGGCGACGAATTCGCCATCATTCTGGAGCATTGCTCGGCCGAGCAGGCACAGCGGGTGGCGCAGCAGATCTGTGATGCGATCGCAGGCTTTCGTTTCGTGCACGACGAACGTAGTTTCCGTGTTGGTGCGAGCATCGGGCTCGTGCCTGTTGATGACCGATGGACCACCACCGCTGCCATCATGCAGGCCGCCGATGCGTCCTGTTATGCCGCGAAAGAGGGTGGTCGCAACCGCGTTCATCTGTGGTTCGACACGGATACCGCGATCCGGGTGCGGGCGGGCGACATGCAGTGGGCGATGCGGATCGAGCACGCCCTGGATCAGAACCAGTTTGTGTTGCATGCCCAGCGAATCGAGGAGCTGGGCAAGAAATCCCACGGTATCCGGGCCGAAGCCCTGCTGCGAATGGTGCAGGATGATGGGGTTCTGGTGCCGCCGGGTTCGTTCCTGCCAGCTGCTGAGCGCTTCCACCTGGCCTCCCGGATCGACAAGTGGGTCATGGAGCACGCCCTGGACTGGCTGAAAGCACTGCCGGATCCCCGCGCCATTCGGACACTGTCTATCAACCTGTCGGGTCATTCCATCGGCGACCGGGCCTTTCACCGGCACGCCATCGAATCATTCCGCGACGCCGGCCCGCGCATCTGCCAGCAGGTATGCGTCGAAATAACTGAAACTGCCGCAGTCACCAACCTCGGCGACGCTGCCGCCTTCATCACAAAGATCCGCGCCCTGGGAGTGCAGGTCGCGCTGGACGACTTCGGCTCCGGAGCGTCCTCGTTCGGCTATCTGAAGACGCTGCCGGTGGATTACCTGAAGATCGACGGCCAGTTCGTTCGTGACGTGGTCGACGATCCCCTGGATGAGGCTGCGGTGCGCTGCTTCGCAGAAGTCGCCCGGGTCGTCGGGGTCAAAACGGTCGCCGAGTTCGTGGACCGACCCGAGGTGCTGGCCAAATTGCGCTCCATGGGTATCGACTACGCGCAGGGATACCTCCTGCACCGTCCTGCGCCATTGAATGACCTATTGGAGAGCAGCGCGGTCGCCTGCGCCTGAGCCACTACTTTTTCTATAGGGGCATGCAGTTTTTCGGCTTGGCTGCCACCGGCGGCTGTGTAATAAGCTGCTGACCATGGATGACTACAATCTGCCTCATTACATGGCTTCGCTGCTCAACTCCCGCCGTCCGGGATTCGCGCTTCCGAGTGCATTTTTCAGCGATGAGCGGGTCTATGCGGCTGACCTCGACCACATCTTCGCGCGCCACTGGCTGTTCGTAGCCAGCGAGCCCGAAATCCCCGAGCCGGGCGACTACCGCGCTTACCAGATCGGACCCTATCCGATTTTCATCCTGCGCCAGGACGACGGCTCTATTGCCGCCTTCCACAACACATGTCGCCACCGTGGCTCGCGGATCCTGCAACAGGACTCCGGCGTGGTGGGTTCGAAGATCGTGTGCCCCTACCATCGCTGGGGGTATGACCAGTCGGGCAAAGTCGTGGATTGTGGCCCGGGTAACGATGTCGAGCTGGCACGGGGGCTGCGTCTGAAGCCCGTCCACCTGCGCAATCTATCCGGCTTGCTGTACGTTTGTGTGGCGGAAAATCCGCCCGATGACTTCGAGGACCTGTCGGCGCGGGTGACTCCCTACCTGGCCAAGCACGAGCTGCCGCGTACCAAGGTTGCCAAGCAGACCGACTTGATAGAGCTCGGCAACTGGAAGCTCACCATGGAGAACAACCGTGAGTGCTTCCATTGTGGCGGCCATCCCGAGCTGTTGAATTCGCTGTTTCACTTCCTGGGCGACATCAAAGAGGAAGAGTTGTCCGACGAAGAGCGCAAGGTCTATCGCCGCTACGAGACGTCGCGGCAGCTCGCGCTGGAGAGTTGGAATCGTGCCGGCGTGCCATGGGAACGACTCGAAGAGCTTCATGGCCGTCCCACGGGTTTTCGCACCGAGCGGCTCGTCCTCGAGGGCTCGGGTGAGTCCATGACTGTAGATACCCGGGTTGCTTGCACGAAGTTGCTCGGCTCATTCACCGAGCGGCGCCTGGGCACGTTGCATCTGCATACCCAGCCGAACGCCTGGTTTCACTTTTTGAGCGATCACATTCTGACCTTTGCCGTATTCCCCATCGACCCGGTGCGCACGCTGGTACGGACGACGTGGCTGGTGCATGCCGACGCGGAAGAGGGCAAGGATTACGATGTCGAGAAGCTGACGCAGGTCTGGGGCGCAACGAACATCCAGGATGCACATTTCGTTGCGGAGACTCAGCGCGGCACTGCCAGTCCCGAGTACGTGCCCGGACCTTTGAGCGCCACTGAGTTCATGGTCGATCTTTTCCACCGCTGGTATGATGAAAGGATGCGAGCGGGACTGAAAATCTGACCGATGACGCGGCCGTAGGGCCGCGCGCAGCGGCGTCCTCCCGGGCACCGTTCCATCATCGTGCGTTCGCTCTAATCTGGGCCACCACCGTGGTCTCAACTCGATAGGAGCGCAAACGCGCGATGGCTCGTAACGGCGACCTCTACCCTTCAATCGAACCGTTCCGCACGGGACGTCTACCCGTGGACGATATCCACACCATTTATTGGGAGGAGTGCGGCAATCCGACAGGTGTACCCGTATTGTTCCTTCACGGGGGGCCAGGCGCGGGATGCTCGCCGGAGCACCGGCGGTTCTTTGATCCCCAGTACTACCGGATTGTGTTGTTCGACCAGCGTGGCGCGGGTCGGTCCACTCCACATGGTGAGACTACAAATAACACTACTGCGCATCTGGTCAGCGATATCGAAGCGTTGCGCGAGATGCTGAAGATTCCTGTGTGGCACGTCTTCGGCGGATCGTGGGGTTCCACTCTCGCGCTGGCATACGCACAGGCACATCCGCAACCTTGTTTGAGTCTGACGTTGCGGGGGATCTTCCTGTTGCAGGCGTCGGAGGTCGATTGGTTTCTGCATGGGATCCGTAATTTTGCGCCGCGGGAGTGGGAGCAGTTTGCCGGGTTTCTGCCTGAGTCGCTCAGGGGCAACCTGTGCGATGGATACTGGACGCAGTTGAATCATGAATTGCCGGAGATCCGCCTGGCTGCGGCAAACTCCTGGGCGAGCTATGAGGCGCGCAGCGTGAGTTTGCGGACGAATGCTGCTGTTCCAGCGCCTGCACCGGCGGGAGCGAGCCCACCGGTGATGAGTGCGTCCGCTTCGCACTCTGCGGTGGGGTTGGCCAGGCTCGAGGTTCACTACATGCGCTCAAACCAGTTTGTGCCTGATGACGCGTTGCTTCGTGGGGTTGAACGCATTCGGCACATTCCGTGTGCGATTGTGCAGGGAAAGTACGACCTGCTGTGCCCGCCCATTACGGCCGTGGCCTTGCATGCTGCGTGGCCCGAATCGACCTTGCAGATCATCGAAGACGCGGGCCATTCGGCGTTTGAGCCGGGTATTCGCGCCGCTTTGGTGGCGACTATGGACGGTCGGCGGACAGCGTCGAGGTGAGCGCGTCGATCACTATTTCCACATGTTCCATGTGAAAAGGCATGGGTGGACGCAGCTTGAGCACGTTGCCCAGCGGGCCTTCGGAGCCGATTAGTACACCGCGTTCGCGGAGGCCGTTGACGACACGCTTTGTAATCGCGCGGTCGGGGAGTTCTACGCCGATTATCAGGCCGCACCCGCGGATGTCGCGGATGGCGCTTTGGGTTTCTGCCAGTTCTCGCAGTCTGCGGATGAAGTAGTCGCCGGTCGTTCGGGCGTTCTCGACGAGGCGTTCTTTATCCAGGACATCTAACACGGCTAAACCCGCTGCTGCCGCGACGGGGTTTCCGCCGAAGGTGGAGAAGAAGCCTGTGTCGCGTTGAAACTTCTCTAGCAGCGCTCGGCGCGTGACCACTACGCCGAGTGGATAACCGTTACCCACGGGTTTTCCAAGGGTCACTATGTCGGGATGGTACCCCCGTCGCGTGAAACCCCAGAAGTGAGAGCCGGACCTTCCCAGACCGAATTGCACCTCGTCGCCGATGACGAGGCCGTCTGCTTTGCGGACCGCTGCCGCTATGGGCGCGATCCACGTTGGCGGTGGGTCGAAGATTCCGGTGCTGGTGAGGGCGCTGTCGATCATCAGGGCGGCGGGTTTGAAGCCGCGGGATTCTAGGCGGGCGAGGGCGTTGGTGACGTCGGTTTCGGCCGCTGCGGTGTCAGTGCGTGCCGTGGGGGCGGCGAGTTGTTCCACGTGCGGGGGTACGTTGGGGCATATCGCTGGCGACAACGCCGTGACGGCGTCGGTGATGCCGTGGTAGGCGAACTTCATTACGAGCGCGCCTTCGTGCCCCGTGTGCGACTTCGCCATGCGCCACGCAATGTCGTTTGCCTCGCTACCCGAGTTAACGAACAGGCACGCATCGAGGTCGGGCGGTAGTGTCGCTGTCAGACGCTCCACGTATTCGATGATTCGCACGTCCAGGTATCGCGTGTTGCTCGCGATGCGTTTCGCCTGGTTCGCGATTGCGGCCACGACCGCTGGGTGTGCGTGACCAACATGCGGGACGTTGTTGTAGACGTCGAGCAGGCGCTCAGCGTCTGCGGTGTAGACCCATACGCCTTCGCCGCGAACCAAGTGCAGTGGTTGATCGTACGAAAGTTCGGCGTTCGCCCCCAGCGCGTTGTGGCGGCGGCGGACGAGGTCGGCTGATACGGCGTGCCCGCGGGATGCGCTGACGGAAGCGATGCCGGCTGCTTCCAGCCATTGCTGGGTCAGCGGGCCTTTGCCGCGCGAGGCAAGCGCGTCGAGGGCC
>JAXDQF010000109.1:0-67143 GCA_034668025.1 Gammaproteobacteria bacterium | reverse complement strand
TCGCCGCTCGCGATCCGAATTACGACAAACATTGTTGCTTGCCGGTAACCCCGCTATCTCGTGCCTGTTACAGCTCGAGACCGGAGGCTTTGCGTCCCCGCCTTGCGGCGGGTTTGCCCTTGCGTTGTGAGACTAGTTAACCCGATGAAAAAAGCACCTGCAAGCGTCGGGTCGTGCAGACAGTTGGGTGTTGCAACGGCCGAAAAGGAGTTGGTTCGCAGTTTCGCAGCCGTCGGCAGCGCACGAATTGCGAGACCGACCCCAACATATCCCTGCCGCAGCGCGCTGGCGCCGATGTGCACCGCACTTTTTGGTCACAAAATATTTTTACGACTTGTTCATACTGTGCGGCAGGTATCAAATTGAACAGGCGGTCAGTGGTGAAGAACGTGATTTTCGACCTCGGCGGAGTGGTCATCGAGTGGAATCCGGACCGGATTCTCGACGCCTATTACACCGACCCCGAGACGCGGGCGATCATGAAGAAGCAGATGTTCCAGCATCCGGACTGGCTGGAGCTGGATCGCGGGACAATGCATGAGACCGAGCTGCTGGAACGACTCGGGATCCGGACCGGTCGACCGGCTGCTGAGCTGAACGGGCTTTTCCAGGCTGTTCGCGAATCGCTACACACCAAGCCTGAGACGGTGGCGTTGCTGGAAAAGCTCCACGCGCGAGGCGTACCGCTCTATTGCCTGTCGAACATATCTTCAGACATCTTCAAATATTTGCGCGAGCGACACTCTTTCTGGGGCGTGTTTCGCGGGATCGTCATCTCGGGGGATCTGAAAATGATGAAACCCGAGCCCGAGATCTTCCATCACCTTTTGCAGCGCTACGCACTGCAGGCGGGAGAGACCGCGTTCATTGATGACAACGCGCCAAACATCGAAGCCGCCCGGGCCTTGGGAATCCACACGGTGTGGTTCAAGAACGCCGGGCAGTGCGAATCGGAGCTCGAGGCCATCTTCGCAAATCGATGATTTCGTCTAGGTGGCGTACTGAGCCTCGCCATTGCCGAAGGACCAGTTCTCCTTCTTCACCTCGACGAGGTTGATGACCACGTCCTCGCGCCGATGACCGAGGCGTTCATGGAGGCCGTCGACGACGGCCTTATAAAAGGCACGCTTCATATCAACGGTCCGGCCGTCATTCAGAGTCACTTGGATGATGATTGCATTGTCCGTGCGCTGAATGCCCAAGTACGTGGGGTCGACGACCAAGCCGCCGCTTGGATGCTCCGTAATGATTTGAAAGCGATCGTTCTTCGGAGCATTGAGAGCGCTGATCATGGCGTTGTACACCACGTCTCCGACAACGTTTCGATAGTCCGCAGACTTACCGGCCGGCACATCGATGCGAGCCAAAGGCATAGAGATCTCCTTTGTTTTTCAGGGGTTATGCGGCTCGTGGCGCAGCCTCCGAGCACACCGCGGCGCATCTTTGCCCCGATCGACCCTTATGGCAAGTGCGCCGCAGCCTCACCGCACCGGGCAATCTCAGCGCACCGCCGATGCCTGCATCCGTTGAGCGGCTACGACGCCAGCGATTCCACCCTGACGTTGCGCAATCTGCCGTTGCGCGGAAGTGAAGCGCGCCGGTGCCAGCGCACCCATGGCGGCCACGGCGATTTCGCGAATGCTCGAGTTATCGCGGTTTGCTTCGCGAACTGCTGGAGCGGCACTCGGCGTGCCCGCGGGATTGCGAGCCAATAGAGGCCTCGACTGAGTAGGGCCCAGCGTATCGTTGCGGAGTGAGGGAATCCCGATCTGCATCGCAGAACGACCCGACGGCGACCCGAATCTCCGGTTCGTCACGTCATAGGTCACTCGATTTCCCAACTTTACCCGCAAATCGGACAGCTTCAGGTTGGAATGGGCTTCCATCTGCCAGTTGATGAGCTCGCGGTGTTGCATCGACTCACCCGCTTCCGGGTCACCCGAATTCCCCGCCTGGCGAACCTGTTGCACTCGCAGCCCGAACGTGGGCCGCATCGAGCCGCCACCCCCGCCGGCACCGGCGCCGATGGAATGACTGAAATACAACATAATCTCCGGGGAGCGCGGCGCGACCCCTGGCGCCAGGAATCCGCCGCGGGGGGCCGCATCCGCTGTCACTGCGGCGACTATCCAAAATAGTCCTGTGCAGACACCGAATGCCCCTGATCTTCCCACGACCACTAACCTCCGTTAGCTCATGCATACCCTGCTGCATTGGTTGCCAGGATCTGCCAACGCAACGCAGCGAACAATCCGCAGCCCGCCCATACGCCCTGTAGGACAAACTCCCACTCTTCTACCCGCTCATCCCACCCCCAATCCCGCTCATCCCGCGTCAATTGCCCACCCACGCGCGACCCCCGATCCTGCCCCCACTGCAACGGCGGCAACGCCCGCACAAACGCAAGGGAGCAACATGGCCACGCAAGTAACGACTCGAGGAACCCTGGGTGAGCGGCGCTACGATCTGGACTGGGTGCGAATAGGCGCATTCATGCTGCTCATTTTCTACCATGTAGGCATGTACTACGTGAGCTGGGACTGGCACGTAAAGAGTCCCTACGCATCCCACACCATCGAACCGTTGATGTTGCTAACCAACCCCTGGAGACTCTCACTGTTGTTTCTCATCTCCGGCGTGGCAACAGCGTACCTGCTCGACCGCCGCAGCAGCTCGAAAACCCACCGCACGAGCAACTTCCTGGGCCAGCGGTCGATCCGCCTCCTGGTCCCACTGCTATTCGGCATGGCCGTAATAGTCCCGCCTCAATCCTACCTGGAAGTAATAGAGAAACTGTCCTACCCCGGCAGCTACCTGGACTTCCTGAAGTTATACTTCACCGCCTACCATGGCTTCTGCCGAGGCTCTGACTGCCTGATCCTGCCGACCTGGAACCACTTATGGTTCGTAGCCTACCTATGGGTCTACACAGTCGTGTTGTATGTAGCGATCCGCGCGCTGCCGTCAGCAGTGAAATGGCTGCGCAGACTGATTGACAACAAATTCAGCGGAGCCGGTGCACTGCTGTGGCCCATCCTCTTCTCATCCATCGCCAGGATCGCCCTGATCTCCACCTACCCTCCCAATCACGCCATGGTTGGCGACTGGTACAACCACGCCACCTACGGAATGACATTTCTGCTCGGCTTCATCCTCGCCGGGACAACCAAGCCGTGGATTGCACTCGAGCGCCTGCGCTGGATATCTGTCTCGCTGGCCGTCCTGGGCTGGGCATTTGTGGCCACGTACATAGGAATATACGGCGCCGATCAAGCACCAACGCCACCCCACATGCTGGTCCTGTTCCAGCGTGTTGTGTATGGCGCCGAACAGTGGCTGGCCATAGCCGCGGTGCTCGGTTTTGCACGCCGCCACCTGAGCTACGACAACGCCGCACGCCGCTACCTGACGACCGCGATCTTCCCCGTATACATCCTGCACCAGACAGTGATTGTCGTGGTCGCACACTCACTCAAACCGGCGCACCTGTTGCCGGTCGTTGAGGGTCCCCTGTTGGTAGTGGTCACGGCAGTGGCCTGCCTGGCCGGTTACGAGATGATTCGGCGGGTCAGTGTATTGCGGCCCTTGTTCGGCCTGGCAGGCCCAACCCAAAAAACGCCGGCTGGACCCATTCTAGTGCCGCAAGACGTCCAGTAAGGGACGTTCAGCCTGCTTTATTCATGAACGGCACAGCCAGTGAAGTACGATGCAGTCATGACGACGATGACGACCCCAAATGCTACCCCGGCCAATCACCGCTCCACCCCGGAGCGGCGCTGGCTGCGGCTGGGATGGCCGCTCTATGTCCTGGTGGCACTGTTGTTTGGACTGTACGAAGGTCTCAACCACGCCGTCGGTGTGCACTCCAGGTTCGCAACCTGGAAACCCTTCGTCTGGGAAATGAGCAGCGTATGCGTCATCTTCGCGCTCATTCCCCTCATCTGGCGATTCGAAAACCGGATCCGCATCGACTCGCGTCCCCGCACCCGAGCCATCCTCATCCACATCAGCGCCGCGGTTGTATTCTCCATTGTCCATACGACCGGCATGGTGCTCCTGCGCAAGCTCGTCTATGCCCTGGCGGGTGACTCATACGATTTCGGCGACATCCTCGTCCAATGGTTCTACGAACTGCAGAAGGACCTGCTCTCGTATTGCCTCATTTTGTTCGTGCTGTTTGCCATCCGGGAATTCCGCATCCGGCGCGCCGGCGAGTTACGGGCCCAGGAGCTGGCCGCACAGTTGAGCGAAGCACGGCTGCGTCACCTGACTGCCCAGATTGAGCCGCACTTCCTCTTCAATTCGTTGAATGCAATCTCCAACCGCATGCATGAAAACATCGATGCGGCGGACCGGATGATCAGCCAGCTCGGCGACCTGTTGCGTGCGGCCTATGAATCCGACGACAGTGTGTTGGTGCCGCTGGCCCGCGAGTTGGGTTGGCTGCGCGGCTACACGGCCATGATGGCGGAGCGCTTCCGCGGCCAGCTCGCCTTTGAAGTGGAAGTCGACCCCGGAATCGAAACGTTGCAGGTCCCGCGCCTGCTGCTCCAGCCGATATTGGAGAATGCGCTGAAGCACGGGCTCATCGATGGCCACGGCTGGTTGAAAGTCGAAGTGCGTTGCGACGGGCAGAAGCTCCAGTACACCGTCAGTGACGACGGCGTCGGCTTTCCCGACAAGCCATTGGCCCGCGGAACCGGTATTTCCAACATCGCGCGCCGGCTGGAGCTGCTGTTTCCCGGCAACCACCAACTCACCTTCAGCTCGCGACAACCGCGCGGCGCGGTGGTGACTTTGAGCTTTCCGGTGCCGGCATGAGCTATTCAGTTGTCATCGTCGATGATGAGCCACCCGCCCGGGCGAAGTTGGTGCGCTTTGTGGAGGAGCTGGATGACTTCCGGGTCGCCGCGGAGGCCGGCACGGTGGAGGAAGGTATCGCGGCCGTGAAAAATGCTGCACCGGACGTTCTCTTCCTGGATATCCAGCTTGGCAACCGAAGCGGGTTCGACATCCTGGAGGGACTACACGACGTCGCAGTCCCGCTCGTGGTCTTCACAACCGCCTACTCTGAATACGCGGTGAAAGCGTTCGAGCTGCAGGCGCTGGACTATCTGCTCAAACCATTTGACCGTGACCGCTTCACGCGCAGCATCGAGCGCACCCGAAATGCATTAAAGGAGCCGGACCACAGCGACGTCGAGGAGCGCGTTCGGCGCCTGCTCGCACAAATTCCCGGCAGGCCCGCATCCGCCCAGCAGATCCTGATCCGCGAATCTGACCGCGCTTTTTTCCTGTCGGTCGACGACATCCAGCGAGTTTCAGCGGCGGGCAACTACATTGAAGTGCACGCGCGGGGTAAGGTTCACCTCGTCCGCGACACATTGACTACGTTCATTGCACAGCTCGATGCCAGTGAATTCCTGCGGGTGCACCGCTCGCATGTCGTTCGTATAAACTTCATCGTGGAGATGCGGCCCCTGTTCCACGGCGACTACGAGTTGGTGCTGCGAGATGGGCAGACCCTGTCGCTCAGCCGCAGATACAAAGCACTGCTCCCACCCGCCATCCGCGAGCGGCTCTGACCGGGAACCGTTTCAGTCGAAGCTCGCCCGCACTCCGACAAATACCCCGATGGGCTGGGCCGGCGACACGAGGTTCTCATTACGCCAGTCATCCGGATCAGGCCGGAACGAGCCGCTGTTGTTGAGCGCATTGGTCGTCAGGAAGCCGGATGTCGCGTACTTCTTGTTGAGCAGATTGTCGAGCTTCAGGAACAGGTCGACATACTTCACCAGGTGCCAGGTGCTCTGCACATTCAGCACGCCGTAGCCACCAATCTTCCCTGAGCCGATGACGGTCTCCCCATCCGGCACGTTGGCGTTGTTCTCGTCGCCGTGCAGGAACACACCGGATGACACGATATAGCTGGCACCCACGTCCCAATACGGATTCACCGCATAGTCGAGGCGCAGCCGGCCGGTATGCCGGGCGATCAGCGGGATGCGGTTCCCCGGCCTGACCTGGATGTTGCCGTCGTCATCGGCGGTACTGTTAGACTCACCATTGACTTCAAAGCTCGAGCGGTAAGTTGCGTCGACGAAGCTGTACGTGAGGTGCCAGTTGAGCTGCGACGTCAGCTTGCCCCCCAGGCCGAGATCAACACCCTGGCGCCGGGTGCTGCCGACGTTGGCGAAAAAACCCTGACTGGTGTTGGTGGCGACGAACTGGATATCGTTGGTGCTGTTGGTGCGGAAAGCATCAAGACTCCAGTCGAGCATGTCATCCGGCAGCTTGCCGCGCGCCCCGACTTCGAAAGTGCGCGCAATTACCTGCTTCAGGTCCGGGTCGCTGGCGAAATTGTTCGGCAGACCGCAGGGCTGCGCGGGATCGGAGCACCCCAACTCGATGACGGTCGGCGCGCGACTGCCTTCGGTGTAGTTCGCAAAGAGATTCAGCGCCCTGTTGGGCGTAAAGGTCACGCCGATGGAGGGGTTGACGCGCGAATACGTGTGATCGCCAAACACAGGGTTCGCTGTATCGAAGCCACCCGCAGCATCATTGTCGCCATCGTCATCACCGGCGGGGACATCGCCCACATCCGAATCAACGCTGAAACCGTTGAGGGTCTCCGTGATGCGGTTATAACGCAATGCTGCCGTTATGTGCCACAGATCATTCGGCGAGAACGTATCCGTTGCATAGACACCGAAGCTCTTGCTCGTGCCGCCGACCGACGTGATGGTCTGAACCGGGTTGTTTGGATCGATGATGGCTTGCGTCGTGCGCGCATCAGTCAGGGTTGCGTACTGGATGCTCTGGTTATATTCGACGGTCGAATGATCGTAGCTCACACCCCCGACGAGCTGGTTTTTCATGTCGAGGAGATCGTGCGAGCCGGTTACCTGGGCGGCGAAGCCCCACGTCTTCTGAGTCGTTTTCGACGAACGATTGATGCCGTTAGCGCAGTAAGCCACTGACGCGTGACTGTCGAACGGATCGTCGCAATCGATATCCGGACCGTTGTAGGCGTCCGACAGGTAATTGTCGTTGTTCAAGTCGCCGTTGTTGCTGCGAGTGACCAGGTGACGGTAATAGGCGTCCGCGGAGACCAGCAGGTCACTGCGCAGAAAATGGCTCCCGGTGGCCGTCACGAAGTTGAGTTTGTTGTTGGTGAAGTCCGGGACCGTGTACACCGCGGTACGGCTCGTGGCCAGCAGGCTTTCGGGCGAGGCGCCGTTGCCGATCAGGCTGTTATCGGCCCAGGCATAACTGATGTCGACGTCACTCTGCTCGTCCTGCCAGCCGGCTTTGCCGAATAGCTGCTTGACCTTGGAGGGCGACAGGTCGCGCCAGCCATCTTCATCGAAGTAGTTGCCGGACAGGAAGTAATCGAAGTTGCCAACGGCTCCGCCGGTCGCCGCCTCGAACGCGCGGCGGCCGAAGGAGCCGCCATAGGCCTGCACTTCGGTACCGGGAAAATTGTGACCGCTCTTGGTCTGCACAGCCAACGCTCCGCCCAGGGTATTCAACCCGAATACCGGGTTGGAGCCGGAGGTCAGCGTGATGTTCGAAATGGCGTTCTCGGGAATCAGGTCCCAGTTGACGGTGTCACCGAAGGATTCGTTGACGCGCACGCCGTCCACAAACACCGAAAGCCCTTCAGGAGTGCCAAGCAGCGGTGACGCTGTGAAGCCGTGATAGTTCACGTCCGGCTGAAACGGATTGGCCTGGCTTTCCGAGATATTGATGCCGCTGAAGTTGTTGTTCAGGTAGTCCGCCAGTGTCAGCGGGTGCTGCCGCTTCACATCCTCGCTGCCCGCGGTCTGCACGTTTGAGGGAACCTGCTCCAGCGGCAGGCCGATCCCCGGCAGCGGAGACGTGCCGATAATCACGACTTTCGGCAATTCCTGCGCAGTGGCCGGGTTGGCCGGAGCAGTTGAATCTGTGTCGTCCGCCGCAACGGCTGGATTTATGGCGCTTGCAACGCCGACAATCCCGCATAAAAGCACCAGGGCCCTATTGACCATCAATTATCCCCCACGCGCACCGTCGCGCGCCGCAAGTGTCCACGACCAGGGGGGCGGCCTAAAGGGAGTTTTTCCCGATCTATCCGCGAGCCAGCCATAGGTTTCGGGGCGGGTGGCGGTCCGGACGGGTAAGCTCGGCGCCCACAGGACACAGCATGGGGGACGCAAGCGATGCCGGCTTTTCAGCGAGAGATCCTGGTGCGCTTCGGGCATTGTGATGCCGCCGGGTGGGTGTTCTACCCGCGTTATTTCGAGATGATCAGCGACTTCGTGGAGGACTGGTTCGAAGACGGCCTCGCCGCGAGCGCCCCAGGGCTTTTTCACCACAAGCAGATCCTGACCCCGTCGGTGCATTTCACCGTCGATTTCGTCAAGCCCACCCGCTACGGCGACCGCCTCACTTTCTTTCTCTGGACGACAAAAATAGGCAAAAGCTCCTGTGAGCTGCGGATCGAGGCGTCGCACCAGGGGGAGTTGCGCATGCGGGTGAAGCAGGTGCTCGTGTTCATCTCGGCCGATACCTCACGGTCGACGCCTATTCCGCCGGAGCTGATCAGCCGGATGCACCGCTTCGAGGGCGAAGAAGAGTCCACACCAAAGCCAGAATCGGCCGTCACTCCCCGCAAGCGCAAGACGGGCAAGACCCCCGCGGCTCCATAGGAACGGGGCCAAATGCACCGAATTGACCCTCGACTGAGCCAGTCGCTATCATCCTCCCGCCCCAACGGCACCGATCAGGGATCCCATGACCACCAACGCACTGCCTGAATCACGCACTACATCCCTGCCGAAGGACCGCACCATCGTTGGAGCACTGACGCTCTTTCTGGGACTGGGATTCGTCTATCTCGTAGGTTTCGCACCCGTATCGGCGCTCCATAACGCCGCGCACGATACGCGACACAGCGCCGCGTTCCCCTGCCACTAGGCTCTTGTGGTACGAGAGTCACTACTTGCGGCACTCGTCGCAGGCCTCGTTGCCGCGCTCGTCTTCACGGTAGTCCAGTCCGTCTGGGTCACTCCCCTGATCCTTCAGGGCGAGGTCTACGAAGACGCCGCCGAGGCCGCCCCAGCTGAAGCCGCCGTCGGCGGTCATCATCACGACGACGCCCATGACGAGGGTGAGCATCACCATCATGACGAGGGCGAGTGGAAGCCCCAGGATGGCTTGCAGCGGACGTTGTTTACGTTCGGTGCCAACCTGTTGATGGGTGTTGGCTACTCGTTTGTGTTGGTTGCGCTGTACCTGCTCTGGCGCGAGCCGCGCAACATGTTGAGCGGCGCTATCTACGGACTCGCCGGTTTCCTCGTCTTCTTCGCCGCCCCCGGCCTCGGCCTGCCGCCCGAGCTGCCCGGCACCGCCGCAGCCGAGCTCGGCATCCGCCAGGAATGGTGGGCGATGACCGCCGTCGCGACCGCGGTGGGCCTGTTTCTGCTGTTCTCGTCAAAGAGTTGGGCGATGCGTGTTCTCGCGGTGGCGATTGTTATCGCCCCCCACTTCGTTCCGGCACCCCAGCCAGCTGTCGAGGCATCACTGGCACCCGCGCAGCTGCAGAGCCAATTTCGCCTCGCCACCACTGTTTGCAACGCGCTGTTCTGGCTGTCGCTCGGAATTGCCTCGGGCGTCGCGTTCCGCAAGCTGGTTGCAGGTCACGCACGCGCTGCGGCGTAACCTGCGAAGGCAGTCGGGGCTATTGCGACGCCCGCTCGCCAACTACAGCCCCCAACATGGCCAGCACCTGGCGATCTCACCTCGACTCCCTCAGTTTCCAGCCTCGCGACCACGCGGGCCAATGTCTGATTCACCGCCGCGCGTTCCAAACCATCCTGGGTGTCGACCCCACACCGGATGACTGTGCCGCCTGCTTTCAGCAGCGGGAGCCCGCGTTTCAAGCGGCGGCGGCGGCGAAAATCGGTCGCGCCGCCCTCGCCGCCGATGCCAACTTTCACCTGACCAGTCGGGATATTCTGCGCGCGGCCGTGTAGCCCGCGACTTACTTCTTTGCCGCCGGTGTGTACCAGACCGGCGACGACCAGGCACGCTCCTGCAGGAACGGCTGCACCTCCGGCGGCAAGGGCAAACCCTGCTTGACGGCGAGGATCGTCGACCATCGCGGCGTTGGTATCTCGATCACGCGAAGATAGTAAACGGCAGGCACCGCTGCATCGAACTGCGGGTCCTCCCAGACGGTTTCCAACTCTGTTGCCCCGATATTGTTGACGTAACCGGCGGTCTTTGCATCGACGGTGTTACCCACTGCCGGCACTTTGCCGGTGGTCGGATCTACCTTGCGACCGTTGGAGAGCGCTACGTCGAACACCTTTTCTGCATAGGCTCCGTCCTTGCCCAACCAGACTTTCACGATCTGCGCCCGGTCGAGATTGGCCCCGTTGGGATCCTTGGAGCTCCACACAATGAAGCGTGGCGCCTTGGCGGCATGCGGCTTCTGCGGCAATTCGCCGCCCATCGCCGCACCATGTGCGTATGCGCTTCGCTGCCAGGACGCCGTCTGCAGAACCCCGCGGTCATAGTCCCACCCGCCGAAGAATCGCACCTTGATCTTCGGGCCGGACGTCGCGAAAGTCTCCTTGCGGTGCAGTGCGGCAAATATCGACTCGCGCGTATTCTCCTCCGCCCAGACTCCCGTGAGGTTGCCCGATCCCGTGCGCACCGTTTCGAATTTCGAGCCCGCAATGGCCTCCCCCGAAAATGCCTTCTTGAGCTCCTCCAGGCTCGGCGGATTCCCGGCCGGATCGATTCCATTGGCGGAGCCACCGTAGGCGTTCTCCGCGGAAGTACTCAAACCATCATGGAAGTCGGTCCCACCCACAAATCCAAACCTGTATGGGTTGGCCCCGGTGCGCGCACCGATTTCCAGGCCTTTCCCCAACGCCTCCCGGGCATAACTGCCGTGCACCTCGCTGTGCGCATTGCCGATGAGCAACTTGTCGAAGATCTCGAAGCCGGCGAACTCGTCATTGGGTGACAGAGCCGGGTGCGTCTCCGAAGCACCCTTGTTCTGCGAGATCTCATTCAATGGCTCATTGAGCACCCGTCGCAACGCATAGGCCTCATCGATGGGTTTGCCATCACTGTCCTTCTCGCCAAACATCAAGCCGCCGCTGGCATTGGCGTTGTGTGAGATGGCCAGCACGTCATAGCCTTGCTGGCGCTGCGCTTCCAGCCAGGTCCACAGATCCTCAGGCCGCTTCGACTGCACTGAGCTGAAGGGAAATGGCGCCTTGTCGCCGCTGAAGAAAACATTGCGATGCAGGTTGTATTTTCCCTCGGGCATGGCGCTCCATTCGTACCCGATGAAAGTCGTGAATTTGCCGGGCTCGTATTGACTGTTGGCGGCATCAATCTCGTGCTGCCACGCGGACACCGCGACCTTGTGCGCATCGAATCCCGGCAGCTCACCGCCGTTCAACTGCACCTTGACGACATCCCAGAATGCCTTGGCACCTTCCTTGCGGATCTTCTGGCCCAACTCGCTCTTCGAAAAGTCGCTGTTGGGATTGTCGAGATCGCGAAACACCCCGATGTTCTCGGAGTGATCGGTCACGGCGAGAAAATCGAGCGGTTCAGCTCGTTTGACCGTTTTGTCCTGAAACTGAATCGGCTCGCCCTTGGCGAACCGGTACGCCTGCTCCGGCGTCACGCGACTCGCAAACATGACATAGGCGTCGAATGAGTAACTCGTGTGCAAATGCAGGTCGCCGAAATAGGCCCTTCGATCGGCATCCGCCCATCCCGCCTGCGATGCCCCGAGCAGCAGGGCCGCGACCGTAACCTGGAGTGTGTTTTTCATGCAGATAGTCCAATGGCAATTAGAAATCGCTCAATAAACCAATAGGAGGAGAAGCCGCCGATTGCGTAGGGCACGGGGAAGCGCCCCCACGCCGGACCCGAATTGACCCATCGACCGGCTAACCACAGGAACGCCGTCGCGGCTGCAATAAACAATAACTGCCCTATTTCAACGCCGACGTTGAACAGGAACAGCGCGAGCGGGATGTGCTCCTGGGGAAGACCCACCTCGGCCAGCGCGCCGGCGAATGCACACCCGTGCAGCAATCCAAACAGAAAAGCAATTACCCACGGATACTGACTGGTTAATCCCGTCCGACCCTGCTGCCGACGCACCATCTCCACTGCCAACACCACGATGCTCAAAGCCACGAGCGCCTCGACCACGGATGATCGAATATGCAGCCAACCAAATGCGGTAGCGGCAAGCGTCACGCTGTGAGCGATCGTGAACGCAGTAATTGTCTTCAACAGCGTCCAGGATCTACCAACGAGCAACAGCAGCCCGAACACAAACAACAGGTGATCGACGCCAGTGAGGATGTGTTCGACCCCGAGCGATAAATATGCCGCTGCGGGTGGTGCAGCGTGCGGTCTCAAGTTGAGGCGCACGAACGCACGCTGCGGCTTCAGAAGGTCCTGAACTGATCGACCATCGGACAGCGTTACGTTCACCAGGACGTCGGTGATCGTGCGCTCGAGTCCGTCGATTCTCAGTGTCTGCCCATCCAACGGTTGCTGCGCGTCGGAGAGGTTCTTCCAGACCTTCAGAGCGAAAGCGGGTGTCACGGTCGCGACGCTCGGCTCACCGTCGAGCGCGCCTCCGGACAATCGCGGCTCGAGGTGTACCGCAACCTCTCCGTTAACGGGCTGCTTCCACAAGATGTCGTAGTGATGCGCATCCCGCTGCGTGATCTGCAGAAGAGCCGGCCGAATCTCGTGTGCGCCTGCCGTACTGCCTGCGACCCAGCTGAGGACCACCAACAGCGCTGCGACCGTCTTCATGCGCGCGGCTCGCCGGCGGCACGCGACTCGGCTCCGACAATGCGGTACTTGCTGGCGATTTTCTGGAAGGCCAGCCCGTTGGCGTGTTCGCGGCGGTCTGCGAGGTAATCAGATCGCACACGCGCTCGAACCAAATCCAACTCGACGGGGTGCGCCGGTCGCAGATCGGTTATTCGCACGATGTGCCAACCGTAGGCGGACTCGAACGGGCCGGCCCATTTGCCCGCCGGGCTCGCGAACAGCGCGGCGCTCAACTCAAAATCGCCAAACAAGCTGTTGGCACCGGTGCGACTCAACGCCCTGAAGGCTTGCCCCTCGGCGAATGGGTCACCGCCTGCGTCCTTACCTCCCGAGTGCAGCGCGCGTAACGCCCTGCTCTTCGCAATTGCGTCGCCACCGCGCTCAACAGAAAAGAAGATCTGCTCGAACGAAACGGTAGATTCGGTGTCGTACCGATCGCGGTGCTGCGCAAAGTAGGCAGCGACCAGCGCCCCGTCAGGCTCAACTTCGCTCTCCAGATCCTCATTGACGAATTCGATTTTCTGCACAACCCGCCGGCGTACGATCTCGTCGTTTTGCTCGAGTCCCATGGCGAGCCCCTCCCGATACAGAATCTCACTGCGAACGTACTCATCGACTACATGCTCGAGTTGAGACGGCGTCGGCGACATTCCGTACTGCTCACGATAAGTCGCCGCGAGACGCGCCCTTTGTTCCGGGCCCGCGTCGATCCGATACCGCATCGATTCAGTATCGAAATGAGTGGCGGCGACATACACCAGGCTGCCGAGCACCAGAAAATGCAGCAGCGGTTCTCTCAGAATGCGCATGTTGGCGTGACCCTCAGAATTCCAGGCGGATGGTGGCGCCGACGGTACGTGGCTGGCCTGGGAACTCGGCGTATTGCAGAGTCGCCGTCGCTGCACTCAGCCCCCCCATGGTGTAGATCTTGTCGGTGGCATTGTTGGCCCAAGCCCACACTGACCACTTGTTGCCCCGGAGCTCGCCGTTGAAACCCGCGCGCAAATTGAGGATTCCGTAGGACTTCACCCTGGCCAGCTCGGAGTTGTCAGCCGACCCAAAGAAGCTCGAACGCCACGCATAGTCGGCACCCGCGAACCCCTCGATACCATTCCACACCGGGTGATCGAACTCCACGCCCGGACTGACGATCCACTTAGGCGCTCCGACAACTTGGGAGCCAGTCAGATCACATACCGTCCTGCCGGCCGCCAGCGCCTCGGCGGAGCACGGCGCGTTGGGGTACGACACATAAGTTGCATCGTTGTAGGACGAATCCAGGGACAGGTGGAGTCCGGGCACGGGAACAGCCTGTACTTCGAGCTCCAGCCCTTTCGTGCGAACCTTGCCGATGTTTGTCAGCGTCTGCACAAACACCCCGGGCGAGCTCTCCTCCAGCTGAGTAGCCTGGTAGTCGGTCACATTCGTCAAAAACAAGTTGGCGTTGACTTGCAGCCGGCGCTCGAACAGCGTCGACTTGAACCCGACTTCGTAGTCGGTGGCCTTTTCCGGAGCTACGTATAGGGAGGCGGTGGTCAACCCGGCACTCGGCACGATCGGATTGATGCCACCAGCCTTGGCTCCCTTGGAAACGGAGGCGTATCCGAGTACACCGTCGGTGATCTTGTAGCTGACGCTCGCCAATGCCGACGTATTCGCATCGTGACGAGTCAGCTTCCCCGACTCGTACGCACCGAATGCCGCCTGGAAGGTGGGTGTGCCCGTCGCGGCATTGCGATGCACGCGCGTAAACTTATCTTCATAGGTTTCACGCAGCCCGCCGGTCAGACTCCACTGATCCGTCACGTTCCACGTCGACTGCGCGAAAACCGCCGCGCTGTTTGTCCCGAGAAACTGCGCAACCGTCGAAGACGCATTGTTAAAGAACGCTCTGCCTGTATAGGCACCGGCGGCGGGCCCGTAGTAGGTATAGGTCAGGTTGTCCTGATGTTGATAGAAGTAGTACAGGCCTACCACAGTCTGTACTGCCCGTCCCGTAGGTGTCGCAAACCGCAATTCCTGCGTCCATTGCTCGTCTTTGACGCCCTGACCCGCATTTGTGATCGCGTCGATGCTGGTTCCGTCGGCATCATTTGTGGGTATGAACCGCCAGTTGCGATATGCCGATATGGACGTCAGCTTGTACTCACCCACTTGCCAATTGGCCTCGGCCGAGCCACCGCCCTGGTTGACACTCATGTGTTGCGCAGAATCGAGGGTCACCTTTCGGTAGTCGGGGTCCAGGACTACGACGCCGCCGATGTTGCGGATAAAGTTCAGGTAGACGGACCCCCCATTTGGCCCCGCGCTATACAGAGCACTCGCGCAGCAGTCTGAATTCTCGCGGTTGTAATCTCCAATCAGCCGAAGACTGAAAGTATCGCTTGGCTTGAAGAGCAGTTGCCCACGGACACCATCGCGGTTGAAGCCGTTGAGATCACGACCGTCGGTGATGTCCTCCACGAATCCATCCTGGCGCGAGCGCGCCACTGAAATTCGTCCTGCCAGCACGTCGTCGTACAGCGGTCCGGAGACGGCTCCGCGCACTTGATAAAAGCCGTAGTTACCTGCGGACGATTCGAATTTGTACTCAGGCTGAAACGTCGGTTGTCGGGTTTGGAGGTTGAGTACGCCCGCCGTCGTGTTCTTGCCAAAGAGGGTGCCCTGAGGACCCCGAAGCAGGGATACCTGCTCCAGGTCGATGAGGTCCACGTTCGCCATACCCGGACGTCCCAGATAAACATTGTCCAAAAACACGCCTACGCTGGACTCCAGGGCATCATTCGCCGGATTGTTACCCAATCCGCGCACTGCGATGCTCGTCTGGCGGGGATTGCCGAATTGCACGTTGGTGCTCGGCAGTCGCTGGTTGAGCTCTTCCAGTCGGAATTGCCCGGAGTTCTCGAGCGCGCTTCCCGACACAACAGCAATGGGTATCGGCACCGCTTGTACGTTCTCGTCTACGCGCCGCGCACTTACAGTGACCGACTCAATCTGACCCGAGCCGTCGTCGGGTGTGGCATCGGCGCTGGAGTCACTCGCGGATGCCGACACATCGGCCGACCCCGCGGTGGCCACTGACGCGCCGGCTGAGGCCGTCGGGGCAAGTGCCATCGACGCGACCAGGACCGCCACGGTTAACATCACGGATAAACGAACAAACATGACCCTCACCTGATTTTTTTAGACGCACGATCCCCGTCCGCCCGGCTTTGGCACAGGCGGCTGACATCGAACGTGGATTACTTACTCTGGCGACACTTTGGCGGCCGCCCTACTACAGGGCGGCCGCGGCATCTTCGGGTGGCAATGCGACAGCCGACTCCGTGCTGTTCCGTAAAGCCGATCGGCACAGTTAACGACGCGCGTGCCCACCCGGGCTGCTGTTTTCATGCGGCGAACGCTAACACCCGCCCGGAACGCCCCTCCAACACTTTTCCGGCATATCCCGGTGACAGCTGATTGTGTCACCGGTCTGTTACCTGCCAGCTACTCCAGACAGACTTCGAACCCGGCGTTGATTGCGTCGCGATCGAGCTCGCGCCCGATGAATACCAACTGAGTGCGCCGGGGACGATCGCCCCAGGGGCCCAGCACGCTGGTATCGACGACCATGTGCACACCCTGAATGACGATGCGCTCGTTCGAGCCCGCAAAATTGAGGAAACCTTTCATGCGATAGAGCTGGGTACCGTGCGTCTTCAGAACATCCAGCAGCCAGGCCTGAAAGCGGTCCGCGTTCAAGGGACGGCGGGTCTCGAGACTGAATGAGCCAACACGCTCATCGTGCGAGTGACCCGGATCGAAGTTGCGCTCTGCAACCGGCGCTGCTTCCTGGCCCGCTGGATTGAGGAGTTGCAGCGAGAACTCGCTTGGCAGGTGCTCTGTAAACAACCAGTAGCGGCCAGCCTGGGGAATTCGCACGCCAAACGTACTGCCACCGCTTTCCGGCAACTCGCAACGATGCACCCGCAGGCTCGGCAGAATAACTGCCCCGGGAGACTGCGACTCGGCGGTAGCCGAGAACAGTGTGAACACACGCTCGGCCGCCTTCACCGGATCCAGCTCATCGGCGGCCAGCACTTCACACACCATGACCTCGATCGACGGGTCAGGACCTTCCTGCAACGTCAGCGAGCAGTCACCGGCAGCCAGCTCAAACGCACCAGCCCATTCAAACGGATATTCGGGCTCGAGAAATGTAGGCTTATATTCGAGAGCCCGCGCAAGGTCGAACCCACCAATCCCCAACACAGCCTCCATAGGCACCGACGCGCGCTCGGCTGGGTCCGCGCGCACGATCCGCGCCAGCGCATTCATTCCGCGAACCCGCTGTTCCAGCGCGTCCAGCTCCTCCACGCTGACGAGATCCGCCTTGTTGAGAACGATGACATCGGCAAACGCAACCTGCGTCGCGGTTTCATCACTGTTGAGAATCTGTTGATCGAAGTGACGGGCGTCCACCATCGTCACGATTCCATCGAGTGCGAACTTGTCGCGCATGGAGTCGTCAACAAAAAACGTCTGCGCGACAGGCCCGGGATTGGCGAGCCCCGTAGTTTCCAGCACGATGCGATCAAATCTATCCCGGCGCGTCATGAGGTTGCCGAGAATCCGGATGAGATCGCCACGCACCGTGCAACAGATGCACCCGTTGTTCATCTCGAATATCTCTTCCTCGGCGTTGATCACCAGCTCCTGATCGACGCCGATCTCCCCGAATTCATTTTCGATGACCGCAATGCGCTGCCCGTGATTCTCGGTGAGAATGCGGTTCAGAAGGGTGGTTTTGCCCGAGCCGAGAAAGCCCGTGAGAACCGTGACGGGAATGCGATTGGAATCAGCCATGAGAAAACCTACGGGAAGCTCGCCTGGCGCACGTTCGCGAGGCTGGCTCGCGCCGATGCCCGGCCGGGCGGGCGATGCTATCGGCCCCCCGGGGGCTTAGCAAGCAGTGCATTTCAAGCGCGACTACAGACTGTCGAGCCTGCGTCGAATTTGGACCGTCAACTCTCCCGCTTCGAGCAAGCTCAGCGAAATGCATTCCGCGCCCAGCGCTGCGGCAAGCTGGCGTGGACGGCCCAGGACTATCGGGCCCAACTCACAATCGATGACCACTGCGCCCGCGCAGGCGTCTTTTAATCGCGCTGCGGCAGCAAGAGACTCTTGCCACGGGTCTTCATCGGCGACACTGACATTCGCGCGCCCATCGGTTAATACGATGAGCAATGATGGCTCCCGTGCTCTGAGTATCTCGGCTGCATCGATCAATGCCCGAGCCAGGGGTGTACGGCCACCTGTTGGGACATCGCGGAGCGCTTGCTCCACCCCATCGATGCCGCTCGTAAATGGCATCACGAGATCAGCACCCGCGCCACGAAAAACCATCAACGCAACCTCGTCGCGATGTTGGTAGTTTGATCGCAGCAGACCGAGCGCGGCCCCTTTAGCCAGCTCCAGGCGCCGTTGAGTCGCCATCGAAGCGCTCGCATCCACGAGAAACAAAACTGAGCTACGGCCCGGCCCGCTGCGGGCATGCTGCATCAGATCCGAAGTTGCCAGCGCAATCCCCCGCTCTCCTACGCGCCGACCACGAACAGCGGCTGTGGTCAGAGTCTCGTTGATTGCGAGCGTACCGGTTTGATCGTAAGGCGTGGCCCGCGTCGCACGGCGTGACATGATTGATCCGCCACCCCGGCGGCCCGAGCTTTCGCGGTCGATCAGATCAGTGACGAGGTTGATTGCCGGCGGCGCACTGGCACTCGACTCAACCTGGGCATTCCCGGTTTCTTGCGCGAAACCGGGACCGTAGTTGCCCGCTGGCGGGGCTTTTCGCGCAGCACCGGCTGGACGGCGTCGTATCCGATGTGGAAGCGCAAAAGCCGCAGCCCGCCGAATGTGATCGGCGCCTATTTCAGTTGCCCTTTCCCACGCTGCCAGGGCGCGCGCCGTTTTGATGATCGCCAGGTCGCCCCGGATTCCATCCAACAGTTTCTCAGCGCAGATTGCCGTAACCATGGAAAGATGAGCACCCGTCACCGGCAACAACAGCAGTCGCGCCCGTGCCTCGACAATTGCTGTTCGCAATGAGTCCTCGGCGGGTCGAGCGGCCCCGATAACTGCTGCAGCGTCCGCGTCAAACTCCAGCCGCTTATTGACAGCAGCCATGCGCTGTTCCTGGGTGTCGAGTCCATGTACGTGGACGGACAATCCGAAACGATCGAGAAACTGGGGCCGCAGCTCACCCTCTTCCGGATTCATCGTCCCAATCAACACGAAGCGTGCCGCCTCGCCAGCAGATACGCCGTCGCGTTCTACAGTAACCCAACCGGTCGCCGCCGCATCGAGCAGCAGGTCGACGAGGTGATCGGGCAACAGGTTGACCTCGTCAACATACAGCACGCCGCCGTTGGCGCGAGCCAGCACGCCGGAACGCAACTGGGTATGTCCGTCGCGCAACGCCTTATTGACATCGAGAGAGCCAACAACCCGGTCTTCCGTTGCACCCAACGGGAGCTCTACAAACGGTGCCGTCTCGCCGGCAGCACCCGCCGGCAGTAGCGTCGCCAGCCCACGCGCAATTGTGGTCTTTGCCGTTCCACGCTCGCCCTTGATCAGGACGCCCCCGATCGTGGGGTCGACGGCGGTCAGCAACAGCGCAAGTTTCAGGTCGTCCTGGCCGACGACGGCTGAAAAGGGGTATTCGGCTCTCATAGGCGGCTGAATCTACCCTATGGAGGTGGTCCCGCGCACCTTTCGCCATACCGATCAATTACTTAGAAAGAATCCCGCCAACGGGTGGCGTTTTTTTGGACCTACGGCAGCGACTTCGATGACCCGTTACGCTATCAATACCCTTCGCAAGAGAGAAGAAGAATGCAGGCAGGGTCTAGACAGTATCGCGCCGATATCGAAGGACTGCGGGCAGTCGCAGTGCTTCCCGTCGTCGCCTATCACGTGGCTCCGTGGGCCCTGCCTGGCGGCTTTGCAGGCGTCGATATCTTCTTTGTGATCTCGGGGTTTCTGATCACCCAACTGTTGCTGGATGACATCGACACCGGGCGATTCTCGCTTGCCGGCTTCTATGAGCGGCGCATCCGCCGAATCCTGCCGGCGCTGGTCGCGATGCTGGTCGTGACATTTGCGTTGGGTATGCGTTATTGCATGCCGGACGAACTGACCGATCTGTCGAAGAGTCTCATTGCCGCCACCCTGTCAGTTTCGAATTTCTATTTTTACAACACCTCGGGGTATTTCGACGGCCTGACGAGCGCGAAACCCCTGTTGCATACGTGGTCACTGGCGGTTGAGGAACAGTTTTATATCTTCTGGCCGCTGTTTCTTGCCATGGGCAGCCGGCACTTCAGCAAGCCGCTGCTGATCAGGATTACCGTGCTGATCACGGCGACTTCACTGGCCGCCAGCATCTACGGTGCGTTTCATTGGCCGACTGCAACCTTCTACCTGCCGTTGTCCCGGTTTTGGGAGCTCGGTGCCGGAGGGCTGCTGGCGATGGGGCTCGCGGCACGCGAGTTGGGTGCAGCGGCCCGAAACCTGCTTGCGACTGTGGGTCTGGCGCTCATTGTGGGCTCGGTCCTGCTGATCACCGCAGCGATGCCGTTCCCTGGTGCGTTGGCTCTCCCGCCGGTCAGCGGCGCGATGCTGATTATTGTTGCCGGCCGCGACGGCGACTCGTGGGTTGCGCGCCTGCTGTCAATCCGGCCGGTTCGATTCGTGGGTGCCATCTCTTATTCGCTTTATCTGTGGCATTGGCCGATTGTCGTATTCCAACAGCACTACAGCTTCCTGCCGCAGATGCGCGGTGGCGTGACCAAGATCCTGGTGCTGCTGATATCGTTTGTTCTCGCGGCAGCATCGTGGAAGTTCATCGAACAACCATTCCGCAGCGGACGCTTCCGCCCGTCTGCGCAGCGCCTGGTCAAGATTGCAGCGACCGCTGCGACAATCGTGCTGGCGTTCGGCGCCATCGGTTGGGCAACGGATGGCATGCCCTCCCGTTACTCCGCGCGCGAACTGCAGATGGTTGCGGAGCTCAATCGAGTCTCCAACGCGGGATGGCGGGCGGACCGCTGCTTTTTGTACAACGAGCAGACCGACTGGTCGCTGGCACCCGAGTGCATGACCCTGTCCGAGTACAAACCCAACTACCTGTTGCTCGGCGACAGCCATGCCGCGCAGTTGTGGGGTGGCTTTCGCGACACATTTCCGGAAGTCAACTTCATACAGGCTTCGGCCTCGGGCTGCCTGCCGACAATTGCGCACAAGATCAAAGAGTCTGCCAAGTGCTCACAACTCATTGACAGCGTGATACACGAGCATTTGACGACCGGTCATGTCGACAACGTCCTGCTGATCGCCAAGTGGACCGCAGCTTCGCTGGAGAACGTGGGCGCGACGCTCGACTGGATGAAGCAGCAAGGCGTCCGCGTCACGCTAGTCGGGCCGACGTTGGTCTATGACTCGCCCGTACCGCGGCTCGTCATTGCGGCCATGCGCGCATCAGATCCGATGCTGCCCCACCGCCACGTCATCAGCGACGATATCGTCCTCGACGAGCAGATGGCTGAACTGGCCAAATCGCACGGGGTCGAGTACGTCTCGCTCATCAAGCTCGAGCAAGCCTCGACGGCGCAGTACCCGCAGATATTCGACCGGGAACACTTCAACACCCGCGGGTCGCTGAAAATCATCAGCCAGCTACGCGACGCCTATCCCAAATTCGCGGCGTCTTCGCAGTGAACGCTCACCGGGAGTCGACTGCCTAAGGCGAAAAACCAATGTCCTTCGCATACCAGTTGATCTGACCGTCCGGCGCCGGCTTCTGTTTCTGCAGGAATCCGATCTTCAGAATGTGCAGCCCCGGCTTGATGCCATAGACGCTTAACGGGATTTTGTAGGTGTTCCACTCGCCCACCTCGGCCGGATTGGGGCCGTAAGGCATGACCGACTGCATGTCACCGGGACCGCCGGGGATCGGCTTGTCGCCCTCCATCTCAGCGCCGGTAGTCCAGTTCTGACCTTCGACCGTGGGTTTCAACGACACGACGACGTAGTTGTAGCCAGCGGTGTTGAAGTCGTTGCCCGTGGCGTAGGGCTGCAGACCTTCGTCACCGATGATGGCAATCACCCTCTCGCCGCTCTGCGGGTCCTTCCCTCTGTAATCGACTTTGCCTGAGCCCCAGGAATAGTCACCGCCCCACCTGAACTTTCCGCCGTGATAAACCCAGAACGTCCCGGGGGTTGCTGCAGACTCTGCGGCGGCGATCGCCGACGCGGGCGCTGTGCTGCCGGCTGCCTCGGTGGTGGCGTGTGCGCCGACAGCGGGGGCCCTGGTAGCGGACGCAGCGGCGGCCGGAGCCGTGCTACCCGATGCGATCGATGACGTCGGCGTGGGAATCGTGATCGTTTGTGCAGGAATCGTGACCGGCACCGCGATCGTCTGGGCTGGGACTGTCGCTTGTGCAGGAATTGCGACCGGTGCCATGACCGTCTGCGCGGGGATCGTGACCGTGGTGGTTTGCGCACACGCGGCCAACGCAAAAAGCAGGCCAAAAATAAATGACAGCGTTTTCATCAGATTTCTCTTCTTGGCGAGCCTGTACAAACGTCAGGGTAGCGGGAACCCGCAGGAACTGCTCGGCTACGCGTCACCCGCATGCATTTGCATCTTTTTTGTGGAAGCGATAGCTTAAGTTTGCAATGAAAAGATTCCTTCTGGCTGCTGCTTTGCTCACGATTTCCTGGGACGCTGGCGCGCAGGCCATGCAGTGCGGGGACAGGCTCGTCACTCAGGGCGACAGCATTTCCAAGGTCGCCTCCCTCTGCGGCAACCCCACGCAAGTCGATCGGACGTCCATTATTCGATCCGTCTCCGGCAGCTTCGTGAACGGTCAATGGTTACAGTCGGGCGGCGCTCAGATTGAGATACCCGTCGAAGTGTGGCTGTACAACCTCGGGCCCGACCGGCTCATGCGACAGATCCGCTTTGAGGAAGGCCGGGTGGTGAAGATTGAGACGTTGGATTTCGGATATCTCGACAAGAGCTAGGCATGTCCTTCGATCACCGCTTCACTGGCGATGAGAACTGAACGCAGCGATTCGACTGTCTCAGGCTTAGCATTCCAGAGCTGACGTTGCTCCGCTTCCAGCAACCGCTCGGCAATGGCGTTGAGCGCCCACGGGTTAGCGCGTTCAAGGAACTCACGCCCGGCGCCCATCGCGAATTTCTCCGCTGCCGCCTCGAACATCCAGTCGGTGACGATTCCGGCGGTCGCTGCAAAGCCGAATAGCGAATCCACGGCCGTCGCCATCTCAACTCCGCCACGGTAACCGTGGCGTTGGATCCCAGCGAGCCATTTGGGGTTGACGACTCGCGAGCGAAAGACGCGAAGCGCCTCGCCTTTCAACGTTCGGACGTCGGGACGCGCGGGGTCGGAAGAGTCGCCCACATACGCGTAGGGTTGTGTCCCCGAAAGGGATGCCGCCGCGGCCACCAAGCCACCGTGATATTCAAACTGATCGCTCGAGTCGAACAGGTCTTGCTCGCGATTGTCGCGGTTGTGCAGAGCCAGCTCGACGGTCGCCACCCTACGGCGAAAGGCATCTGCTGCCTCAACACCTGCGCCATCCGCAACAACACTCGGATGTTTGACGCCATTTGAACCGTACGCCCATCCGCCCCATGCCAACACCACCTCCGCCAGATCGTGGGTATCTCGCCACGACCGGTTCTCGATGAGGTCCATCACACCGGTTCCATACGCGCCCGGCTTTGAACTGAAGACTCGATAGGAAGCACGGCGAGCCGCGACGTCTGACTCCTGACCTTCCGCCACCAACGCGGCGGTTTCAGCTAACCAGTGCTTGCGTGGAAAGTTCTGCTCGAGGGGTTCGTCGAGCATTACGACACGTTGCACCGCCTCATCGAACAACTGCATCAGCGCTGGGAATGCATCACGGAAAAAACCACTCACGCGAAGCGTGATGTCGATACGCGGGCGACCGAGTTCGGGCAGCGGGATCACCTCTATTCCACAGGTGCGGCGCGTCACGGGTTCCCACATCGGTTTGACGCCGATCAGGGCCAACGCTTGCGCAATCTCATCCCCACCGGTCCGCATGGTGGGCGTACCCCACACGCTCAACGCGACGCTTTCCGGCCAGCGCCCCTCGTCGCCGAAGAATCGCCGAAGCGCCGCGTCGGCCAGCGCGACGCCCGTCGTCCATGCTGCAGGCGTCGGCAAGCCGCGCGGATCCACGGTATAGAAATTTCGGCCCGTGGGGAGCACGTGCGCCATTCCACGACTCGGGGCTCCCGAAGGACCTGCGGGCACATAACGGCCGTCGAGGGCGGCGAGGAGATTCCGTGTCTCGTCGCTGGTGCGTGCCAGGTTAGGTGCCAGCACGTCGCATGCGAAGTGCAAAGTCGCGCGCAAGGCATCGAGTGCATCAGACGACGCGGTCGCGAAGCGCGACGCCACTACTTCGTAAACAGCGTCGCGCGCGAAGCCCCGTGCGGCCAACGCGACCAACAGCTCACGCGCGACACGCTCTACGGCCGTGCGAACCTGCCCAACGGTCACAACAATGGCGCGCCCCGTATCCAACACCTCTGCCGGCATGGCCCCCACCACCGCCGGCGCCAGCGCATCAGGCCACACCCCCTGCCGATCACGCAGCGCCGCAGGCGCAATGCCACAAGCATGCGCTACAGCCTCCACCAACGAGGGAACACCATCGTTAGCGCTATAAAGCACGGCAAACATCAAATCGATGAGCACGTCACCCACAGGTGCCACGCCGAATACATGCAGCCCACCACGAATCTGGGCACGACCCAGGTCACACAGGTAGGCGTCAAGATCCTCCAGCAAGTGCGCGAAGCCGCGACCCGACAAACTTTCCAGCGCGCGGGGCACGCCCTGCTCCGTGATCCGGTCATCCCACGAATGCACGTGATCCGCATGGCGCTCGCGCCGAATCTGCTTCAGGTCGTCCTCGAGGCGCTCCGTCAGCACCAAGTCCCAAATCTGCCCACGAAGCACGCCGAGCTTCGATGGGTCCATGCTTTCCGCGCGGTAATACTCCTCAACCAGGCGTGCCAGCGCGGCAATTGGGCCATACGTCTCCGCCTGTGTCAGAGGCGGGACGAGGTGGTCAATGATGACGGCGTGAGTGCGCCGTTTCGCCTGAGCGCCCTCGCCCGGATTGTTAACGACGAAGGGGTAGAAAAGTGGCAAGTCGCCGAGCAACACGTCGGGCGCACAGTCAGCTGATGTCGCAAGACTTTTCCCGGGGAGCCATTCGAGCGTCCCGTGCGTACCGAAATGGATCACTGCATCAGCGCGCCAGCCCTCATCCAACCAACGGTAGAACGCAGCGTAGTGATGACACGGCGGCAGATCTGGAGAGTGGTACATCGTCTCCTGATCGAAGCCGAATCCCCGCGGCGGTTGAATCGCTACCAGGACGTTACCGAATGCCACACCGCTGAAAAGGTAGTCCGCGTCGTCAGTATGCGGCTCATACAATGCAAGCAACGGCGCGCGCTCAGACTTCTTGCCAGCCCGCCAAAATGGAGGCGCAAGCGTCGCACCAGACAGAGTAGGCTCCCCCCAGGCATCACGAACCGCTTTCTTGAACCCAGACGACTGAGCGCGAAACCAGTGAGTGTACGAAACGCGCGGCATCCGCCACGCGCTTCCAAGTTCAAGGGGACACTTTTCGTCATAACAACCGCGCGCCAGGAGCATCGACATCAAATCGTCGGGCGACGTGGGAAGAGTACCGACGTCGTAGCCCGCATCACGTATATCGGAAAGCCAGCGAAGCACAGATGCTGGCGTATCCAGGCCTACCGCGCTACCCACCTTCTGCGCCTTTCCGCCCGAGTTGCTCAGAACGACAGCAACCCGCTTGTCCCGATTCGGCATCTCACGAAGCGAAGCGAGGCGCCGCGCGATATCTGCAACCCGGCCAATCCGCTCGCCGTCCGGAATGTAGCGGTGATTCTCTTTGAACGAGATCGGCACCGTTATGACGCGCCCATCACACTCCGGGAGCGCAATATTCATCGCCGCTTCTGCGGGGCCCAGGCCACGCCCTGAATCAGCCCAGGCAGAACGTGTGCTACCGCTGCAGATTGCCTGAATAATTGGCACGCCCGTCGCCTCAAACGATGTGTGATGTGCCTCTGGCGGCGGAAGCTCCAAGGACGTCAGCGTGAGCATCGGGAAACTGACGGTGTTGACAATAACCGCCGGGGGCGCCAGTAGGCACAGCGCCGCGGGTGTCCCGGAATCGTCCCGGTCTCGCAATGAACTGGTGAACACACCGACGGATGAAAATCCGCGGAACTCGAGTGCACGCACCAGTTGGTCTACGAACTGCAGGTTGCCGCTCAAGACGTGTGCTCGATAGAACAACACCAGGGCGACGGGTTTGTTCGGCACGCAGTGGCTCTGCCACTCCTCGGCCGAGGTCACGAGCAGGTCCGGGTGATACAGGCCATGAGCAGGCATTTGTGCCGGCGGCTCAAACTTCGACGGTACTCCGAGCAGCTCGTGTGCAACACGACGGATGGCTTGCACGACATTCCCCACGCCGCCCGCCATGAAGTACGCGGTCAGACCCGCTGCCAGCTCGGCAGAGATGTTAGAAGTCCGGGGCAACATGCCGGCATCGGCACCGATGCCGCTTATAACCACAACGTACCGGCCGTCCCTCTGCGCTTCAGCTACGAGTGCGACGAGCCCGGGTACTGATGCAGCGGTTCCGTGGACGCGCACGATTATTACTAACGTCGATCCTAGCGCAGTCCCGATGAGGGCACAGAGAGCGTCCGCGCTCGTCACGCCATTTAGCGAATAACCGCTAATGGCGGGAAAGCCCGCGGGCAATTCGTCCACCGCCCGATTAAGAGCCAGCAGGTCGGTTTCGGCGTGGGAAAGGAGAATGATGCCACCACGGCCAAGCGCAGTTCCCGCCGCCACAATACCGCCAGCAGGGGCGCCAACGCCGGTCCCAGCAGTGGCACTCGCAGCAGCGCCTGCCTCCCACGCCAACGCCTGCAGCTCAACCCCAGGCGGCACAAACGACCCGGCAGCGAGCACTTGCGCGGCGTACTGAAGAACCATCCCTCGAGCAGCGGCGTCAGCGACCGGCCCAAACCATCGCAGCGTCTCTCCATACCCGAGACCCACTGCAGGTTGCGACTCAGAATTGCCTTTGCGCGACACCCGCTGCAGCACGATGCGCGACGCTTCGGCGCTCGCGTCTCGGGCAGCTAGCCACGCTGTCCACGTGGGGTCCTCAGCCGTGACAGCCGCTAGCAGGATCCGAATACGGGTGGGCGCTGAGCTCACGGGAAATCCTCAACCATGGGCCATACTAGCCTGCGTCCGGCGGCGCCACCATTGACAAGCCAAGGTCGCGACTGTGTACTCCCGGGTCTGATTGATGGCCTCTCGCGGAAGAGAGCGAAGAGGGAATGTGGTATGAACCACGGCTGCCCCCGCAACTGTAAGCGGCGAGCGCCTGCCCAAAGCCACTGAGTATCGTCCCCACTGACGGCTCGGGAAGGCGGCAAGGCGCACGGACCCGCAAGCCAGGAAACCTGCCATCGATTTGTTCGCGTGCCGGGCGGGGTGCCTCGGCGAGAGGAGCAACGCGGGTGACCTCGAAATCGGTTGAAGATCGAACCACGGTGTTGGTTTGCATCACTTGTCGTGCGTCCACGGATCCGGATAACGCGCCTCGCAAGGGCTTGGCACTCGCAAATGCCACAACGCGCGCCTTGGGTGATGGCCACGACGTGGAAGTTCAGGGAGTACGTTGCCTGGGGAATTGCAATCGCGGTCTGAGCGCGGCAATTCGCCGCGACAAAGCGTGGACCTATGTCTTCGGTAATCTGGACGCGGAGCGCGATGGGCCGACGCTGATCGCCGGCGCGCGCCTGTTTGCCGAGTCGACCGACGGCTTGATGCCGTGGCGCGGTCGACCAGATCCACTAAAGCGAGGATTGATAGCACGAGTGCCACCGCTCAACTTTGATGGCGAACCGATGGGGACTGCGGACGCAACGTGAACTTCGTGACCACAGCACGCAATCAAACAACAGACAGCAGTAACATCCGCGGCGCATGTCCCACTGTCGCGGCCCCCATGCAAACGGGCGATGGCTTGTTGGCACGCATCATCTCCAACGAGCCGCTGGCAATCGAGAAGCTTTGCTCGCTGTGTGAGGCCGCCGAAGCACATGGCAATGGCATCATTGAAGTGACTCAGCGCGGCAGCTTGCAGATCCGAGGGCTCACGCAGACGTCGGCGCCGCGCTTCGCGCAAATCGTCACTTCTTTGGGGGTCGGCGCGGATAACAATCCCCCGCTTCTCACCTCGCCGTTGTTCGGGATCGACGCGGGCGAACCTTTCGATTCCACCACCCTTGTGTCGCACCTGCGGGCAGCGATTCAAAGGAGTAGACCGGATCTGCAGGGCCTCGGACCGAAGGTCTCGGTGTTGGTAGACGGTGGCGGCAATCTGCACCTCGACGCAGTGCCGGCAGACATCCGCCTCGTCGCGACCTCCAACTCCTTGTTCAGACTGTCACTCGCCGGCGATGCGAGTACGGCGTCGTTTGTCGGTTATGTCAGCATGAATCGAGTGGTTGCAAGCGTCGAAGACCTGCTGCAGCTCATCGCGAGCTGGGGCCCTACCGCTCGTGCGCGAGACCTGGTTGCAGGCCTGAAACTCGGGGATGTTCCGGCGATCGCACGCGCCCCTTGCGAGCCCATCGGTATGCATACACTGAAGGACGGCAATGTAGCACGTGGTTTCGCCCTCCCCTTCGGCCACACAACCGCGACCGCCCTGAAACGGTTTGCACAATCGGCAGCGGACCAGGGGGCCACGGGAATCCGCCCTGCTCCGGGGCGCGCGCTGATGGCCATCGGCCTGTCACACGAGTCCGCTGACAAAATCTGCGAATCAACCGCCGAGCAAGGCTTTGTCGTCGATGCCAACGATGCGCGGCGCCATGTCATTGCCTGCGCCGGCACACCTGCATGTGCCGCCGCGAAGTTACCAACACGACAGTTGGCTCCTGAGGTTGCGCATGCGGCTCGAATGTTGGTGGGCACTTCGAATGTGGTGCATCTGTCTGGCTGCAGCAAGGGTTGCGCACATCCGGGTCCGGCGGCCGTGACGATTGTGGGTCCTGATCGCGTTGTCGTGAACGGGCGCGCCAGCGATACGCCCCGTGCGACGGTCTCCGCGGCTGGGTTGGTTGCGGACATCGAACGGCTGTGCAGCAAAATCCGCCATGGTTGACTACATACGGGATGGGGCGGAAATTTATCGGCGCTCGTTCGCCATTATCCGGGCTGAGACGGATCTTTCCCGCTTCTCAGCAGCGGAAGCCGACGTGATTGTGAGAATGATTCACGCCTGTGGTCTCGTCGAAGCCAGTCAGCAGATCGTGTTTGGCGCCGGACTCGTCGCGGCTGCGAGGGGCGCGCTGCAAGCGGGAGCAGCGATTCTTTGCGACGCCGAGATGGTTGCTCACGGAGTCACGCGGGCGCGGCTTCCGAACCGCAACGAAGTGATCTGCACGTTGCGGGATCCAGCGGTTCCGGGCTTGGCTGAGAAACTCGGTACCACACGATCCGCTGCGGCCTTGGAATTGTGGATGGAGAAGCTCGAGGGCGCGGTGGTTGCCATTGGCAACGCGCCAACGGCGCTGTTCAGACTCCTGGAGTTGATTGACGCAGGCGCGCCGAAGCCGGCCGCGATTGTGGGTGCACCGGTGGGGTTTGTGGGGGCAGCAGAGTCGAAAGACGAATTGATGACTCATTCGGGAGGGATTCCCTACCTGGTGGTGCGCGGCAGGCTCGGCGGCAGCGCCATGGCAGCCGCGGCAATCAACGCCCTGGCGAGACCCGGGCTGTGAGCGGCAGCACCGAACACGCCGCCAGCGATGGCCTACTCATCGGAGTAGGCGTAGGCCCCGGCGACCCCGAGCTGCTGACGCTCAAAGCCGTCCGCGCACTAGAAGGCGCCGACGTCGTAGCCCACTTCGCAAAAGCCGGCAATCCCAGCAACGCCCGCGCGACCGCCGAAAAATACCTGCGGCCCGCAGCAATCGAGCTGCAACTGTTGTACCCCGTCACAACCGAGCACCCCACCGGCGAAGCAGCCTATCGCACCGCCATCGACCGGTTCTTCGACGAATCCGCGGCCCTGATCGCGGCACATCTCGAAGCCGGCAAGGTAGTGGCCGTTCTTTCAGAAGGCGACCCACTGTTCTTCGGCTCGTACATGCACATCCACATTCGCCTGATGAACCGGTTTCGGACCGAAGTCATTCCAGGCGTAACAGCCATGTCAGGGTGTTGGTCAGCAGCGGGATTGCCCATCGTACAGGGTGACGATGTGCTGACAGTGTTGCCCGGCACTCTCGGGCAAGAGGAGCTCGTACGGCGCCTGAAGCAAAACGAGCCCACGGTCGTAATGAAGCTCGGCCGCAATCTGCCGAAAGTTCGCCGCTCCCTCATTGCGAGCAACCGGCTCGACAACGCCATCTATGTTGAGCGCGGCACCATGCATAACGAGCGCCTCATGCCGTTAGCAGAAAAAACCGACGATTCGGCGCCCTACTTCGCCATTGTGCTGGTCACCAACCGCTGGTGGCAGTCGTGACCGGGAAACTGTTCGTCGTTGGACTCGGGCCCGGGAATTCAAACCAGCTGACGCCTGAAGCGGAAGCAATCGTAAGTGGCGCCGACGATCTGTTCGGATACGGTCCGTACATCGACCGGGTGCCAGAACGAGCGACGCAGCGACGTCACGCGTCCGACAACAGGCAGGAGATCCAACGCGCTGAGCAGGCCCTCATGGCTGCCATTGACGGCAAGACGGTGGCCGTCGTCTCCGGCGGCGACCCCGGCGTGTTTGGAATGGCTGCCGCAGTATGCGAAGCATTGGAGCGCGGACCGGCGCAATGGCGCCAGGTCGATGTCGCAATCGTCCCCGGCATCAGCGCAATGCTGGCAGTAGCCGCGCGAGTCGGTGCCCCCCTCGGCCACGACTTCTGCGCCATATCACTCTCCGACAATCTAAAGCCGTGGCCCGTAGTCGAGCAGCGGCTGGAGTTGGCAGCGAAAGCTGGTTTCGTGATAGCACTCTACAACCCCATCTCACGTGCCCGTCCCTGGCAGCTCGAGCGCGCATTTGTAAAGTTCGGAAGCGTATTGCCGGGCACGACCCCTGTTGTTTTCGGCCGTGCAGTCGGGCGTCCGGATGAGCGAATTGCCATCACTCAACTGTCCGACGCACACAGCAGCAGCGCCGACATGGCTACCTGCATCATCGTTGGGTCAGCCGAGACTCGCTTGGTGGAGCGGCCGGGGAGCACCCCGCTCGTTTACACTCCCCGCGGAACTGCGAGGCCGGCGGCGTGATCGAGCCAGTCAACAGCCTCGGCAACTGTTGCAACGGATGGACAATCCGGTGCGGCCGGTCGCTTGAACATGAACACGGGGATACCGAGCGTTCTGGCTGCCGCAATCTTGCTGTAGGTGGCGTCTCCACCGCTGTTCTTCGCGACGATGGCGTTGATGGAGAACGACTCCAGCAGCTCCCGATCGCCGGACTCGGTGAAAGGCCCCCTGGCGAGGATGTACTGTGCATGCGGCACGTCGAGCGGCGGGTCCACGGGGTCAACACTTCGAATGAAGTAGTGATGATGCGGCGCACGGCTGAACGGATCCAACTCCTGGCGTCCGACAGCGAGGAAGACGCGCCTGGGACTGCGGCCCAATGCACGAACTGCGCCTTCCGAACCCGCCACGTCCACCCAGAAATCTCCGGCAGTCGCCGTCCAGGGAGGTCTGCGCAAACCCAGGATGGGAGTAGAGGTTTGCGCGGCCGCCGCTGCAGCATTGTTGGAAATCGTCTCAGCGTAGGGATGCGTCGCGTCGACCAGCAAGTCGACGCGCTGGGCACGCAGATATTCTGCGAGGCCTGCGGCGCCCCCAAAACCACCGACCCGAACGGGAACACCTTGAGCCGCCGGCGCTGCCGTCCGACCGGCCAGGGACACCGTCGTGTCAAACTCGCGACCGGAGAGTGCCGCGGCGAGCTCGCGAGCCTCCGTAGTACCCCCCAGGATCAAGACGTTCGGGCGCATGTCCGGCAACGCTAACATAGATCAGGCCGCACAGCCGGTGGTTCAGCAGCCCCAGGCCCGGTGGCTGTCTATCGTCGGCATCGCAGAGGATGGAATCGAGGGCTTGGGTGAGCTCGCCCGCGGCCTGATCGAGTCCGCTGAATTTGTGTTTGGCGGCTCGCGGCATCTGTCATTGGCAACCCCGCTGATTCGCGGGACGGCCCGGCCGTGGGGCACCCCCTTCGACGAATCGGTGTCCGAAGTGCTCGGCTATCGCGGTCGACCCGTGTGCGTCCTCGCCTCGGGCGATCCATTTCAACACGGCGTCGGCAGCGTGTTAGCGCGTCACGTCGCGGCGGACGAAACCATTGCAATCCCGGCGGTGTCCGCATTCAGCCTGGCCGCGTCCCGATTACTGTGGCCGCTTCCGCAGCTCGCATTGCTTTCGCTGTGCGGCCGCTCTCTCGATCTCATCCGCCCACACCTGCACCCTGGCGCTCGCATTCTGGCACTCACTTCCGGCGCACGAGCGCCGGCCGCAATAGCTGCCCTGCTGTGCACAACCGGCTTCGGCGAATCCACGGTCACGGTATTGGAAGCACTCGGCGGGCCCCGCGAACGGATCCGAGCAGCGCGCGCAAGTGCCTTCGGCATAGACCAGATCGATTCACTCAACACAGTCGCCATCGAAGTTGCAGCAAGCCCGTCCGCACGCATTCTGCCGCGGGTCGCGGGTCTTCCCGACGAGTTGTTTGAGCATGACGGGCAGATCACCAAACGCGAGATTCGAGCGCTGACTTTGTCGGCACTCGCGCCCAGGCACGCGGAACTCCTGTGGGACATCGGCGCGGGGTCCGGCTCAATTGCCATCGAGTGGATGCTGACGGATCCCTCTCTTAGCGCGGTTGCCATCGAGCGGCGCAGCGACAGAACCGCGCGCATTAGACGAAACGCCAACGCCTTCGGCGTCCCCGACCTACAGGTTATTGAGGCAGCAGCCCCGCAAGCGCTCAACAATCTCCCGCCCCCCAACGCCATTTTCATCGGCGGGGGTGCAACCAGCCCGGGGTTGATCGAGACGGCACAAGCAGCTCTGCTCCCCAACGGTCGGTTGGTCGTCAACGCGGTCACGCTCGAAACCGAGGTGGTCCTCCTGAACGCCCACGCGCAACACGGCGGCACGATGACGCGCGTGGAAATCCATCACGCTCGCCCAGTTGGCGGCGAAGGTGGCCGCTTCTCGAGTTGGCACCCGAGCAACCCCATTGTCCAATGGACCTGGGTCAAACCCTGATGGTTGCCGGAATCGGCTGTCGTTCGGGCGTCAGTGCCGACCAGGTCGAAGCGGCTATCAGCGCCGCCATCGAGGCACTGGAGGCCACGGAGGCTGTCCGACAACCAGCCTCGCTCATGCCCTCGGAATGGCACCACCGCACCCTGACAGCAATCGCAACACCAGCCGCGAAAGCCCACGAGCTCGGCATCAAAGCCGCCGCCGCAGCCCGGGGCGTTCCCCTGATGTTGATTTCCCAGGAGGCCCTGGAAGCCGCGAACCCGGCAACACTGACACGCTCAGAGCATTCCATGGCCGCAATGAACGTCCACTCTGTCGCCGAAGCCGCCGCACTAGCCGGCGCCGCAGCGCTGGCACGCCAAGCCACCGCCGACGCCGTCCCGGCAAACGCCGCAACGCTCGCCGCGGCACCGGCCGACAACGCCACAGCGTCCGCCGACACCGACTCCCCAGCCGCCCCCTGCCTCCTGGCCCCAAGAATCACTCTAGGCGCAGTCACCTGCGCCCTGGCCGACACCCCCAAATGACCATCCACTTCATAGGCGCCGGCCCAGGCGCCGCAGACCTGATCACCGTGCGGGGCGCAGACCTCCTGGCCCGCTGCCCCGTATGCCTGTACGCGGGCTCCGTAGTCCCGCCCGAGCTTCTGAGGCACTGCCCCGGCGGCGCGCGAATCATCGACACCGCCCCCATGACCCTCGACCAAATCGAAGCCGAGTTTGTCAGGGCCCACTCAGCAGGCGCAGACGTCGCCCGGCTGCATTCAGGCGACCTGTCCATTTACAGCGCCGTAGCTGAGCAAACAAGGCGTCTGGACCGCCTGGGGATCCCATACACACTAACCCCCGGCGTCCCGGCCTTTGCGGCAGCGGCCGCCCTGTTGGGCCGCGAGCTCACCGTACCGGGCGTTGCCCAAAGCGTTGTGTTGACTCGCGTGTCAGGCCGCGCATCCGCGATGCCGGAAGGCGAAAAGCTGGTGACCTTTGCAGCCACGGGCTCAACACTGGCCATCCACCTCGCCATCCACGCCATCGACACAGTCGTTGCCGAGCTCCTGCCACACTATGGTGCCGACTGCCCCGTAGCATTGGTCATGCGAGCCAGCTGGCCGGACGAGCGAGTCGTGCGCGGCACGTTGAGCGACATAAAGTCCAAGCTCGCCGCCGAACCCATGGAAAGAACCGCACTCATTCTCGTGGGCAAGGCGCTGGCAGCGGAGGATTTCATTGAAAGCTCGCTGTATTCAACCGAGTACCGCCGCCGCTTCCGCTCGCCATGATTGGATAATCAACCCCATGCGAAAAATCCTCATCATCGGAATCGGCGCGGGCCACCCCGAGCAAATCACCATCCAGGCCATCAACGCCCTGAACCGAACCGACGTACTGTTCATCACCGACAAAGGCGCGGAAAAGGATGACCTGGCACAATTCCGCCGCGAGATCATCGAGCGTTATGCGCCGAAAAGAGCAATCCGTACCGTCCGGCTACTCGACCCGGCCAGGAACCGTAACCCAACCGACTATCAGGCAGCCGTGGAAGCCTGGCACCAGGAACGTGTCAGCCTGTATGAAGCCAAGCTAGCCGAACACCTGCAACAAACTGAAACAGCCGCCTTCCTGGCCTGGGGCGACCCCTCCCTCTACGACAGCACCATCCGCATCCTCGAGCAGATCGCCGCCCGCGGCAAAATCCAATTTGAATACGAAGTCATCCCCGGCATTACCAGCGTTCAAGCGCTGACAGCCAGCCACCGCATTCCCCTGAACCAGATCGGCGCGCCGGTCCAGATCACCACGGGCCGGCTCCTGGCTGCCAACCCACCGGTCGTGGACACGGTCGTCATGCTCGATGGCGAATGTGCATTCAACACGGTGACCGATCCGGAAGTTGAGATCTATTGGGGTGCCTATCTCGGCACGCCGGATGAGATCCTGCTCTCTGGCAAGCTCCGCGACGCATCCGCAACCATCCAACAAACCCGCGAGGCAGCCCGCCAACGCAAGGGCTGGATCATGGACACGTACCTGCTCAGGAAGCCGGCTGTACCGCACCGCTAACGAGCTGCGAGTCCTGCCGAAGCGTGGCACTCACCCGTGCCAGCTCGGCGCCGATTTTCCTCACGCCACCCTCCAACTCCCGAAAATCGGCCGACGGCGCGGACTTCTCCAGGCTCAAACACAACTCACGCAGCGGGACAGCGTGAACGTTGGCACTGGCCCCCGCCAGCTGATGCGCCAGGCGGGCCAACTGCCGGTGATCCGCATCCGCCAGGCAGGTGCGCAGCTGCGAAAACAACTCCCGGCTGTTGTCCAGATAACTGCGCGCAAGATCCGCGGCAAACTCGGCATCGCCGCCAGTCATCTCGTTCAGAGCCAGCAGATCCACCGGCGGCGATCGGACCGGGCTCCTGGCAACCTCAGGCGCGGCAACAGCAGGCCCTGGAGCGCCGAGCCCAAAGCGCCGCAGCATCTCCTCGAGCTGCTCAGCATTGATGGGCTTGGTCAGCAATGCATCCATCCCAACCTGCAGACAGCGATCGAGCTGTCCCGACATGGCATTGGCCGTCAGCGCCACGATCGGCGTGTGCTCATCCGTCCCCGAAGCGCTTTCCAGGGTCCGAATCCGTTCGGTCGCCTCACAGCCATCCAGGTGCGGCATCTGCACATCCATCAGGATCAACCGGTACGTACCCTGCTCGAAAGCGCGCACCGCTTCGAGTCCGTTCTCGGCAACCTCGACCTCACAACCCATCCGCTCCAGGAATCGCTGCGCCACCTTCTGGTTGACGAGGTTATCCTCCACCAGCAGCACCAGGCCGGACAGCGACTTTGCGCGGTTAACCTGCTGCGCCACGTTCAGCGTAATGAGCGGATGGGTCTGGCTATGCCACTCCTGCGCATGACGGCTCAACACCTTCTCCAGTGTCGCCAGCAACTCGCGCGGCTTCACCGGTTTCGACAAATATCCGGCAAACCCCATGGCGGCGAAACGCCGCGTGTCGCCGTGGCGATCCATGGAAGTCAGCAATACGACACGCGCCCTGGACAAGTGTGCGTCGGAGTTGATTTGTTCGCCCAGCATTGCGCCGTCCATGTCCGGCATCTGGAAGTCCGCCAGGACGACATCGAACGGCCGGGCGGCGCCTAATGCGGACCGCATCGTCGCCAGGGCCTCTCTGCCGCCGGAAGCCAGCGCGACTTCGTAGCCCGCGTGGGACAACTGGGTCAGTAGCACACGGCGATTCGTCTCATTGTCATCAACCACGAGAATGCGCCGTCCCACGGTCTCCAGCGGCGGCCGGTCATCCTCAACGGGCGAATCAGTCGCAGTCATGGGCAGCTCAAACCAGAAGGTCGAGCCCTCTCCCAGCTGACTTTTAACGTCCGTGACACCCCCCATCACCTGTACCAGGCGGCGGACAATGGACAGTCCCAGGCCCGTCCCACCGAAATGGCGCGTCGTCGACGAATCAGCCTGCACAAACGGCTCAAACAGCGAATTCAACGTCCCCGGCGCAATCCCAATACCCGTGTCCCGCACTGCAAACCGCAACCGCACACCCGCCGCGCTGCGCTCCCGGACACTGACCTCGCACACAATCTCACCGGAGCGGGTGAACTTGATCGCATTGCCGATGAGATTGATCAGACACTGCCGGATGCGCTGCGGATCGCCGAGCACGTGCCGCGGCACGTCCGGGTGCACATTGACTATCAACTCGAGATTCTTGGCCGCCGCCTGGAAGGCCATGACCGAGCCGACCTCCTCCACATTGGCGGGCACATCGATTTCCAGCGTCTCGATATCGAGCTTGCCGGCCTCGATCTTGGAGAAGTCCAGAATGTCATTGATGATGGACATCAGCGAATCGGCGCTCGCGCGGATCGTCTCCGCGAAGTCGCGCTGCGTGCCGTCGAGCGTCGTGTCGAGCAGCAGACGCGTCATGCCGATGATGCCGTTCATCGGAGTGCGTATCTCGTGGCTCACGTTGGCGAGAAACTCACTCTTGGCCCGATTGGCCTGCTGCGCGGATTGCGTCGCTCGAACCAATTCATCCCGGGAGTTGTGCGCCTCGGTGACATCCTGCATCGAGCCCGAGATGCGAGTCACCACCCCGGCGGAATTCGCCGCAGGAGTACCGCGCAGCCGAAACCACCGATACTCGCCCGACTTCATCTGCATCCGCACTTCGAGATCGATGTGCGCGCCAGACTCCACTGCGACGACCACGGACGTTTCCATGCTCGCATAATCGTCGGGATGCGCGCGAGCACGCAGGCTTCCCGCCTTGTCGCCCAACTCTCCATCCGCAAAGCCCAGCAGCTCACTCAGTCGTGGCGACAGCCACAGTCTCCCGTTGACCGGGTCAATCTCCCACAAACCGTCCTGCGTCCCCTGCATCGCACGTGTAAACCTCGCCTGCGCCTCGCGCAGCGCTTCTTCAGCCAACCGCTGCTTGTGGAGGCGCTCCAGCAACTGCTGCTCGGATGACAGGTTGTTGCGGTCCATCCCACTACTGTACATGCTCCAAACACCGCTGCGGCGCACTAACTATGTTGGTTCGCAACACGTGCAAACTGAGCACTTTGTACCCGCCGTAGCATTGGTGCTGTAGATCTGTGAAAGACGTCCGTGCCGCCACCGGGGTCGGCAGGCGACCATGGGACGTCAGTCAGTTGTCTCTTTGTCGCGGATCAATCATGCTCAAACGCAGCGAAGCGGAAGGACCCGCGCACGGCGGCGATTCAAACCCGGTTGCCGGCGAGTCGACCAACGAAGGTTTGCCGAAGAAGGTGCTGGTCGCCGAGGATAATGTTGTCAGCCAACAAGTGGCCAGGCGCTATCTGGAAGCAATTGGCTGCAATGTCCTGGTGGTCGAGGATGGCAATGCCGCAGTGGCTGCCTGTGCACGGCAGGAGTTTGGGCTCGTGCTGATGGATCTGCAGATGCCGAAAATGGACGGCCTGCAGGCAACGCAGGAAATCCGCAGGCAGGAGCGCACCGGACGGCACGTCCCCATTCTGGCACTGACCGCCAAGTCAGCATCGGATGAGCTTGCGCGATGCACTGCGGCGGGCATGAACGGCCTGTTGACCAAGCCACTGGACATTGCGCGGTTGCGGCAGGCGCTGGACCGGTTCGGTCTCGCGCGCCGCACGCTCGAGCTGTCGGCACTGTCCGCCGCCGAAGCCGGCGGACCCGCCGGCGAGCCGGTTGACTTGATGACCCTGCATGCGAAATTCTCGGGCGACACGGCATTTGTGCGCCGCCTCTGTCAAACATTTGTTACGAGCACGAGCCACGGGCTCGAGGGGCTCGACGGCGCCGTGTCCGCGGGTGAGCGAACGCGTGTGCGACTATTGGCCCACAAGATCAAGGGCAGCGGCAGCAGTGTGTACGCACATCGCCTGGCAGCCATTGCCGCCAACATCGAATCCGAGGCAATGACCGCTGCCATACCCGAGCTCACAGCCGCCCTCGACACGCTCCGAAAAGCGTTCGACGAGGCCACCTTGCACATAGGCGCACAACTCACATGAGCGCCACGGCAACCAAAGGCGAAACCGGGATCAAACTTCTGCTCGTGGAAGACGAGCCCACCCAGCAGATGCGCATGCAGCACATGTTGCGCGGCGTCGGCTACTGTGTGGATGTCACCAACAACGGCGCACGCGCACTGGAGATGATCAAGACCGGCAAATACCAGCTCGTGCTCACGGACTGGGAAATGCCGGGCATGGATGGCGTTACGCTCTGCCGCCTGGTGCGCGAAGCAAACCTGCCGAGTGTCTATATTCTGTTGCTGACGAGTCATCACGCCGCCGCTCACGCGGTTGAGGGGTTGCGCGCCGGAGCCAACGACTTCATACGCAAGCCTGCGGACGAGACAGAGTTGGTAGCCAGATTGGACGCCGGCCGCCGTGTCGTGCTCCTCGAGCAATCGCTGCGCGACGCCAACACTCAAATCGAGCGTTTGTCGGTGACTGACCCATTGCTTGGCATTTTCAATCGCCGCTATCTGCACGAGCGACTGCCGCTGGAAGCCACCCGCTCGCGCCGGTACGGGCAATCGCTCTCCGTGATCATGTCGGATCTCGACCACTTCAAGAAGATCAACGACACCTACGGCCACCAGGCCGGCGACGCTGTGCTGCAGCATGCCGTTTCGCTTGCCCGCTGCGCATTGCGACAGTCGGACTGGATGGCGCGCTATGGAGGCGAAGAATTCGTCATCGTGTTGCCGGAGACGACCCTTCAGGGTGCCTACTCGGTCGCCGAACGAATGCGGCGGCTCTGCGCCGAAACCCGAGTGGAGATTCCAGAAACCAAGCTCGTAGTCACAGCGAGCTTCGGGGTGGCGACGATCGATGGCGTGCACCCCTCAGACGAGGACGCCGAGGCAATGCTCCGCGGGGCGGACAAAGCACTGTACGAGAGCAAGCGTGCCGGTAGAAACCGGGTCACCTGCGGTCCCAAGTCCCCGCCGCCGATAGCGCCCCCGACAGCAACACCCGCAACTTCGAAAGCGACAACCCCGGCCTCACCTGGTATGTCAGCGTGAAAGCAACGCTTTAGTCGCCGCAAACAACTCCGACCTGGCGTCGGCGAAGGCGTCGCAGACAGATAGATGGTTGCAACCGGGTACGTCAATCAGCTCGCGCTCGCAGGCCAATGGCCAGTGCGCGCCCATGAGCGTTGATTGACGATGAAACTCGGCTGACTCCTCGGCACCCACCGCGCGTATCAGCGGCACATCGTTGCGCCAGGGGAGAAACGCCGGCGACAAGGCTCGCGCCAACACCGGGTCGATCCGCAGGTCGTTGCGGATGAATTCGGCGCGTGTGAGCGGCTCCAGGTCGAACAGCCCGCTGATGGCCACCCCACCCGACAAAAGTCGCTGGGGAAACTCCGGCCACACACCCGGCCAATCGGTGGCCAACATCATGGCCGTCAGGTGGCCACCCGCCGAATGCCCGCTGCACACAATCTGGCCTGGATCAATTTCCAGTGCCCGGGCGTTGTGATGTAACCAGGCACACGCGCGCCGCACCTGCTCGATAATCAGCAATAACGGCGTCCCGGGCAACAAGCCGTAGTTGACCACTGCAACCGAGATCCCGGAGGCAACATAAGGCGGTGCCACCCACGAGAAGTCGTTCTTGTCGAGCGCGCGCCAGTAGCCGCCATGGACGAACACCAACAGCGGATTGCCGCTGCCCGCCGCGGGGAAATAGTCGAGACGTTCGGCTGGTAACAGGCCGTACCGCAGGTCCAGGCGGGCGTCGATGCTACGGCGGACCTCGTGCGCGCTGTCCTTCCAACGTGCGAAATAAGAGGCGAACTCCGGTACCTGGACCCGGGGGTTGTATTCCCTTTCCAGCCGACCGGCTTCGGTTGTGTCAGATGCGCTGCTCATGAGCTGAATTCTCCCCCAACTTCGCGCAGGGTGTCGATTAGTGCCTGCGCTGCGGGATTGATCCCGGCGCGGGCGCGCATCGTGAGGCCCACGATGCGGTGCCAAGATGGCACAGCCAGCTTCAACGCAGTGAGGAGCCCCGCACGCTCCTCCCAATAGATCAGCTCGCGAGGCAGGAATGTCAGCAGATCGCTCTGGATGACCATTGTCTTCATGAGGACAGCCGAGGTGGTCTCCAGCGACACCGCCGGCGGCTGCAACCCTGTTTCTATAAACAGCTCATCCAGGGCGCGTCGTTCGAGCTCGGAGGTTCGCGCCAGAACCCATTCCTGATCCACGAGATGTTGCGCTGACAGGGGTCCCCGGCGCTGCGTCAGTGGATGGCCCGTCCTGGCGACGACCGCCGCCTTGTCTTCGTGGAGCCGGACGAGCCGCAGATCCGGATCGGCGGTACGGGCGGGAATGGAGGACAACGCGAAATCAACTTCGCCGTGCTTCACCATCGGTGTCAGCGCTTCGTTGAGCCCGTATAATACGGTGACCGTGATGCCCGGGGAGCGCTGCCGGAGCCGGTTCAACGCCGTTGGCAACAGCCGCGTCGCTTCCGAAGGACCGCAGCCAACACAGATGTGCCCGGTGCGCGCCATCCGCAGCGCGTCCACTTCCTGAACGGCGCTGCGCAGCTCGGCATCGATCGCGTCTGCATGCCGCACCAGGGCGAGCCCGAAAGCGGTGGGTAACGCGCCGAACCGGCCACGCTCCAGCAACTGGACGCCGAGCGCCCGTTCCATGCTGCGAATGTTCTTCGACAGGGCGGGTTGGGAAATGCCCAAGCATTCCGCGGCCCGGGAGAAAGAGCGCTCCCGCACAATCAGCGCCAGCTGCCGCAAACGCGCGACGTCCAGACCCTTGACCACCGCCCCACCCCCGCATCCATAACCCAGAGTAATATAATTGGTCTGAGGCAGGCATGGAAAGCCCGCATCCGTCGGCATAGATTCGCTGCTTCCTGAACCTCGATTACCGTACTGGGGGTCCCGCGTGCTGCCGCTCGAAAGACTGGTCGAATCCGATCGCGTCCACAGAACCGTCTATACCGACCAGGCCATCTTCGATCGCGAAATGGCCAACATCTGGGAGAAGACCTGGGTGTACTGCGGCCACGAGTCGCAGCTGAAAAAAACCGGCGACTACGCCACGGTGCAAATCGGCCGCCAGCCGATGATCATGGTACGGGGCACCGACAGCAGGATCCGGGTCCTCTACAATAGGTGTCCGCATCGCGGCGTGCAACTGTGTGGCAGCCGCCAGGGCAACACCGGATCAACATTCGTGTGTTCGTATCATGCGTGGACATTCCATCTCGACGGTCGCGTCAAAGGGATCCCCCTGTCGCACGGCTACGACGGCACGCGCATGGGACCTGACAACCCCGACTGCTCCATGAAGGCCGCAGCGCGCGTTGACAGCTACCGCGGCTTCGTGTTTGCGAGCCTGTCTGCCGAGGGCCCCTCGCTGTTGGAATTCCTGGGCGATGCCAAAATTGCGTTCGATGACATGTGCGATCGCTCGCCCGCGGGCGAAGTTGAGATCGTGCCCGTGTGTCACCGCGTCATGCAGCATTCCAACTGGAAGTTCTTCATGGAGAACCAGCTGGATGCCCTGCATCCGTCCGTAACCCACCAGTCCACGGGAATTGCGGCCGGCCGGGTGGAGCGCAAGTTGCAGCAGGAAGGTCACGAGCCGCCCCTCTACTATCACTACCTGTCGACCTTTGCCTCCTCGTTCGATCAATGGGACTCGGTACAAACAGTCAGCTTCCCGCGCGGTCACGGCATCCTCAAGGGCTACATGGGATTGCGACCCGACGACCCGGACACCAAAGAGTATGTAGCCGCAATGTACCGCGCCTACGGTGAGCAGCGGGCCGAAGAATTCCTCGGCCGCAGCATTCATCACGTCCTCGTCTATCCCTACCTGTCCGTGCAGTCCCCGTTGCAGCAACTGCGTGTGCTGCGACCGATTGCACCCAACAAGACCTTGTCGGAGATCTGGCACTTCAGACTGAAAGGCGTCTCACAGGCCATCTACCGGCGCGCCCTGTGGTATTTCAACCTGGTCAACTCGCCCGCGACCATGATCAACGCCGACGATCTCGAGAACTGGACCAAGGGCCAATGGGGCCTGGAGTCCGACGGCGGCGAGTGGGTGAGCTTTCACCGCAATCACGGGGGAGACACCCGCGAAAACGGCGTAACGTACTCGAACAACGGCACCTCCGAAGCAGTCATGCGGAGCCAGTTCGAAGCCTGGCGGGAATACATGAGCGAGACAGCCCCATGAGCACGACTTCGAAGCTCGAGCAACGCCTCCTGGAAGATGTGGTCATCTTCGAAAACAAGGAAGCTCAAAAGACCGGTGCGCAATCCATCGCACCCGATCACTCCCCACGCCAGTCCCTCAAAGGCAAACCCCTTCCCACACGCAGCGCCCTCACGGAAACGCAGACGGCGGCCTCCCTCCAGCAGCACGTCGAGCAGTTCCTCTTCCATCAGTCGGAGCTGCTGGATGAGAAGCAGTGGGCCGCCTATATCGAACTGTTCACCACCGACGGCGTCTACTGGATGCCTGTCACACCGGATCAGACCGAATGGCTGGATTCGCCTTCCATTTTCGCCGAGGACCGGAAAATGATGGAGATCCGTATGGGGCGCGTCACGCACCCCAATGCCTGGTCGCAGGCGCCGCAGTGGGGAACGAGCCATCTAGTAGGCAATGTAGTAATTGAGTCCGTGAGCGACACCGAGGTATCGGTACGCTCGCGGTTTCAGATGATGGAGCTCCGTCGGGATACGACCCGGCACTTTGCCGGCACGTATCGCCATACACTCCGCCGCGTGGGCGACGATTTTAAGATCGTGCTCCAGCGCGTCGACTTGCTGAACGGTCAGGCGCCGTTCGACTATGTCTTGCAGATCTGGGTCTAAACCAACGAACCTGGGGATAGGGCCATGGCACTCAGCGCAGTAAAAGCAGTTAAGGCAGGCGACGACGCTCAGACGTACTCACTTTATATCGATGGCAAATGGACGCCTGCCGCCGACGGCGCCATGGCAGATGACTTCAATCCTGCGACGGGCGCCCTTTTCGCCCGCGTTGCGCAGGCGGGGCGTGCAGACGCTCTGCGAGCCGTCGAGGCTGCGTATCGCGCGCGAGAGAGCTGGGGCCGCCTGATCGTCTCCGAGCGGGCCGCGATCCTGTTACGCGCCGCCGATATCCTGGCGAGCAAGGTCGATGAGATCCGTGAGGTCCTGATTGAGGAATCGGGATCCACCTTCGGCAAGTCCATGTTCGAAGTGTTCTATTGCGTCGACCTGTTGCGTAGTGCTGCGGGCGACGCCCGGCACATCTTCGGAGAAACGCTGCCGCACAGTGCGTCGGGACAGATTGGCATGACAGTGCGTCAGCCACTAGGCGTCATCGCCGGCATCGCGCCCTTCAATGCCCCTTTCCTGCTTGCCATGAAGAAAGTGGTCCTCGCGCTGGCCGCGGGCAACTGCTTCGTGCTCAAGCCTTCGGAAGAAACACCAGTAACCGGCCTCAAGATCGCGGAGATCTTTCACGAGGCGAAGCTGCCGCCGGGCGTGTTGAATGTGGTTCCGGGCCCCGCGAAGGACGTGGGCGATGTGCTCCTGACCGATCCGCGCGTGCGGATGATCACCTTCACCGGCTCCACCAAGGTCGGCAAGCTCATCGCCGTTGAAGCGGCCAAGAACCTCAAGAAGGTCACGTTGGAAATGGGGGGCAAGAATCCCCTGATTGTGCTGCGGGATGCGGACGTGGACTATGCCGTGCGGGCCGGATGCTTCGGCATCTATTTTCACCAGGGTCAGGTCTGCATGGCCAACTCGCGGATCATTGTCGAAGCGCCCGTGTTTGACGAGTTCTGCGAGAAGTTTGCCGCGCGCGCCAAAACCTACAAGGTGGGCGACCCACACGATCCACAGACGGTGATTGGCCCGCTGATTCGTCGTACTCAATGCGCGTTTATTGATGAGCATGTCGCGGACGCCGCTGCCAAAGGCGCAAAGGTGCTGACCGGCGGAACGCATCAGGACAGCTTCTATCAGCCAACCGTCATCGCGGGCGTGACTCCCGAGATGCGAATTTACTCAGAAGAATCGTTCGGCCCCATCACGTCGATCATCAAAGTCGACAGCGCGGAGGAAGCGCTGAAGATTGCGAACGACACTTCCTACGGTCTATCCGCGGGCGTCATCACGAACGATCTGCAGAAGGCGATGGACCTTGCGCTACGGTTGGAGGCCGGGATGGTGCACATCAACGACACCACCGTGTCTGATGAGCCGCACGTCCCCTTCGGCGGCATCAAGAACAGCGGCTTCGGACGCGAGGGCGGCAACTATTCCATGGAAGAGATGACCGAGCTCAAGTGGATCACAATCCAGCTGGGCCAGAGACAGTTCCCGTTTTGAACCGGGCCTCTCCTACGCAATCTCACCTGGAGTCTTACAGTCTCGAAAAAGGGGTCCCTTTAAGCTGAATGCCAGATAAAGGAGACACTCATGGGCATTAATAAAGATCAGGTGGACGGCCGAGTGAAGGAAGCTGCTGGAAAGGTCCAGGAAGTGGCGGGCCGCGTAACCGGGAGTCACACGCAAGAGGCCAAAGGTGCCATCAACAAAAACCTGGGTGCGGCTCAGGCGAAGGTGGGTGATGTCACCGAGAAAGCCAAGGGCGCATTGAAGGACGCTCAAAAGGATTCGGAGCGCGAAACACGCGACCATCGCTGAGCCTTCCGCGCTGATCAGCTGATTGGGCTCCGCGTCTGCAAATCGCAGACGCGGAGTTCCCCTGTACTCAGGTGAACCGCTTTCGACGTTCGCAGTGTAAACTGCGGGCATGTTGAGATTTTTCCGGTCCAGCTTGCTCGCCGTCTTGTTGATGCTGGCCGCCGCCCCGCTGCTGGTGGGTGGCAAATCGGCCCCCAAAGTCAACGAGGAGCAGGTCCGTGCGGAGTTCATGGCGGCAATGCAACGCATCCGCCAAAGGACACCCGAACAAGCGGACTCTCCGGCGCTGCAGTCGTATGTGATCTACGACTATCTCACCGTTGCGCGATTCCGCCGCGACCTCGATCTGAAGCCCAGCGACGAGCTCGACGGCGCGATCGACGCATTCCTGCAAGCGCATGCGGGTGAGCCCGTAGCACGCGTCTTACGAATCGATTGGCTGACGAGCCTCGCCAACCGACGCCGCTGGGACTGGTTTCTCCCGCGCGCTGCCGATGTCACGACCCCGGCCCTCATTTGCGACCGCCTCCAAGGGCGCCTAGCGACCCTCGCCGGCACCGACGCCCAAGCCGCCGCCAGCCAACAGCCGAACGGCGCGCTGGCGCAAGCGCGCGTCGGCGCCCAAGGCGCGGTGCCGACACAAGGACCCGCGGGCGAGCAAGGCGCCGCTGCAACGCAGGCGGCCGCTGGCACTCAGGGCAGCGCGACTATCCAAGCCATTGCAGCTGAAGCGCTGACACGCTGGAGCCTCGCGCAAAAGCAACCGTCTGAGTGTGAACCGGTGTTCGCATGGCTGCGGCAGCAAGGTCTACTGACGCCTGCGCTCGCCGAAGCTCGCACACGTGCGGCGCTCGCCGCCGACAACGCTCGCCTCGCCCGCGAATTTGTCGTCGACGTCCCCGCTGACAAAGCGGCCCCGCTTGTGCAGTGGGCACAGCTGTTGGATTCATCGAAGGTAACCCTCACCGCACTTGCCGCAACTCCGACGGCACCCGTCGAGCCGGCGGCACTAGCGGCGGGTTTCGATCACCTCGCACGAGCTGACTCCGTGTCCGCCCTCGCCCTACTACCAAAATTTCTTGCTCGTCCGGACATGACGCCCGTCATGCAGGCGAAATTGCAGCGTACGGCAGCAATGGGCGCTGCGTATGGTCGCGATTCAGCAGCAATCGCAGCATTCGATGTTCTACCCGAGAGTTCCGTCGACAACGACGTCCGTGAGTGGCGGGTTCGCGCAGCATTGTGGGCGGGCGACTATCAGAAGGCGCTCGCCTGGATCGACGAGATGCCCGCTACTCAGTCCTCACAACCGCGGTGGCGCTACTGGCGCGCACGATCGGTAGCCGCCACGTCGGGGAGCGACGCAGCCGCGCCACTGTACGCGGACCTGGCTGGGCTAAGAGATTTCTACGGCTACCTGGCAGCGGACCGAATACATCACGGGTACGTGTTGAACGCGAAGGCGTCCTTCGACGATGAAACACTGCAGAAGGCGATGGCGGCACAACCCGGCTTAGTCCGCGCGCACGCGCTGTTCGATTGCGGACTGGAAGATGAGGCAGGCCTCGAATGGGCGGTGGTGTTCAGCACTTCCGACAACGCCGTGAAACTCCAGGCCGCTCATCTCGCGGCACGCTGGGGTTGGTACGCGCAGTCCATCACGACCTTAGCCCAAGTGGGAGAATTCGACGACGTGCGCTTGCGCTACCCCCGCCCGTACACGTCCGCGATCGCGGAAGCCAGCAAGCTGGCGCAAGTACCGCCCGATTGGATCCTCGCAGTGATGCGACAGGAAAGTCTGTTTCGCGACGACGCCGTCTCGCGAGCAGGTGCCCGCGGCCTCATGCAAATGACGCCGACAACGGCCGTGGCCGTCGCGAAACGATGGCATCTGCCAATACCGGACAAAGACGGCACATTCGATCCACCAATGGATGTGCAGCGAGGTGCCGCTCACCTTCGCGACCTGCTGGATAGGTACGGACAGCTCGCCTTGACGCTAGCGGCATACAACGCTGGCGCAATCCCCGTCGCTCGCTGGGCACCGACGCGACAAATGGACGCCGACGTGTGGATCGAAAACGTCCCTTACGGCGAAACGCGCAACTACGTCCAACGAATCGTCGAACACATAGTAGCGTTCGCCTGGGTCCGCGACGCCGAACCCCCTCGACTCGCAACCCTACTGCCGCCGATCACGCCGACGACGTTCTCCGCGCAAGCAGCACAACCAGCGCCGCAATAGCGGTAATCTTCCCTAATACCCGCGCGCGCGACGCCACTATCAGGCGAACCCTGTACTGATGTACCCCGTAACTCCGGTGAGTCCTGCGGCACCGAGTTCGTGTTGAATGCCTTGAGACTCACAATCCTGTTGGTCAAGCCGCGCCCATCGACCAGCGGATACCACGCGCGGCATAGCGAAGAAGGGCTGCAACGCCGGCGTGTGCGCCTACCCTTCGCGCGATCCAAACACTTCAGGCGGCCGCGCCCCTCAGGTGGCGCTAGATTCCCCTCTCGGCCTCAGCGCGCTCCGGCGGCGTTGCAGCCCTTCTTCGCTAGGACGTGCCCCAACCCGTGGCACCCCTTCCCGCCCAGCGCCGCGGCAGCGGCTCTTATTCCTTTTCTTTAGCCGCGTCGAAAGTGAACTTCTGTCCCGCCACAGTCGCCTGGTACATCGCCCCGCCCTTCACAATGGTGAATACGGCCATTCCCTTGTAGTAGGCGCTGCCGACTGTGGTCGCATCCTTCTTTCCACCGCTGGCGCCAGCACTGGCGCCCTGAGTACCGGCAGTGCCACCGGCCGCCGCCGTGATCGCAACCGCACTCACCCCAGCCTCAAATTCAAAATTCCCGTTGGTGAACTCATCGAGCGCGCGCTTATCCTCGAAGAACACGATCTGACTATATGCCTGACCGCCAGCCTGGAACCCCACGCTGATTTGAGTCACCGACGTATTGCCGATGTACTTCCCCTTCTCATACACATGGCCGCTGCCATGCGCGCCACCTACGATCAAGCCGCCCTTACCGATAGTGGGGAATACGGCGTACCCATAAGCGCTGGAAAAGAAATTCGAGCTCTCCCCGGCTTTCTTGAACAACTCGATCGTGTCGACGTACTTGTTAGCGGAAGCTACGCTGGTGATCGCAAGCATCGCGACCAAGGCCAGAACCGAACGGATCAATTTCATATGCTGTCTCCGGGGCTGAGCGGGATGCAGCAGTTTACGCCGCGGGCATTCCCCATGCGTACGATTCCATTGAGAGAACCCCGTACGTCATGTCGCCCTCAACGACTTCGGGCGTCTCGTCTCCGGCCGTACTGGCGCCCAGCGCAACCAACAGCGGCAGGTAGTGTTCCTCAGTCGGGTGAGCACGTTCAGCGTGGGGTGCTTCTCGGCGATACCTAATCAAGCGGTCCGTATCGTGCGTCATTACGGCGTCACGCACCCAATCCGCAAACTCGCGAGCGTAAGGCTCACTGTCCGACCCGTTTTGCCGTACGTCGTACAAGTTGTGCGTGATGCTACCGGAACCGACGATGAGAATTCCTCGATCGCGCAACGGTCCCAGCGTGCGTCCCAGGCGCCACGCTTCGACAGTGTTGAGGTCGTAGGGCATCGACACCTGAAAGACGGGCACCTGAGCATCCGGAAACAGATGCATCATCGGAACCCACGCGCCATGATCCAGCCCCCTCTGGTCATCTTCCCCGACCATGAACCCTTGAGCCGCCAGAAGTCGGCCCGCCTGCAAAGCAACCTCCGGCGCACCGGGAGCCGGATACTCCAACCGGTAGAGCTCCGCCGCAAACCCACCAAAATCGTGAATGGTCTCAGGCACAACGGTCGTCATCACCCGCGACCCCCGACTCTGCCAGTGTGCAGACACCACGAGGACAGCCTTCACATCCGGCACGCGGGACGCCAGCTTTCGAAGGTTCGCCCCGAGCCGCCCCGGCTCGAGGGCGAAGGTGGGCGCGCCATGGGAGATAAATAAAGCCGGTGCAGCGTTCATTGCATGCACTGTATTGATAACAAGGATTGTGATAAACACAGTAAATGTGAACGAATAGTCTCGTTTTTCGAGACAATAGCCCATGGACAAATTTCAGGAGATGGCAAGCTTCGTTGCGGTGGTGGACGAAGGGAGCTTCATTCGCGCAGCGGACGTCAGCGGGTTGTCCAAAGCCGCGATTTCCCGGCACTTGAACGACCTCGAACACAGGCTCGGCGTGCGACTGCTCCATCGCACCACCCGCCGCCTCTCTCTGACTGTCGAAGGCCAGGCTTTCTATGCGCGCTGTCGTGAGTTGCTCGCCTCAGTCGATGAGGCGGAGTCAGAAATCACCTCTCAAAGTGGTGCGCCCAGTGGTGTGCTGAGGGTGAACGCGCCGCTGACCTTCGGCATCCTCCATCTCGCGCCACTGTGGGGTCAATTCGCCGACCTGTACCCGAAGGTGTCACTTGATGTAACACTGGGCGATCGCGTCGTGGACCTGGTTGATGAAGGCTACGATGTCGCCGTACGCATCACAGCGGCAACCGGCGCAATGTTGGTCAGCAGAAAACTCGCATCTACGCGCATGGTGCTGTGTGCGTCACCCGCATATCTCGCGAAACACGGAACCCCGACGCACCCGAGCGAGCTGGTCTCGCATCGTGCCGTCGCCTACACCTACTGGAGCAGCCGAGACGAGTGGGAGTTCACCGGTCCGGGCGGGCCCGTGAGCGTGCATGTCAACGCATGCATTCACACCAACAACGGCGACACTTGCCGGCTCGCGGCACTGGAACATCAAGGCGTCATTCTGCAGCCGACATTCATCGTCGGCGAAGACCTAGAGCGCGGCACCCTGGTTGAGCTCATGCCGAAATTCCGCTCCATCGAGTTGGGCATTTATGCCATCTATCCGACGCGTAAATTCCTGCCACTCAAGGTCCGGCGACTGATCGACTTCCTGGCTGCAGCATTTCGCGATCCGCCCTGGTCAAATGCGCTCAGACCACTTCCAGGAACGTCCGCTCCTCCCTGAGGACGAGCCGGTTGCTGGCGGCCATGCTGAAATTCTCGCGCGCCTCCGGATCCAACTTCAGTCGCGTCCGGTACGCTTCGTAAGCGGCCAGGCTTGCAAAGCCGATCAGTCCCCAGGCGATGTCGTTCGTGCCCTCATCCGGCAGGAAATACCCGATGAGATGGCCACCGCACCGGGGAATGATGTGTCCCCACTTTTCCGCATATTTCCGGAAGTCATCGCGTTTGAACGGATCAATCTGGTAGCGGATGAAACAGGCGATCTTCACGGTCTCTCCCGAAGTAGCGGTCGGTGCTCCAGTGGCAGCGCCGCCGGTGACGGCTGTCGTGCCAACGACCGTCAGTCCATACAGCATGTCACGGCGTGTCCACATGTATGGAAGTGTGCCGATGGTGCAGCCGGAACGATTCGTCTACGATCAAAGCATGGATGTCGAATATTCGGCCGAGAAAGCCGTGTCGAGGATTGCAGCGGCGATTGGGGAGCCCGCTCGCGCTCGCATTCTCTATTGCCTGCTCGATGGACATGCGCGAACGAGCACCGAGCTCGCCCTCGTCGCAGAGGTCGCCCCATCGACGGCCAGCGTTCATCTCGCGCACTTGAAGAACAGGGGCCTGATACGCGTACTGGCCCAAGGAAAACATCGTTACTACAGCTTAGAGGGAACACACACGGCGGCTGCGCTCGAAGCATTGATGGTGGTGGCAGTAGGCCCTGACAACCGCTTCGTACCCAACACACCCCAACGACTGCGGGCCGCGCGCACGTGCTACGACCACTTGGCAGGAACGATCGCGGTCGTGTTGCACGATCGGTTCGAGCAACTCGGCTGGTTGACTACAACGCCCTCCTACGATGTCACATCGGAAGGAACGCGGGCTCTCGTGGCACTGGGCATCGACATTGACACTACCCGCGCCCTGCGGCGTCGCTTCGCTTACGGGTGCGTTGACTGGAGCGAGCGCAAACCGCACATCGGCGGTGCGCTGGGCGCCGCGCTACTCAAAGTCGCATTGAAGCGTAAGTGGGTTTCACAGGATCTCGACAGTCGCGCCTTGCGCCTGACCCGCACGGGTTGTCGTGAGCTTCAGGCTCGATTCGGCATACGACTATGAACGCGTTGAACGCTGTCATTCTTCAGGCCAGCTATCGCATTGTCACCCGGCAGGGTGGCCGCCGCGTGCCCGTAATCCACCTCTATGGCCGACTCGAGGACGGCCGAACATTCCTGGTACGCGATGACCGGCAACAGCCTCATTTCTATGTCCACACCGCCGCAGCCGCGCGAGTGCACGGGGCCGGAGCCCCCACCCCCACCTCCAAACGCGATTTCTCGGGAGCGCCGGTCTCCCGGGTCGGGGTGACGATTCCTTCCGACGTGCCAGCCCTGCGCGATCGACTGCACGCTGACGGAATCGACACGTTCGAGGCCGATGTCCGCTTTCCCGTCCGCTACCTGATCGAGCGGGGAATCAAGGGCGCGTGCGTGATTGAAGGCACCGGCTTTCCCGGAGCCGACGCCGGTGTGGGCGTCAGTCTGATTTTCGACAATCCACAGCTGCGCCCGGCGCAAGTGAAAGTCGAGCCCCGGGTACTGTCATTTGACATCGAAACGGACCCCAAGGCCGAGCGCCTGTTGGCCATTTCCCTATACGGCACGAACCTGGACGAAGTGCTGATCGTGGATGGCAGCGGCCGGACCATGCCTGACAAGGCAATTTGCTGTGTCGATGAGCACGCGGCATTGACCGCCTTCTGCGAGCGGGTCCGGGAATTCGATCCGGACGTGTTTACCGGCTGGAATACGATCGATTTCGACTTCACGGTGCTGCAGCGGATTGCAACACGCCTGCGGCATCCATTCATTCTGGGTCGCGACGCCGGCGAGATTCGCATCCGGCGCGCTGAAGGCTACTTCGGGAGTGGCCAGGCAACGATACCGGGCCGCCTGGTTCTCGATGGCATCGACCTGCTTCGTGGCGCCTTCGTCCGGATGGAAGACTACTCGCTCGACGCCGTGGCGCGTGAGGTCCTGGGCGAAGGCAAGGCAATCGAGTCGAATGCCCGCGACCGGCTCGCCGAGATCATTCACAACTATCGTCACAATCTTCCGGCCTTCGCGCTGTACGCACGGACCGATGCCCGCCTCGCCTATGACATCGTCAGCAAGCTCGACCTCATCCGGCTCGCCTTTGCGCGCAGCCAGCTGGCCGGAATGACACCCGACCGGGTCGCAGCGAGCATTGCCTCTTTTGATTTTGTATATCTGAGCGAGTTGGAAAAGCGCGATATCGTCGCCCCCACGGTCCGCTCGGATGACTCGCGCGTCTTCGCGGCGCAGCACGGCGGCCACGTGCTCGAGCCTGTGACCGGATTGCACCGCAACGTCTGGGTATTCGACTTCAAGAGCCTGTATCCCAACATCATCCGTACGCTCAACATCGATCCGCTGTCGTATGTTGCCGAGCCGCGAGCGGGCGACGACCTGATCAGCACACCCGGCGGCGCGTTTCGCCGTGTGCCGGCCATCCTGCCGGGGTTGCTCGATGATCTGTTTCCGCGCCGCGAAGCCGCCAAGCGGGCCGGCGATGCGGTGGCGGCGCAATCCATCAAGATCCTGATGAACTCCTTCTATGGTGTGCTGGGCACCAGCGCCTGCCGGTTCTACAACCCGGCCCTGGCCAATTCCATCACCGGCTCCGGCAAGGAAATCCTGTTGTGGTCGAAACGCTGGTTCGAGGAGGCCGGCTTTCGTGTGCTCTACGGCGACACTGACAGTCTGTTTGTAGGCTCAGGCAGCAGTACGGCACCCCCGCCGCAGCAGGGACTGCAACTCGCCGCCGAGCTCAATGAGCAACTCACGCGCTACATCCGCGAGCGCTGGGGCGTGCTGAGCCGCCTGGAGCTGGAGTTTGAGAAAACCTATCTGCGCCTGCTGCTGCCCCAGGCGCGCCACAGTACCCGCGGCGCCAGCAAACGCTATGCGGGCTTGTTGCAAACCGGCGACACATCTCATGTTGAATTCGTGGGCATGGAAGTGGTTCGCAGCGATTGGACGGCGCTGGCCAAACAGGTGCAACGCGAGCTGTATCAACGGTTGTTTACGGATCAACCTGTCGATGTGTACCTGTCTGACATAGTGAAGGCGGTCCGCGAGGGCGCCCTGGACAATCTGCTCGTGTATCGCAAAAGCCTGCGCAAAGGCGCGGCAACCTACACCGCCACCACGCCGCCGCACGTAGCCGCGGCGCGCAAGTCACCGCAGGCCGTGGGCATGGGCCTCGGCCGGAAAGTCATCGAGTACGTCATGACCACGGGCGGCCCCGAGCCGACCGACAATATTCAACATCCGGCCGATCGCGAGCACTACGTCACCAAGCAGGTCCGGCCCGTCGCCGAGCCGGTCCTGGCGACGCTCGGGCTCGACTTCGATACCGTGATCGGCGACGGCAGGCAGGCTGAGCTTCCGTTCTGAGCGTGCGGCGCACCCGCGGGTGCGCTATTGCGGGACAACACATTGCAGGCAACGGCCATGTTGCAGTGCTCATGTGTTGTCAGATGATAAATAACATCCAACAATAGGGCATCCGGCGATGGCGCCGTTGCCGAAGCTGGGCCCTATGGATTCTGTGCCTACGATTCTGACCGGCACGTACGACATGCGTCTGGTGGTCGTGTCTGTGCTCATGGCAATCCTTGCGGCCGGGGCTGCGCTCGACCTGGCGGGCCGGGTCAGCCTCGCGCGCGGATCAGCGCGTTTCTGGTGGCTCACCGGCGGCGCAACAGCAATGGGAACCGGCATCTGGTCGATGCACTACATCGGCATGCTGGCATCTCAACTGCCGGTGGCCGTGCTCTACGACTGGCCGACCGTGTTAATTTCACTGCTCGCGGCCATAGTCGCTTCCTGGGTAGCACTCTTTGTGGTCAGCCGGGAAACGATGACGATGCCCCAGGCGGTTACCGGAGCGTTGTGCATGGGCGGGGGTATCGCTGCGATGCACTACATCGGCATGGAGGCCATGCGGCTGCCGGCGACGTGTGACTACTCCGCGCCCGGCGTATGGATGTCCGTCATCCTGGCTATCATCATCGCCTTTGCTGCCTTGCAGATGTCCTATATCTTCCGCGGGGCCACAGGGTGGAGTTGGTACAAGGCGGGTACCGCCGTGACCATGGGCGGTGCCATTCCGATCATGCACTATGTCGGGATGGGGGCCGTCGCCTTCGTGGAGGCGCCTCCCGATCGGGTCGACCTGACACATGCAATCGGTATCTCGGACCTGGGAATACTCAGCATCACCAGCGTGACGCTCATCGTTCTCGGCCTGGTCTTCGTCATAGCCACCGTCGACCGTCGCTTCTCAACCCAGTCGCGCGCGTTGCAGTCCAGTGAGCAGCGGTTCCGCCTGATCGTCGAGACCGCCCTCGACGCCTTCCTGGAACTGGATACCGATGGAGTCATTACCGATTGGAATGCCCACGCGGAAGAAGCGTTCGGCTGGCGACGGGTCGAGGCCATCGGCATGAAGATCGACGCGGTGATTGTCCTCGAGCGCGAATCGGCGGGCAGTCGCGAGTTGCGGGAGATTTTCGACACCCCGCAACCGGCCGGCCATACCCATCGAGTCGAAGTTATGGCGCGGCAACGCGATGGCAACGAGTTTCCGGCTGAGATGACGCTCTCAGCCATCCGGCTGGGGACACAGCTCACGTACGCAGCCTTCATTCACGATGTGACCGAGCGCAAGCAGATGGAGAAGGAGCGCGAGGCAGCCAAAGCGGCCGCCGAAGCGGGCAACCGTGCCAAGAGCGAGTTCCTGGCCAACATGAGCCACGAGATTCGCACACCCATGAATGGAGTCATCGGAATGTCGGAGCTGCTGCTCGACACGCCTCTCGACTCCATGCAACGCGATTACGCGGAAAGTATTCGCGACAGTGGCAGCGCCCTGCTCACCGTGATCAATGACATCCTCGACTTCTCCAAGGTGGAAGCCGGCAAGTTGGAGTTGGAACTGTTGGAAGTGGACCTGCGGGACACGTTTGAGGAAGTGGCGCGCCTGCTCTCCATCCAGGCCCACTCCAAAGGGCTGGAGGTCACCGCGCAGATTGATCCGCGACTGCCGCCCCTCGTGACGGCAGACGCGGGCCGCGTACGGCAGATCCTGCTGAACCTGGCAGGCAACGCCATCAAGTTCACCCGCGCCGGCGAGGTCGCGCTGGAAATCAAAGTCGTCGACTCCGGACCGCGCGGCACCCGGGTCCGCTGTGAAGTCCGGGACACCGGCATCGGAATTCCCATCGATCGGCAGAAGGCCCTGTTCAGCCCGTTCACCCAGGTCGACAACTCAACCACGCGCAGGTTCGGTGGCACGGGTCTGGGCCTGTCGATCGTACGGCGCCTCGCCGAACTGATGGGTGGGGAGTCCGGCGTCGAAAGTGCCCTGGGTGTGGGCTCCACGTTCTGGTTCACCGCCTGGTTCGGACTGGCCAGCCAGCCGCAGCAGGCGTTCAGCCCGCCTCCCGCCGCGCTCCAGGGCCAACGCATCATCATGGTGGACGACAACGCCACCAACCGCAAAGTGCTCATGGGACAACTGCTCCAATGCGGCGTCGATCCGGTCTCCGCGGGATCTGCGGGCGAGGCGCTCATGTTGATGCGGCAAGCGGCCGGGGCCGGACGGCCCTTTGACGCCGCCCTGCTCGATCACCAGATGCCCGACTGTGACGGCGCCGAGCTGGGCCGGATCATCGTCAACGATGAGACACTCGAGTCCACGCGCCTGATTCTTCTCACCTCATCGGGCCAACGCGGCGAAGGGCAGCTGTTTGCGGACATCGGATTCGCCGGCTACCTTTTGAAACCCGTGACGCAACGGGATCTCACCGAATGCCTGATGTTGGCACTCGCCTCCGAGGCCGACACATGGCGGATGCATGCCCAACCCATCATCACGCGGCACGCACTGCGCGCGCAGCGGTCTTACTTCCGCAACCGGATTCTGCTCGCGGAAGACAACATCGTGAACCGGAAAGTCGCGGTCCGCATGTTGGAAAGGCTCAACTACCGCGTGACCGTGGTGGAGGACGGTCGAGCTGCGGTGGCTCACTGGAGAAGCGGCGCGTTCGATCTGATTCTCATGGACTGCCAGATGCCGCAGATGGATGGCTACGAGGCCAGCCGCGAGATCCGCCGGCTCGAAGCCGGCACCCGGCACATCCCCATCGTGGCGCTGACGGCCCACGCGATTAAAGGATCGGATGCAAAATGCCTCGCCGCCGGCATGGACGACCATCTCACCAAACCGATTGACAGCGAGAAGCTGGACGCCTGCCTGGAAAAATACTTGCCAGGCACGTTTCCGGGGGCCGAGGACACTGGCCAGGAACCGCCCCCCGTCGACTGGGACAGCCTGATCGATTCCTTCGGCGGCGACACCGCCTTCGCGCGCAAGTTGGTGGAGTTGTTCGTCTCGACCGGCAACGAGCTGCTGGCGTCCATTCCCGAGGCACTGGGCCGGGGAGACTATGAGGCCGTGCGCGCTGCGGCGCAGGAGCTCAAAGGCGCCACGGCCAACATGCGCGCTTTGGCGGCAAACAGTGTGGCAGCGATGTGCGAGGCCGCGGCGGGGTCACAGGACGTCAGCAACGCGTCGGCTCTGGCCGAGAAGCTCAAGGACGAAATGCAGCGGACCATCGCGTACCTGCAATTTAAGCTGGCATGAGATCTCGAGGCGCTGCTCCGGGTCACTTCGGACTCGACGTGCAGTGCGCCACGCCCTACCATTTGCGGCGATGCGTTACTCCCTCTTCTCCCTTTTGCGACAGACCTTATCGCGGCACCGCGGGTGGACGCCTGCGTGGCGTGATGCGGCCCCCAAACCAGGCTATGACGTCATCATTGTCGGCGGTGGCGGACATGGACTTGCCGCAGCGTATTACCTGGCGAAAGTACACGGCATCACGAATGTCGCCGTACTCGAGAAACGCTGGATCGGCTCGGGCAATGCCGGCCGTAACACAACCATCATTCGGTCCAATTACCTGCTACCCGGCAACAACCCATTCTACGAATGGTCGATGAAACTCTGGGAAGGGCTGGAACATGACATCAACTACAACGCGATGGTCAGCCAGCGCGGAGTGTTGAATCTGTATCATTCAGACGCTCAGCGGGACGCCTACGCACGCCGTGGAAACGCGATGCGCATGCATGGAGTGGACGCCGAGTTGCTCGACACGGCAGGCGTCCGGCAGATGCTGCCATTCCTCGACTTTGAAAATGCGCGCTTCCCGGTACTCGGCGGCCTGTTGCAGCGTCGTGGTGGCACGGCCCGGCACGACGCTGTTGTATGGGGCTATGCCCGGGCAGCCAGCGACCTCGGCGTCGATATCATTCAGAATTGTGAAGTCACGGGATTTGTTCGCGAGGGCGAGCAGATCGTGGGCGTACAAACATCCCGCGGCGTCATTCGCGCGGCCAAAACAGGGATCGCGGTCGCCGGTAACACTTCCCGCCTGGCCAACCTCGCAGGTCTGCGGCTGCCGATCGAGAGCCACGTCCTGCAGGCGTTTGTGTCGGAAGCCATCAAGCCGTTCATCGACTGCGTGGTGACCATGGGTGCCGGCCACTTTTATATCAGTCAGTCCGACAAAGGCGGCCTGGTGTTTGGTGGCGATATTGACGGCTACAACTCTTACGCCCAGCGCGGGAACCTGCCGACGGTCGAGCATGTATGCGAAAGCGGCATGGCCCTGATTCCGTCGCTGGGCCGCGTTCGAATGCTGCGCTCGTGGGGCGGGATCATGGACATGAGCATGGATGGCTCGCCCATCATCGATCGCACCCCGATTGACGGTTTGTATCTGAATGCCGGCTGGTGCTACGGCGGCTTCAAGGCAACGCCGGCCTCCGGCTGGTGTTTCGCTCACTTGCTGGCGAACGACCAGGCGTATCCGCTCGCCCGCGCTCTTCGTCTCGACCGCTTCGCCAGCGGTCACCTGATCGATGAGAACGGCCAGGGCGCCCAACCCAACCTCCATTGAGACCCCGGTTCTAGTAAACGACCCTGCGTTGTATTAAAGGAGATGGCATGCGAATCCGGTGTCCTTTCTGCGGCGAGCGCGACGTGAATGAATTCGCGTACCTGGGAGATGCGCAGTTCAAGCGCCCGAATCCCGACGCTGCCGATGCGGCCGCACGCTTCTTCGAGGCCGTGTATCTGCGCGACAACCCCGCCGGTCCCCACGATGAGCTGTGGTATCACACGTCCGGTTGCCGAAGCTGGTTGCGGGTCACGCGCGACACATTGACTCACGAGATTCTCAGTGTGCAATTCGGGGATGCTCATTGAGTACGCCCGGGCAGAGTAACCCAGGGCAACCGCACCGACTCAACAACGGCGGACTGATCGATAGAACCCGGCGCCTGGCGTTCCAGTTTGATGAGACGAGCTACACCGGATTTGCCGGCGACACACTGGCATCTGCCCTGCTCGCCGCCGGCGTGAAGTTGGTCGGCCGGTCGTTCAAATATCATAGGCCGCGCGGACTGCTGACTGCCGGCTCGGAAGAGCCGAACGCTCTCGTCGAGTTGCGCAGCGGTGCACGACGCGAGCCCAACACGCGCGCCACGGTTGCCGAATTGTTTGATGGGTGTGAAGCGTACAGCCAGAATCGCTGGCCTTCACTTTCCTTCGATGTAGGCGCCGTCAGCTCGCTGTTTGCGCCGCTGTTGGTCGCGGGCTTCTACTACAAGACGTTCATGTGGCCGCGGCAGTTCTGGGAGAAGCTCTACGAGCCGGCGATCCGTCGCGCAGCCGGCCTCGGCCGCGCCAGTCACGAACCCGATCCCGATCGCTACGAGAAGGCTCACCTTTTCTGTGATGTGCTGGTGGTCGGTGCCGGGCCCGCCGGTCTGGCTGCGGCACTGACGGCTGCTCGAAGCGGCGCGCGCGTCGTGATTTGCGACGAAGACTTCGTGCTCGGCGGTCGCCTCAACAGTGAGCGTCACGAGATTAATGGCCGAAGCGGATCGGTCTGGGCACAGCAGGTGGAAGCCGAGCTCGAATCGATGAATGACGTTCGCATTCTTAGGCGTACAACCGTGTTCGGCGCCTACGACGGAAACTTCGGCGCCGTGGAGCGCGTCTCGGACCACCTTCTCGTGCCGCCCGCGCATCTTCCGCGTCAACGACTCTGGAAGATTGTTGCCAAACGCACCGTTCTGACTACGGGCGCCGTGGAGCGGCCCATTGTCTTCGGTGGAAATGATCGGCCCGGTGTCATGATGGCCTCAGCCGTTCGCACCTACGTCAACCGATTCGGCGTCGCGCCGGGTCGCAAGGTCGCGATCTTTACAACTACGGATGATGGTTGGAAGACGGCATCCGATCTCACGAAGGCGGGCATCTCGGTGGAAGCGGTCATTGATGCGCGCCGCGATGCCGTTGCCCCGAAAAATGTCTCGGTGGCACGGACCTGGCTCGGCGCTCAGATCACGGACACCCGCGGCTCGGCCGGCCTGCGCCGAATCACGGTTCGCGATCGCGACGGCGCGCTGACCCACGTGAATGTCGACACACTCGCCGTCTCCGGCGGCTGGAATCCCAACATCAGTCTCACCACTCATCTGGGCCAACGGCCCGGATGGTCGGACACCCTCGCCGCGTTTGTGCCGGGAGACCTGCCACGCGGAATGAAAGTGGCAGGTGCCGCGACAGGCGCCCTTTCTCTATCCGACGCACTGCGGACCGGTTCGATTGCAGGTACAGAAGCGGCCAACGAGGTCGGACTGCAATCGGGGGGACCCATCACCTGGCGTGCCGACGATGAGGCCACGAATCTGGCGCCCCTCTGGTTTGTCGACTCGCCCGGGAGGGCATCGAAGGCATTCGTTGATTTTCAGAACGATGTGACCCGTGAGGACGTGGCCCTCGCTGCGCGCGAAGGATTCCGGTCGGTTGAGTTGCTGAAGCGGTATACGACGCTGGGCATGGCGACCGACCAGGGAAAGACCTCCAGCGTCAACGGCCATGCAATCATGGCGGCATTGACCGAACGCACCATCCCTGAGCTGGGGACAACCACTTTCCGCCCTCCCTACACGCCGGTGGCCATCGCCGCATTGACGGGCGTTCACCGGGGGAAACATTCGCGCCCAACTCGATACACAGCCGGGCATGCGTGGGCTGTGGAGCGCGGCGCTTCTTTTGTCGAGGCAGGCGATTGGCTTCGTGCCCAATGGTTCTGCGCGCCTGGCGAGAACAACTGGCTGGAGACGGTCACTCGCGAGGTGCAAACGGTCCGCTCGGGCGTCGGCGTTTGTGACGTTTCGACATCGGGAAAAATCGATGTTCAAGGAGCGGATGCCGCGTCCTTTCTCGATCGTGTCTACATCAACACGTTCTCGACGCTCCCTGTTGGAAAGACACGTTATGGCCTGATGTTGCGCGAAGACGGCTTCGTCATGGACGACGGCACAACCGCCCGTCTGGCGAACGACCGTTACATCATGTCGACGACGACCGCCAATGCCGCGAAGGTCATGCAGCATCTGGAACACGCCCGGCAGGTGCTGTGGCCGCAGCTCGATGTGCAGCTCGCCTCGGTGACCGAACAGTGGTCGCAGTATTCCATTGCCGGGCCCAAGTCGCGGCAGCTTCTCGAACGCCTCCTGCACAATTCACTCGATGTCTCCAACGCAGCCTTCCCGTATATGGCCTGCGCGGAATTCAACTGGGGCGGCCGGACGGCACGCCTGTTTCGGATCTCCTTCTCCGGTGAGTTGGCCTACGAGCTGGCCGTGCCGGCCCGTTACGGCGAGGCCACCATCCGCGCGATCATGGCCGCCGGTGAGCCGTTTGGAATCGTCCCCTACGGACTCGAAGCGCTGGGCATCATGCGACTCGAAAAAGGACACGTGGCGGGCGGCGAGCTCAACGGGACCACCACGGCCGGCGACCTGGGCCTCGGACGGCTGCTGTCGACAAAAAAGGATTTCATCGGCCGGGTGCTGTCACAGCGACCGGCGCTCATCGATCCACAGCGCGCCGTCCTCGTAGGCGTCAAGCCGGTCGACCGGTTTGGGCAATTGCGCGCTGGCGCGCATCTGCTCACTGCGCGCACCGATCCCACCCTGGAAAATGACCAGGGCCATGTGACCTCGGCCAATTTCTCACCCATGCTGGGGCAATGGATCGGCCTGGCCCTGCTAATCCGCGGACGCGAACGTCTCGGCGAGCGGCTCCGGGTATACGATCCACTTCGCAACGGAGACCTCCAAGCTGATATCGTGGATCCCGTGTTTTTTGACCCGGCAGGAAATCGACTCCGAGAATGAGCGGCCCGACAATCTCTCCCGCCGTGCTCGCGACGAGCCGGGACACACTTGCCATCGCACGCATCGCCGCCCGAAAAGGCCGCGCAGCCGCTCTGACAAACACCGTCCGTGGGCGGTTTGGTATCGAGCTTCCGAACGGCCCGAAAAGGGTCCAGGCGAATGAGCTGGCGTTCATTGGCGTCGGCGTGGCGACCTGGCTCGTCCTATCTGAATGCGAGTTGGCTGGCAACGGGCTCGACGGATTCGCGGCGTCGTTGCGCAACATCGTCGACGAATCAGCGACGGTGTCAGATCAAATCGGCGGCTACAGCGTGTTGCGCCTCACCGGCCGGCGCGTCACGCAGGTGCTGGCGAAATTCGTGGCGCTGGACCTGCATCCGCGGGTTTTTGTACCCGGCTCGGCCGCCTCCACACTCGGGTCCCACATTCCCTTGACCCTCTGGCGACTCGAGGACAGCTCCGGCGGCCTGGCCGTATTCGAGCTCGCGGTCCCTCGCAGCTACACGACCGACTTCCGGCACTTACTGTCTGCGAGCACGGCAGAGTTTGCCGCCGCCGCAGGCTGAAACGAGAACCATGGCCGCCCTGATCATCCTCGTCGTCACCATCATTGTGAGCGTCATCGGACTGAGCTCACCCAAAGTCATTGAGCGCTCGCTGCTGCGGCCTTACCAAGTGGCACACGGGACAGGTTATGCGGGGCTGCTCACCAGCGGCTTTGTGCACGCGGACATCGGGCACATGCTGTTCAACCTCATCACGTTCTACTCATTCGCGTTCAAGCTCGAGCCCGTGATCGGCTCACTGAAGTTCGTCCTGTTGTACTTCAGTGCCCTGCTGGTGGGGGGCCTGGGGACGTGCTTCAAACACCGCAACGATCCGGATTACTCATCGCTGGGCGCCAGCGGTGCCATCCTGGGCGTGTTGTTTGCCTCGATCGTGTATTTTCCCCGGCAGTCGCTGTACATCCTGCCGCTGCCCGTACCCATTCCGGCGCCGCTGTTCGCGGTGGGCTACCTGGCCTTCAGCTGGTATTCGTCACGCAAGCGCGTGGGCCGCATCAATCACGACGCCCACATTTTCGGGGCTCTCACCGGTCTTGCGTTCGTGCTGCTGACGGACCCCACGACGTTCATGAAAGTCGTGAGGTCCCTCATTTGAGGCGCGTCTCGATCAGCCCTGCATGAAGATCAACGCCGCCTTCTGCAACGTCACCCAGACGGCCCACAGGAGTGGGATGGCCACCGGAACCCACGCCAGGTAGACCAGCGCCGTGGACGATGAGGCGCCCGCCGTCACCGCAGTACCTTCAAACTCACGTGCACCCTCAGTGGGTCGGTCCAGTGCATCGAGTTGCGCGCCGGTCATATACAGCTTCGGCGACACCGGCGTGATCAGCAGATTGCAGATAAATCCAATCGCGAGCAGTCCGGCCAGCAGGTACATGGTGATGCTGTAGACCTGAGCACGGGGCACCCCGTGATCGAGCTGATACTCGCGGACATAGTTGACCAACACCGGCCCGAGCACGCCGGCTGTCGACCAGGCGGTCAGCAAGCGGCCGTGGATGGCGCTCACCATCTTGTCGCCAAACAGGTCCGCCAGATAAGCCGGCACCGTCGCGAAGCCGCCACCGTACATCGAGAGGATGACGCAGAAGAAGCCTACAAACAGCGCGAGGTCGCCGTCGGAGGCCACCCAGGGGATCGATGCATACAGCGTCAGGCCGATCAGGAAGAACACCATGTAGGTGGCCTGGCGGCCGATCTGGTCGGACAATGACGACCAGAAAATGCGGCCCGCGATATTGAACAGCGACAGCAGTCCCGTGAAACCCGCGGCGATGGCTGCAATGGTGCTCAACTGGGGCGGGGTGAGCTGATCGTAGGACGCAGTAACGCCGATCAGGCGCCCGCCAAAGACTTCCTGGAGCAACGGCGACGCCATACCCAGAATGCCGATGCCGGCCGTGACGTTCAGCATCAAAACGCCCCACAGCAGCCAGAATTGGCGTGTACGCCAGGCCACGTCCACGTGCACCTGACCTTCGCTGATCAGCTTGCTTCTGCGCGGCCCCTGCCAACCGGCAGGCTTCCAGTTTACCGGCGGTACGCGATAACCGAGAGCGCCGCAAACCATGAACACGAAGTAACCGGCCGCGAGCACCAGGAATGTCTGCCAGACACCCACCTCGGTCGGCGAGGCAAACAGCTTCATCAACCGGTCTGCCAGGGGGGCGCCGATCATCGCGCCACCGCCGAATCCCATGATGGCCAGACCCGTCGCCATACCGCGACGGTCGGGGAACCATTTCACCAGGGTCGATACGGGCGAGATGTAACCCAACCCCAGGCCGATGCCGCCGATCACCCCGGAGCCCAGCCACAACAGCCAGATCTGGTGGATCATCACACCGAACGCCGCGATCACCAGGCCCCCGCACCAGCAGAGGGCAGAGACCAGGCCGGCCTTGCGCGGCCCGACGCGCTCCAGCCATCCGCCCATGATGGCGGCCGCCGAACCCAGGAATATAAAGAACAACGTGTAGGTCCACCCCAGCATGGAAATCTTCCAGTCACAGTTGGTGGCCGTGATCTGCTCCAGGACGCCGAAGTCCTTCGGACAGGCCACGGAGGTGGTGATACCGACGGCCTTGGACAGTGGCAGCCAGAACACGGAAAACCCGTAGGCCATACCGATACACAGGTGAATGGCCAGCGCGGCCGGCGGTACCAGCCAGCGGCTGAAGGCCGGACCGGCAACTGTCCGCTCCTTGGTGAAAAAACCGGGTGACGTCGCGACAGATGACATGGAGAAGGCCCTTTTCGAGGCGCACTGTCTGTTTTAGCGCTGTTGGGCTCGAGTTTACGGCCAAACGTCTCGGGAGCGAAGACCTTAGTCGAACGAAAATGCGAGCGGTGCCTCAAACTGCCGATTTGAGCGAAAAAAAAGCGGGCCCGGCACACGCCGGACCCGCCCTTGTCACGTACTAACTCAGCGACTGACGGCCGGGGTCGTGGAGCCCGGTGCGAAGAACCGGAAGCTCTGGTTCAAACCACCCGAGCACGTCCACTGTTGCAATGTGCCGCGGTCGGCGGTGCTCCAGTCCTTGATGTCCAGGCACTTGCCGCTGGTCTCGTTCATGATCGAAAAGGCCGTCGGATCATCCGAATCGGTCGGCACGATCGAGAAGCGCTGCGCGCCCGTTCCATTGTCGGTGTACTGCTGTACTTTGGCACCATCGGCCGTCGAGGCGGCGGCGATGTCAATGACCTTGCCGCTGTTGGAGTTGAGGATCTTGTACCAGCCGGAACCCTGATCGCTCACAACGAACGACTGGGCACCCGTTCCATTGCAGGCGTACTGCTGCACCTGGGCTGCGTCGGCGGTCGACGCCGCGTTGATGTCCACGCACTTGCTGTCATACGCCGACTGGATCGTGTACGTACCGGCAGGGAATGCACCGTTAACCGGTTGTGTGCTGGTCTTGGCAGCGGCCATGATCTTGTAGAACTGGTAGTCGCTGGTGTTTACGCGGCTGAACCGGTCGAGATCGTTCGCGGTGCCTGTCTGGTCGCGTTGCAACGCCCAGTAGGACAACAAGCCCACACCGTTGGCCATGGCAAACTGCGTGATCGTCGTCGCGTCCGAGGGCTGGAAGCGCGTGCCGTCATCGTTCTGACCGATCATCGGAGTGATGCCGATCATCGCGTACAACTGAGCATCGGTGCGGCCAGTGAAGATCGACTTCAACTGCTTCTCGGTGCCCTGCGCCCCGGCTACAGCGACACTGCCCATCGTCCGTCCGCTGACATTACCGGCGCCGTAGTCCATGGTCATGATGTTGACCATGGAAACCTTGACTCCGGCAGAGTTGGCGCTCTTCAGCAGGGTGACCGCATCCCCCGGCAGGCTCCCGGTGTCCACGGGCAAAGTGAAGGAAACGTACAGATCCGGGAAGTCGGCCTGCAAACGCTTGATGACGTTGTTGCGGGTCGTGTTGAGTGCGGTGTTATCGAGCTGGCCGCCTTCGACGTCGAAGTCGAGGTTGTGGATGTTCTGCGTGGTCATGACGTTCTTGACCAGGTTGTACATGCCCGTTTCAGAGCATGCGCTCTCCAAGTACTGTCCGTCTGCACCACCGAACGAGAGGATGACCTTGCCACCCCCGGCGATGAACGACTTCACATCCGCCTTGATGCCCGCGTTGTTCATGATGACGTCGAGGCCGCCACCGAGTGTGCAACCGCCGCCGGATACACCGAAGGCCAACGTAACAGCCGTGACGCCGCTGCTCTTGGCCGCTGCGAGAGAGTTGGCTTTGTAGGAATTGCTTCCAAAGCCCCAGGTGTAGAAATAGGGAGCCACTTCCGTGGCATGAGCGGCTGTTGCAGCCATCAATGCTGCACACGCCAGCAAGTTTTTAGGCTGGAGTAGCGAACGAACGGACATGATGAGTGTTCCACTGTAAAGACGCGCAGTGCGCGCAAGGGAACGTATTCCATCCGAACAGCGGACACTCGACAATGTGGGAATATGGAGACGCTGTGCGAGACCTAGGCCTGCGCGCAGTCCAACTTCAGTGGGACTTCCAGTTGATGACGTGATAAGTGGCCGCACTGTTCCCAACATTTCGCAGCGAGTGCATCTGGTTCGAGGCGTTGAATATCACCGCGCCAGGACCAACGCGTTGCAACTGGCCATCAACCAGCACCTCGACCGTCCCTTCCTTCACGATGACGAGCTCTTCATTGGGATGTTTGTGCGCGGGATGCGACAGCTCACCCGCCGGCAGGGTCGTCACGTGGACTTCGAGCTCCGCGAGTGTCGCCGTGGGAGCTTTGAAGAAGTGCCGTACCGAATGCGAGCCATCCTGCGACACCGGCACGGCACTCCAGTCCACCGCCCGCGAGCCCATGAGGGGAACATTCGCGGCGGCGAAGGCTGTGACCGCAAGAGTAGCGCCGACGCTAACCAGCGCAATTGTCATATCACGACGGGTAATCACGCGCTGACTCCCCCGGAAGCGGCCAGGTTGGCGGCCACCTCTTTTGAGGTGGGCTGCCACTTTTGTTCCCCCACCAGATGCTGCACTCCGTATGGGGAACGCTCGTGACGCGCCAGCAAGGCATCCGCCTGGCTGTCATTTACAAATTTTTCTGCGCGCACATCCCAATTGACCG
>JAXDQF010000108.1:0-5940 GCA_034668025.1 Gammaproteobacteria bacterium | reverse complement strand
AAAGTCTACGGCGGTCGGGTCGACTTCCTCCTGAAACCGGTGGACAAACTCTCGGTCCGGCTGACTGCGTTCGCCCAGAACATCTATCGGGATGGATCCGAAGCTTCGGATTTCAACCTGGCCACGGGCACGCCGATCGATGGCGCGTACGATCAACGACGGTTGCTGCGCGAACCGTTCGGTGAGCATTTCTATCTGTTCAGCGGTACCGTCAACTACGACTTCGGGCCGGCGCAATTGACCTCGGTCAGCAGCTTTCAGAAGACCGAAAGCGCCAACGGTCGAGACCTCTCCCCCCTGTATGTGCCCCTTCTGGGCGGCCTGGGAATCAACCTGGGCTCGATCGGGTTGCACCAGGACGCCGAAAGCCAGAAGCTGACCCAGGAGCTGCGGCTGGCCGGCACGGGCCGTTATCTCGACTGGCTGGTCGGTGGATTCTTCACGCGGGAGAACACGGTGCTCGCCCAGAACCTGCCGGCTTTCAACCCGGATGGATCCCCTGCAGCATTCAATCTCCTGACAGTCGACCTGCCGAGCTATTTCAAGGAATACGCGGGCTTCCTGACTCTGACAGGCCACGTGACCGATCGGCTGGATGTAACCGGCGGTATTCGCTTCGCGCACAACAGCCAGCACGAGTTGCAAAACGGCTCCGGACTTCTCATCGGGTCGTTACCTCAGCGAGATGCCAGTGCAAACATCAAAACGTATCTCACCAACGTGAAATACAAGCTGACCGACACTGTGATGCCGTATTTCCGGTTCGCAACCGGCTACCGGCCGGGTGGTCCGAATGTCGTGGCGAATAACATTGACGGTCAGCCGTTGGCCCCACCGGTCTTCAATGCTGACACGCTGCACAGCTACGAGGCGGGACTCAAGGCCAGCACGTCCGACCGCCGCTACAGCATGGACGCCGCGCTCTATTGGATCAATTGGAACAATCTGTTGATCACCGCTGTGCGCAATGGGATTGGCGTTGTAGCAAACGCGTCGGCTGCACGGAACAAAGGCGTCGAACTGACCCTCACCGCCGTGCCTGTCGATGCTCTGACTGTCGTTGGCACCTTCGGCTATATCAACGCCCGGCTGGCGGCTGATTCCGAGGACCTGGGAGGTGTCGCGGGCGAGCGTCTGCCCGACACCCCGAAGACCACCGCCGCTGTGTCTGGCGATTACAGCTTTCCCCTGGGCCAGTTACAGGGATTTACAGGCGCAACTTATCGCTTTGTGGGCGAGCGGTTTTCCAGCTTCGCCGACAATCCCGGCCTGCCACGATACCGGCTGCCGTCATACTCCACTCTCGACCTGCGAACGGGCATCAACCTGCGCGCCAACAGGGTGGAGCTGTATGTAAAGAACGTAGCGAATCGCATGGGCGAGCTGAATGCCGCAACTCAAATCTCGGTGGCGGGCGGACCCGCCGAGGTGACCCTGATTCAGCCACGCACCGTTGGACTGAGCTTCAGTACGAAGTTCTAAAGGCGCTATTGGGCAGCGGCGACCGCAGAGGTCGCCTCTGCCCGGTGATCCAGCTTGCGGGCGAAGTAGTCGTCCGCAGCTGTGAACAGCGTCATCCACGACGAATGCAGAATCAGATCGTGGATTTCGTTCGGGATCACCAGCGTTTCGTGTTCGACGTGCCGCTGCCTCAGGGCCGTGATCAACTCAGAGGCCTGTGAAGCGGGCACACTGCGATCGTCGTCCGCCTGTACGATCAACACCGGCGAGCTCCATCGATCAACGGTGGCCAGCGGCGAGGAATCGAAAGCCCGCTTTGCGGCATCGCCGGGCTCCGGTGGCACGCCCACGGATGTCAGGAAGCTCGCCCAATTGTGAACGCCGGCATAATCGACACCCGCCGCCAGCGAATCTGACGCCCGGGCGAGGCCCAGGGCCGTCATGAGGCCACCGTAACTGGCTCCCCAGATTCCCAACCTCGACCGGTCAACATCCGACCGGGACTGCAGATAGGTGATGGCGCCCAGCAGGTCGTTCAGCTCGCTGCCGCCGCCGGGGCCGAAGTCATCCGCCTCGCGATAGTCCAGGCCGTAGCCGATGCCACCTCGATAGTTGACTGACAGGACGATGTAGCCTTCGGAGGCGAAGTACTGGTTTGCCGAATACATCCAGTTGTAGGCATCCATCGGATGGAATCCCAACAGCATCTGTCTGCGGGGACCGCCGTGAAAGAACAAAATCGCCGGTCTGGGGTTTGCGGCGGCTTTCTCCTTGGGAAGAAAGATCTGGCCGTGAACCACCTGCCCGTCCCTGGCAGTAAAGGTGACCGCCTGCGGCGTCACCAGCTGTGCGACCGGGAAGTTGGCGGGTACAGATTCCGGAGCGAGCTTCAGCCACTGCCCACCGCGAGACACAACCGGTTGCAGCGAGTGACTCGCATCGCTCTGCAGGGCGTACACGAGACTACCGTCGGCACTGAGCTGCGGGTAATCCTCAATCGTTGCTCCGCCACCCAGCCGCTGAGGCTTCCCGCGGTCAACGTTGACGGACCAGACATGCAACCGGTCGGTGTCCCCCTCCGTTGATGAGAACACCAACCTGCCACGATCATGGCTGAGCGTCATGTGCACGACCTCAAACGCGCCGGAAGTGACCGCTCGGGGCTGCCCGCCTTTCACCGGCACCGCATAGAGCTGCAGCCAACCCGTTTTTTCCCAGGGAAATACCAGTTGCTGTGCGGACGTCCACAACAGGTTGGTTCCTGACAAAGTGGGCTGGAAAATACTGCCCGGCCCCGGATCAGACACCCAGACCCGTTGGCCGTGGCCATTGGCGATATCGGCCACCCAGATCGACCACGGCTGACCGGAGCGTCGCGAAATAAACACCGGGGCTTTCTCCGTCGGCTCCCTGATGAACGCCACTCGCGAGCCATCCGGTGAAAACACCGGTGCTGTATCACGATCGAGGCTCGGGCTCAGCCAGGTAATCGAGCGTCGCTGGACGTCATAAATGCCCACGATCGAGTGATCCGGGCGGTTGCTCACAAACGCGAATCGTTGTCCGTCGGCAGACCAGGTCACATCGGACAACTTGCCCATATCGACGATCAGTGTTTTGGGTGATGGATCGCCGGTGGTCGCAGCCGCCAGGAGCTGTCCTTTTTCGATGAACAACAGCTGGGTTCCGTCAGGGGAAAACACAGGATGATGTCCGCTGGCGATCTTGCGTGCGCCGCCGCCACTGCTCGGCACTATCCACACCTCCTGGGGGGCGGGACCAGCGGGCGAGTTGTTGATGTTGGCTGGAATCTCCTCTTCCAGGTCGCCGGCACGCGTGAATGCAAGCCACCTGGCATCAGGTGACCAGACAACTTCCGCGATATCGAGGCCTTCGTCCCCGGTGAATTGGGTTACCGGGCGTGCCTTCGTCGTGCCGTTGCCTTCTGCGATCCAGACGTTGCGGCAGCCGCGGCTATCAAACACCCACGCAACAGATTGGCCAACAGGCGCCGCAATCAATCCGGATGGAAACGGCGCACTCATGACCTGGTCCAGCGTAAAACCAGGCGGATGAGCCTGCGCCTGCAGTCCAGGTGTGAGGATCGCCAGGGTGAGTGTTGTAGCACAACGCAGCTTGCGAGCCGCTTCTCTCAAAGTCATGGGGCACCTGCTGCGGGGGAGAACCTTGCCGGCGACAGATCACTGACTTGCAGACCTTCATCGAGAATGTCCGCCGGCAGCGATTCATTCTTTACCAGCGAGGCAACTGCCCGCGCCATTGCGGGCGCACTCTGGATGCCGTAGCCACCCTGGCCGGCACACCAGAAAAATCCAGCCACCCGCGGGTCGTATCCCAACACAGGCTCACGGTCCGGCGAGAAAGTTCTGAGGCCCGCCCATTTGTGGGTAACCCGCCTGACTTCGATATCCAGTGCCTGAGTGATCCGATCGACTGCAATGGCAACGTCGAGATCTTCGGGTTGGGCATCACCTGGCACCGCCGGCGTCTCATCCGCTGGCGAGAGCAACAGTTTTCCCGCGTCGGGCTTGAAGTAAAAGAGCTCGTCCGAGTCGATCACGGCCGGCCATGCTCGAATGTCGATGTTGGCTGGCGCTTCAACCAGAAGCGCAGTACGCCGCAAGGGTTGCAGTCCAACAGTCTGGGCCCCACAAGCGAGGGCAACCTCATCAGCCCAAGCGCCTGCCGCGTTGATCAGGATCGGAGCACGAATGATCTGCCCGTCGGCCAGCTCGATCTGCCAATGCCCCTGCGAACGTTCGACCGCTTCCAGTCGATGATTCGTGATGACGACAGTTCCCTGCGCTCGCGCGCCGCGCATGAAACCCTGATGCACGGCATTTACGTCAATGTCCATGGCATCGGGGTCGATCGCTGCTTCAATTACATAGTCCTTGCGCAGCAGCGGAACTCGCGCGACCGCATCAGCGGCGGAGACTCTCAACAGCGTGCCACCGGAGGCCTCGATCGACTCGACCAGATGATTCAGGTGTTCGTGCTGATCTGCGCGCGCGATGTAGAGGCAACCCCGTGGATGCAACAGTGGAACGTCACTGAATCCCGGCGGGGGATTGCTCAGAAAATGCTTGCTGGCACGCGTCAGCGCCCGGATTTCGCGGCCACCGTAAGTCGGGGCGAACAAGGCCGCGGAACGCCCTGTGGCATGTAGGCCCGGTCGCTCTTCAGCCTCCAGGAGGCAGACGGCGCCCGAGCGAGACACCTCATGGGCTATCGAGGCACCCGCGATGCCGGCGCCGACGACAATAAAGTCATAGTTTTTTCCTGGGTGCGACATCGGCGGGAGAATGATGCCGCAGGGGGATCGTCTACATCAAGAGAAATCAGTCTCGTTATAGGATAAAGCGACGCCTGGACGCGCCCAAGCGAGCCTGCCCGCGCGCCCCGGGGCGGGGCTCAGCGGCGGGCGTCGATCAGTCGCTGGCACCACTGGGCACCTTGGACACCACCTCGGCAGCGATTTTGGCGGCATCGGCCCCTGCGACGGGATAAGACCGCGACCACACCTCAGCGCCGTCTGCTGCGGCGATCAACTTGACAGTGAGTGATGGCGCCGCCATTTGATTGTCAATCGCTCCATATACAACGTAGTTCGAATGGTTGGCACGACCGCGCTCGGCCACGACTGATGGATCGCTGGACGATAGCGGTTCATTCATCAGATGAATGCGTCCGTGCTCCGCAATCGCGGCGCTCCCGTACACCTGCGCAAAGATGGAGTCGGCGACTTCTTTCGCGTGTTGATCGCCAGGTGGCGCACTGAAGGGTATCGCCAACAGTACGCTTTCGTCCCCATCGCCTCGGCGTGCTTCGTCGGGAAACTGCCGCGCAATTTGCGCAGCCAACCCTGCGATGTCGGGTGGGCCCGAGCCGTGCAGGTACTGCGCGGAAATCTCCTTGAGCTTCTGCGTGTCGGCGGTCGAAATCCGCTTGGGCCTGTGCCGGTCCTCATCCGAGGAGACACAGCCTTTCGACACCAAAGCGATGGCCAGCCAAACGTAGACGAGGACCCGCACCCACCTGGGAAACCGTTGAAAAAATGTCCAGGCGGACTGAACCGTCCACAAGGTCACCTGGCCGTAGAACCGCGCCGTCTGCCCCGCCTCTTGTCGCGGAAACTCGGGATAGTCCGTTTTGGGTGGCCGGTAGTGTGATTTGACGGTGTGATCCGGCACCTTCCTGGTCGGCTGCACATCGGTGGCCTGCCCCGATGCCAGTCGACGGCAAAGCGCCTCAAACGCTGCAGTCGGTTTCCCACCGGGGAGCCGCAACCATTGCACCGTGAGAAATTTCTCGGGTACACGGGCCGCCGGGTTGTCGACTGTGTCGTCGATGACTATGGGCAACAGGAAGATATGATCGTCCGCCATGTCGAGTGTTCTCTCGACGGCGAGCCGCCATTCCCTGCGGAAATACCCCTCGTGGCGGGCCTCGGTCTGG
>JAXDQF010000107.1:0-10290 GCA_034668025.1 Gammaproteobacteria bacterium | reverse complement strand
TTCTATACAGCATGGCGGACGCGTTTGTGTTGCCGTCACTGTATGAAGGATTCGGAATTCCGCTGTTGGAAGCGATGGCGTGCGGCTGTCCCATCGTCACCTCCACGCAGGGATCCTGCCCCGAGGTAGTCGACGGAGCTGGAGTATTGGTGAATCCGTACGACACGGCGGATATCGCCGAAGGAATCTACAAAATTCTCAACGACCGTGACCTTGCCGCTGAGCTGGTGCGCAAAGGCTATCAGCGGGTCGCGCAGTTCAGTTGGGAGAAGTGTGCTCGTGAGACGTTGGATGTCATCGCCTCCGTTGCTCGCACCGGTCAGGCAACGGAAGCCAGCGTGCCGCGCAGAGATCCGAGCTGAAGATCCTCGCGCTGTTGCCCGAGAATCATCATCCGATACCACAGCTCCGCGTTGATCAACAGCCACAGACGATTGCCGTGATCCGCCCGCCGGGCCAGGTGCTCGCCCAACAGGGCATCGATGGGCGCCCGGCGCAAAATGCCCGCTTCCACGAGCTTTGAGTCCGGCAGGAAGCGCTCATACAACGCGCGGTATTCGTCTTTCAGAATGTAGGGCAGGGCGGACGAGAAGCCCTGCTTGGGGCGATCCAGTATCTCGGCCGGCAGATAGCGGCCGGCCAGCTTTCTTTGTGCCCAGCGCAGCGACCGTCCCCGGATCTTCATGCTCGACGGCAGCCGCGCCGCAAACTCGGCCAGGCGGTGATCCATGAACGGGCTGCGGGCCTCGAGACCATGACTCATCGACATGCGGTCGGTGATCATGACCGGGTGGTCCGGCAGGCGCACCTGGCTGTCGGCGGCCAGCATGTGATCCAACGGGTCGCCCGTCGCTGCATCGTACGGAGCACGGATGGCATCCTCCGCGTGTACGCCGTTGAGCTGCGCCAACACGTCGGGCGTGAACAGGGATGCGCGCATCGCCTCTTCGAAATAGAAGTAGCTCAGGCTCGCGGCGTATCGCTCGGAGCCCGACAGGAATGACAGCCGCTGCAGCCAGCGCAGTTGATGTCCGACACTCTTGTACCAACCCGCTTCCGGAATCAACGAAAGCGCCGGACCGAGAACGTGGCGCCTGAGTGCCGCGGGCACGCGCGCGTAGTGATTGGCGTACAGATTCCCATAGTAGCGGTCGTAGCCGCCGAACAACTCATCGCCGCCGTCGCCGCCAATGACGACCTTCACTGTTTTGCTGGCGAGCTCGGACACGTGGTAGGTGCACAGTGACAACGGGTCGGACGGCTCATCCAGGTGATAGATGAGGTCCGGCAGCAGGCCTACGAGCGAGGGTGACAGGCTCCTCTCGTGATGATTCGTCCCAAACATCCGGGCAACCGCGCGGGCCGCGGGAGCTTCATCGAAGCGCTGGTGCGGCAGTCCGACGGTAAATGTGTTGAGGTCCTTCACACCGATGCGCTTCACCAGCATCGCGACGAGCAGGCTCGAATCGAGCCCACCGCTCAAAAGGGCCCCCACCGGCACGTCACTCACCAGATGCAGCCGCAGGGACTCCTCGACCTTCGCTTCCAGCTCATCGAGCAACTGCTCGTCGGAGCCTGCCAGCTTCGGCTGATAGTTGAGGCTCCAGAAGCGCTCGATCACCGGCTCGCGACCGTCTTCCAGCACCAACAGGTGCGCGGGCGGCAGCTTGAGGATGCCGCGGAACATCGACAGCGGTGGCGCAATCAGGCGCAGTCCAAGGTATTGATCGAGCGCGGCCAGGTTGAGCTCACGCAGTTTCGGGTCGAACGCCAACAGCGCCTTGATCTCGGACGCGAATGCGAACCCGCGGGTGGTCTTCGCGTAATACAGCGGCTTCTGCCCCAGATGATCGCGTGCAATCAACAGGCGGCGCTTGCGCGCATCCCACAGCCCGAAGGCAAACATACCGCGCAGATGGTCCACGAGCGCGTCGCCGTACTCGAGGTACAGTCCGATGATGACTTCGCAGTCACTGTGCGTCAGGAAGCGATGGCCGCGCGCCTCGAGGTCGGCGCGCAGCTCCTTGTAGTTGTAGATCTCGCCGTTGCAGACCAGCAGGATCGACTTGTCAGCATTGAACAGCGGCTGGCGGCCACCCTCCAGGTCGATGATGGACAGCCGCCGATGTCCCAGGATGGCGTGGGAGTCAGATTCCATCCCTTCGCCATCCGGTCCCCGGTGGCGCAGTGCATTCAGCATGTTCTTCATGCCGCTCAGCAACGCCGCGCTGTCACCCACGATTCCGGCAATTCCACACATGCTATTCGTGCTCCAATCGCGCAGCGGTTCCCATGCGGGACGATATGGCAGCCGCGAACAGCTCCTCATATCGCTTTGCGCAGCGCTCGATGAAAAAGTCCTCGACCTTGACGAGATTGTGACGGCCCACGGCAGTGCAACGCTCCGGCGAGTCGCGCAGCGCCCGCACGGCGTCATTGAACGCTTGCTGGTCGTTCAACTGAATGACATTCCCGGTGTCCGGCGTCGAGAGAAAATCGGTCTGGCCGCCGCGGTTGTAGCAGACGACGGGCAGGCCGAAGGACATTGCTTCCAGAAACACCAGCCCGAAGCCTTCGTGTTGAGCTGTCGATACAAACACATTGGACGCGGCGTAGGCTTTGTATTTGACCTCGTCGGATACGTATCCCAACATTCGCAGCCGGTTGTAGACCCCGAGCTCCATGGCGCGCTGTTTCACTGCCGCGGCTTCAGGTCCGTCCCCAACTACCAGCAGAAACACATCCGGCAGCGCAGCAAGCGTGTCGATCAGCTGTGTGCTGGCCTTGCGCGCCACGATGCGGCCGGCGGTCACCAGTACGAAGGCGCCTTGCGGAATGTCAAAATCGGCACGCTTGGCGCGCACGTTCTGCGGCGGGCGGTCGATTCCGAGCGGTATCAAATCGACTTTTCGGCCGACGCCGTAAATTTGCTCGACGTTTCGAGCGGTATCGCGGGATTGGGCGACGACGCCATCCGCTTTCTCCAACAGGCGTGCGACGGCGCGCCGCAGAACGGCGTGTCGGTGGGGCGAGCTTTTCTTCGAGGGATCGTACAGATCGCCGCCATGCACAGACAGGATGTTGGGGATGCCCATCCGCGTGGACAGCCAGTCGCCCAGGGGTCCCGTGGGTACCGCGAAGTGGGTATTGATGACATCGAAGCGCTGCTTACGGCCAAGCTGCAGACCACGCCACAGACCCATGGGCAGGTAGGCCGCCATGGAGGGCAGGTTGGCCACGGCCAGGTGCCGCCTGAAGAACACCGGAACGCGCACAACCTTGACGTTGGCGTCCATTCCTTCAGACGGGAGGTCTACCGCGCGTGATGTCAGAACCGTCACGTCGTGTCGTTCCGCGAGCGAGCGGGCCATTGCGGCCATTACGACGCCGCCACCACCGCCCAGGGGCGGGTATTCGTAGTTACAGAATAAAATCCGCAATGTGTAATGAAGGTCCCGCGTTTTCCCGCAACTGCGTGTATTCTACGGTAAACACCGGGGATAGATGGATGAATGCGAATTTTCGCCAAGCTCCAGCGGGCGCCAACATAGCGCCCCTGGGCAGGTCCGAATCTTATGACAAAGGTGCGGCCGCGGGCCGTTCCGAGCGGCTGGCAGCCAGGCTCGAGCCATTCGATTCCTACTGGCAGGCGCCGAAAGATGTCGAGAAGGGCTTCACTTCGTTTACTGCCTACTACCGGGCCAACTACCTGGGCCACATGCCGGCTGACAAGCAGGCACGGATCCTCGTCGTCAGCTGCGGTCCCGGTTACCTCGTCAAGATGTTGCGTGACTGCGGCTACAGCTCAGTCCTGGGTATCGATTCCGATGCGGCCAAGGTTGAAACCGCGCGCCGCCACCAGTTGCCTTGCGAGGTGGCCCGGGCATTCGAGTACCTCGCCGACAAGGAAGGCCAGTACGACGTCATCATCCCGGAGCAGGAGCTCAACCACCTGACACTGGATGAGACTGTTGAGTTTCTGAGCCTGTGCCGCCGCGCGTTGCGTCCGGGTGGGAAAGTCGTGGTGTATGCCATGAACGCCGCCAACCCGATGGTGGGTTCCGAAAATCTTTCACATAATATTGATCACTTCTACCTGGTCACCGAGTACAGCCTGGGCCAGATCCTGCAGTTGGCCGGCTTTCAGCAGTACCAGCCGTTCGCACTGAAGTTGTATGTGTTCTGGAAGAACCCTCTCAACTATGTAGGGTTGGCAGTGACGTCAACACTCGAGGCGGTGTTCCGGATCATGTTCATGCTCTACGGCAAGAAGGTCAAAATCCTCAGTAAGAAGGTTGCAGCTGTAGCGAGCGTCTGAATGCGGGCGTCCGCGGGCCACCGCGCTCGGTTTGGTTTGCGGTCCGCAGGGCGTCGCTAGCCTCCAGCAATGCTGTTCAACTCTGCCGACTACGTCTTATTTCTGCCGCTCGTTCTGCTCGTGTACCTGCTGCTGCGGCGGGCAGGGCTGCGCGCGCAGAATGCCTGGCTGCTGGTTGCCAGTTATACCTTCTACGGCTGGTGGGACTGGCGCTTCCTGGGCCTGCTGTTTGGCACGACACTGAATGACTACCTCGTCGGTCTGGGACTCGAGAAGACCGAGAAACAGAAGCATCGCCATGCACTGATCCTGCTCAGCATCGGCGTGAATCTCGGCGTGCTGGGCTTTTTCAAGTACTACAACTTCTTCGTCACCTCGTTCATCGAGGCGTTTGCCGGCATTGGCGTGCATCTGGAGGCGCCCACTCTCAAGGTGATACTGCCGGTGGGCATCAGCTTTTATACCTTCCAGGCGTTGACCTACACCATCGCCGTCTATCGCCGTGAGATGCGGGCGGTGCGTGATCCGATCGGTTTCTTCGCGTATGTCGCATTTTTCCCGCAGCTGGTGGCAGGGCCGATTGAACGTGCGCGGCACCTGTTGCCGCAGTTTTTCGTGCCGCGAGTCATCGAGCCCGAGGCGTTCGCCAGCGGCCTCAGGCAGATGTTGTGGGGCTTCTTCTGCAAGCTGGTGGTGGCGGACAACTGTGCGACTGTGGTCAACAGCATTTTCGCTCAGCAGGGCACGTTGCCGGGCAGCCTGGCGCTACTGGGCTCTGTGTTGTTCGCTTTTCAGATCTACGCGGATTTCTCCGGCTATTCGCACATCGCGCTGGGTACTGCCCGGCTGTTCGGCTTTGAGCTGATGCAGAACTTCGCGACCCCGTACTTCTCGCAGAACCACCCTGAATTCTGGCGCCGCTGGCACATTTCGCTGTCCTCGTGGTTCCGCGACTACGTTTACATCCCGTTGGGTGGCAACCGGACCTCCAGGCCCCGCCAGGCATTCAACCTGCTCGTGACGTTTACGCTCAGCGGCTTGTGGCATGGCGCAAACTGGACGTTCATTGTGTGGGGCGTTCTCAACGGGTTGTATGTCATCCCACGGGTGTTCATTGGTGAGCCGTTGGCTCCAGCAGCCAACTCACGCAACTTTCTGGTCCGTGTGCCCACCGTCGCTTTCCGCGTGCTGTTCACTTTCGCGTTGACTGTGCTGGCCTGGATCTTCTTCCGCTCGCCGACCATTGGCGGCGCATGGACGGTCATTCAGGAAATCGCGTCACGCTCGTTGTTCATCAGTCCCGTGGGACTGCTGCGCTCAATGGGCCTGTTGACCACGGTCGCCTACGCCATGCTCGCGATTGCCTTCCTGCTGGCGATGGAGTGGTGGCAGCGCGATAAGAAATATGCGCTCGAGCTGGGTGATCGGGCCGCGTTGCTCACCTGGCCCGCCTGTACCCTCGTGTTTGTTCTCACGTTGTTCTTCCGTTACACCGGCGCGTCGCTGGACTTCATCTACTTCCAGTTCTGAAATGTCCACTCCAGACATCACCTCTGTCGAGATGACCCGGTCGTTTTCCTGGATGCGGCTGATCTCGCGGAGCGTGCTCGTGGTCCTGCTGTTTGTCGCAGCCAATGTCTATACGTACCAGACGTCGGGGTTCTTTCAGAAAGAGCACGATTACACCCGGCAGGTGGATGCAATTGCCACGCACCGGGACGTGCGGATCATTTTTTCGGGTGACTCCCATTTCGCTGTACCGTTGAACGACTACCTGAATGACAACACTGCGGCGCCGGGCTACAGCATCGCGGCGGGCGGCGATTCGCTGCGTGAGTCCTTTGCAAAAGTACGGCGCGTTCTCGAGACCACGCCGGGCATCGACACGCTGATTCTGACCGCCGACCCGCACATGTTTGGCAAGGGCCGTCTCGAATCATCGAACCGGTCGTTCGCGGATCGCTACTACATCGAGGCATGGGACGCTTCCGGCCTGCAACAAAACCTGTGGTCGGCGATCCTGCAGCAGGTCCCGTTGTTCAACGAAGACTTCCTGCAGTATTTCCGTAAGGACCTCGGTGCGCTCCTGTCGCGCACCAGGACCCATGCGCGTGGCGCGGGTGACCCACTGGCCTGGAGTCGTCTAACGGACGAGCAAAGGCTCGCCAGCGCCGTTGAGACGGGCCGTGGGGATCACGCTGGGGTAGGGGACGTGCAGACGCCTTTTGTCTGGTATCAGCGGATTTTGGATGTTGCACGCGAGCACCACGTGCGGGTCATCGGCGTGCGCTTCCCGGTCAATGCGGGCTATTCGGCGCAGGCACCGGCTGACAAGGTGGCCACGATTGATTCGTTCCTGCAGCAGCATGGCGTGTCGCAGATCATCGATCTGCGCAACGCGCTCACCGATCCCCGGGACTTCGAGGACGAGGATCACGTCAATGAGACGGGCGCCGTGTTGGTAGTGAAGATGCTCGAGCAGAAGCTCCAGCGTAAGATCTACTGAAGCGCCGTAGGCGCTACGCGCAGGCGGGCGACGGAGTCATGTCCGCTGAAATGCCGCAGGCTGCGCGCCCCCGGCAATTTCAGCCAATTAAATCAGTCCGTTCGCCTGGTACCACTCCGCGGTCTTGCGGGCGCCTTCCCGAAACCCTACCTGTGGCCGGAAATTCAGCGCCTGCTCCGCCCGCGCATTGGAGAAGAAGAACGACTTCTTGAAGAAGTCCAACCGGCGGCGGTGCAACGGCGGCTTCAATCCCAGGGGACTGAACGTTGACTCGAAGAAAACGGCCGCGACCATAAAGGGCCACATGGGTACACGGGGAGGCTTTTTGGTGTTGCCAATGGCCTCGCTGACCGCGGCCACCATTTCGTCGGTCGTGATTTTCTCCGCGCCGGCCAGCACGACCGTCTGCTTGTTGGCTGTCGCCACCGTGCAGGCGGCCAGCAGGCCGCGCGACAGGTCATCGACATAAATGACCTGGTGCAGGTTTTGACCGTCGCCGATAATCGGAAAGCGACCCTTTTTCACACCCTTGAACAGCTTCAACAGCCGCATGTCGCCGGGCCCGTAGGTCTCCGAAATCCGAATGATGGTCCATTCCATCGGGGACACAAACTCCCGCACCGCCTTCTCAGCAGCCATCTTCGTTCGCCCGTAGGGATTATCAGGGGCGAGTGGCGAATCTTCATCGAGGCTGCCATTGGCGGCGCTGCCGTACACGCCTATCGTGCTTCCGTGAACGAAGCGGCGCACGCCGGCCTTGGCGGCAAGATCCAACAAGCTGCGGGTGCCGTCGACGTTGATGCGATGGAAATAGCTCTCCGGCTGCTCAGCCTCATGTTGAGCGGCCGCCAGATGAATGACTGCGTCCTGGCCCTGCAACTCGCGAGCAATGACGGCCGAATCCTCCAGAGGCGCTATCACGACCTTGATACCCGCCTTGGTCAGCGCGTCACAGCGCACCTGCTCGGTTGGCGTGTTGATGGGAGTCACTACCGTCACGGCGTGTCCCGCCTGAACGGCCAAAGGCGCAAGTCGGCTGCCAATGAACCCGGAGCCGCCGGTCAGAAAAATTCGCATTCGAATGCTCTCGCGTCGAGTGAGGTGTCTATGCCCGACGTGCTTGTTGTTGGGGTTGGTTTGCCGGCGGCGTCGCCAGGTATCGTTCGAATTCGCGCTCTACGATGGCACGTTCCTCGGCGCTTCGCTGCGCAGTCCAACCGAGCTCCTGCGTGAGGAGCGTCTGCAACTCGTCGAGGGCGGCGACCCCGGGATGACCGTCGGTGCCGAGCTCGGTCCGCCGGAAAACGATGTCTCCCATCCGTTGAGCGGTCTCAGCGCGGACGGCGTAGATCGCCTCTGCGAGGCTCACGTGACTGCCCGTGAAGCAGCGCCCCAACTTCGGCTCGCGCTCGGCCAACGCGAGCACCCGCGAGGCATCGGTGCCGTAATTGCGCAGCAGGCCGTCAGTCGATTTTTCGCTCAACCAGGCGGGGCGCCGCGCCTGGAACGAGCGTGCCGCCGAATTGAAGTCCGGGATATCACCGCCCATGAGCGCAGCGACCGTTGAATCGCCGCCGGACCGCCGCGCATCCAACTGCGCAACAGCCAGGTCCAACGCTTCAACAGCATCGCGTCGCGCGACCGTGTAGCGCACACTGATCACGGAAAGGAGTCCCGACTGCCCGAGGCTGCGGTGATCAATCAGCCGCGACTGCTTGCCGAAGCTCAACCCGCCCTGCTGGCTCTTGGCTTCACCGAACGGCACCAGCCCGAAATCTGCGCGCCGCACGTCCGCCTCCTGCAGCTGCAGGTTGGGATAGCACGTGTTGAATTCGTCGATGAACTGGCGAAGCTCGGTGCGCGGCAGGCCAACAGCATCCGGGTCGCGGGGCACGATCGAGTGCCATACGCCGACGAGCGTGCTGTCGCGCCAGGGGACGAGGAACAGATGCCGGCTGTTGCGAGCCAACAGCGCATCCGAGTCTTTGGTCCGTCCCTGCACGGCCAACGCCATCGGTGTTGCAAACTTGCGGTCCACCATGAAGCAGGCATCGCGTGAGTAGGTTCCAGCCTGCCCATAGCCCGGCTGCAGCAAACCTTCAGCCCAGGGACCCGCCGCATTGATGACGAGGCGTGCGCGGATGTTGAAGCGCTCGCCGCTCAAGCGGTCAATTGCCTGAACGCCGGTCACGCGCGTTCCTTCAGTCAACAGTCGATCCGCTTCCACATAGTTGCCGATGGCTGCGCCCAGTGCGCTGGCAGCCCCTACAAAAGCGAGCACCAGGCGCGGTGGACTGTACATCTGGCCATCTTCGAACACGGCTGCACCGGTCAGGCTGTCGACGGCAATATCAGGAAACAGCTCGAGCGTCTCGTTCCTGCTCAGGAAACGCGTTCCCCGAACGCGCCGCGCCGGGTCTGCAACATGGCGGTTCACGTCGGCGCTCAGAGCGTCATACAGCAACATACCGGTGCCGAGAAACCAACGACTGCTTTTGCCCTTGCCGTAGGTAGGAATTACGAAGGGCAGGGGAGATACGAGATGCGGTGCGATCCTGAGCATCACAGCGCGTTCAAAACACGAGGCTCGCAACCGGCGCACATCGCCGTGTTGCACGTATCGAATGCCTCCATGCACCACCTTGAAGCAGTGAGCGGAAGCACCCGCCGAGAAATCCTCACGTTCAATCAACGCGGTGTTGAACCCACGAAGTGCTGCTTCACGCGCGGTGGCAGCGCCGGACGCACCTCCGCCGACAACGAGCACATCGAACAATTCGTTACTCAGCCGACGGATGTCGCGGCCGATGCTATGTGTCTGTTCCACCCGGCGATGATAGCCAAATTCGTTCCGCACCGTGCGGCCGGGCACGCACATTGCTGCATAGCGCCCCGGGTGCTATTTCCCAGCACTTCCAGCAAAGAAGGAATGGTCCGTAATGACTGGAGCAACCGCCCTCTCGACGCTGGGCGCCACGATCGCGCCTCGCAAATTCGTCGAAGCCTACCGAACAGCCAAGATTATCCTCGGCAACCGTGTGCGCCGTTTCGAAGTTCCCACGGAGCCGCATTTTGATGAGGCGAGCACGCTGTATTTTCGCGAGCAGCTGCACAGGGCCCGCAATTACCTGGAATACGGCAGCGGCGGGTCCACGATCCTGGCCAACCAGATGGTGACCAACCTCGTGAGCGTCGACAGCGACGCCAGTTTCCTGGCCGACGTGCGGCGGAAACTGGAGACTCACGAGCGGCGCGCAATGGCCAAGCTCATCTACGTGAACATCGGGCTCACGCAGCACTGGGGCATGCCTGTGTTTACGAAACCCACGCGACGGCGCGTGCGGCGTTGGGAAGAGTACGCCAAGGCCCCCTGGCGCTACTTCAGAACGATTGGCCAACAACCTGACCTGATTCTCGTCGATGGACGGTTTCGCGTCGCCTGCGTCCTGGAGAGCCTGCTCAGCCT